>NZ_CAXUJR010000013.1:15730-53040 GCF_964251405.1 uncultured Methylobacterium sp.
GGGCGGTGCCGGCGGTGCGGCGGGTGGTGGTTCGGCTGGCAGCAGCCGCAACTGATCGCGTCTCGATCAAGCCAGGGGGCGGCTCAACGGCCGCCCCTTTTCTCGATATGTATCGATCTCGCCCCGGCTTCCTGACTGATGGGGCTGGTCGAGGTCCTGTCTCGGACGCCCGCAGCGACGCGGAGGGCAGTCGAGGGCTGACCGACCGATCTCCCAGGCCTTGCCCGTCAGCTCTTGAGCACCGGCTCGGCGATGTCGCCGCCACCCCGTCTCGCCAGATAGGCCGGCTGGAACAGGCACATGCGCACCGCGTCGCGGTA
This sequence comes from uncultured Methylobacterium sp., assembly GCF_964251405.1. Classification (GTDB taxonomy): domain Bacteria; phylum Pseudomonadota; class Alphaproteobacteria; order Rhizobiales; family Beijerinckiaceae; genus Methylobacterium. The sequence goes on from NZ_CAXUJR010000013.1 coordinate 16,051, forward strand.
CTTGCCGTTGACGAAGAACTCGTCCTTGAGGATGCCCTCGGGCTCGAAGCCGCAGCGCTCGTAGATGCGCACCGCCCGCGCGTTGTCGCGGTCGACATGCAGGTAGAGCTTGTGGATGTTGAGCACGCTGAAGGCGTAGTCCATCGCGATCCGGGTGGCGCGAGGCGCGTAGCCCTGCCCCTGGAAGGCCGGGTGGATCGCGATCTGGAACTCGCAGCGCCGGTGCAGGTGATTGATCTCCACGAGCTCGACGAGGCCGGCGGGATCGCCCTCCGAATTGGCGATGATGAAGCGCCGCTCGGTCTGGTTATGGATGTTGCGCTCGTAGAGCTGCGCCAGTTCGGCGAAGGACTCGTAGGCCTCTTCGAACCAGTAGCGCATGATGCTGTCGTTGTTGTTGAGCTGATGCACGAACATCAGGTCCTCGCGCTCCAGCGGCCGCAGCTTGACCGGCCCGTCGGCCGCGATGGTGCGGGGCGTGACGGTTCTCATGGAGCACCGCATTCGCCGATGAGGCGGCGCATGAAGCCGGCCCCCGAATCCAGTGCAGCGAGGGTGATGTATTCGTCGGGCTGGTGCGCCTGGTCGATCGATCCCGGCCCGCAGACCACGGTGGGGATGCCCGCCTCCTGGAAGCGCCCCGCCTCCGTCGCATAGGGCACCGAGATCGTGTGGTTGCGCCCCGCCAGCCGCAGGGCGAGCCGTTCGGCCTCGGAGCCCGGCTCCGGCGCGAGGCCCGGCACCGCCACCTCCTCCACGGTCTCGATCCGCCCGAACTCGCCGTAGCGGTTGAGGCGCTCGCGGGTCACGGCGGCGACCTTGGCGGCGAAGAGCGCCGGGATCTCGCCCATGTCGAGGTCGGGCAGGCCGCGGAACTCCCAGTGGAAGGTGCAGACCTTGGGCAGGATGTTGCGCGCCGTGCCGCCCGCGATCGTGCCGACATGTACCGTCGTGGCCGGGGGGTCGAACCGGCCCGAGGCATCGCCGCGCGCGATCATCGCGTCGGCGATGCGGTTGAGTTCCGAAACGAGGTCGGCCGCCGCCATCACGGCGTTGGCGCCGAGCATCGGCTTGGCCGAATGGGCTTCGTGGCCGTGAACGGTGGTGTGATAGGTGACGATGCTCTTGTGGGCATCGGCCACCTCCATGCCGGTGGGCTCGCCAACGATGACGGCGCCGGGCCGAGGCAGGTCGGCCCCGAACCGCGCGATGGTGTCGGCAACGCCGAGGCAGGTCGTCTCCTCGTCGTAGGACAGGAGGATGTGGATCGGCCGCCGAAGGTCGGCGGCGAGCGCATCCGGCACGGCGGCGAGCGCCAGGGCGCAGAAGCCCTTCATGTCGACCGCACCCCGGCCATAGGCGCGGCCGTCGGCGATTCTCAGCGCGAAGGGGTCGGTGGTCCAGGCCTGGCCCGCGACCGGCACCACGTCGGTATGGCCCGAGAGCACGATGCCGCCATCGACCATCGGGCCGATCGTCGCAAACACGGCAGCCTTGTCGCCCGCCGCGTTCGGAACGCGGACGAACGGCACGTCCCACCCCTCGAGATAGTCGCAGACGACGTCCATCAGGGCGAGGTTGGGCTTCGAGCTCTCGGTGTCGAACGAAACCAGGCGTTCGAGGAGTTCGAGATGCGTCAACCGCTGCCCGCGCCGGGACATCGGCTCAGTGGACGCTGCGGCGGACGTGCGGCGAGTCGAGGGAGAAGGCCGGGATCTCGGCCTCGAAGCTCTCGCCGGCATTGGTCGCCATGGTGTAGCTCCCGGCCATCAGGCCGTCGGGCGTCGTGAGCGGGCAGCCGCTGGTGTAGCTGAACGATTCCCCGGGCTCGAGCACCGGCTGCTTGCCGACGACGCCGGCACCGCGGACTTCCTGGCAAGTGCCGCGCCCATCGATGATGCGCCAGTGGCGCGAGCGCAGCTGGACCTGCTCGGAACCGTTGTTCACGATCTCGACGGTGTAGGCGAAGAAGTAGCGGCTCTCGCTCGGCGAGGATTCCTCCTCGACGAAGCGGGGCTGGACGGTCACGCTGATGCCGCGCGTCTGGGCCTTGTACATCGCCGTGAACGGCCTCCCTGGCCGGCATGATCCGGTCGCGCGCCGGAGATCGTCGATGGCCGCGCGACAGGTGGTCGGTGCCGTGGTACGTGCCCTCGAAAACCGCGTCAATCGCGGCGAAGACCCTAGGTTCAACGCCGCGGATCCCGCGTCCGCACTCCGTTCGGCCGGCCAAGGAAATCCGGTGCCGCCGTCATCGGAAGCGGCCTTCGCCGCCCATCCGGCACCGTCCATCGCCAAGGAACCTCCAGCCCATGGTCGACAAGACCCTGGCCGCATCGATGCCCGCGTCACGCAAGACCCCGGTCGGCGCCGTTCTCGCCGGGCTCGGCCTCGCAGCGCTCGCGATCGCCTACGCCTGGGCCGATGCGGAGGCGAATGCCTGGGCCGCGGCTGCCTTGATCGCGGCCCTGGGCCTCGACGGGCTCGGGCGGATCGCCGGACGGAGCGCGCTCGGCCGCAGTCCCGCCCCGCGCGGCGTCGCCCTCCCGTCCCTCGTTCTGGCCTCGGAACGGGGGCTGCTCGCGGTCGCATTCCTGTTCGTCGCCGGCCTCCTGTTCTGGCAGGACGGCTTCGCCGTTCTCGCCAGCCTGCTCGCCGGGCTGCTGGCGATGGGCGGGATCGCGCGCCTCGCCATCGCGCGGGTCGTGCTCGCCGGCGAGGCGGCAGACGATGCCGAGACTTAAGAACCCCCGAGGCAATTGACTTCACCTCGACTTGTGCGTTCTGGCAGACCACGATCCGGGCGGCATCGATGGCACGGACAGGCGGGACGGGAACGCGGCTTTCGAGATGGACACCACGCGCGATTTCGATCATCGGCCCGGCATCCTCTCGGCGCAGGGCATCGCCGCACTGACGCGAGACGGCGGCATCCTGCCGGCAAGCCCCTACGCGTCCGATCAGATCCAGCCCGCGAGCCTCGACCTGCGCCTCGGCACGCGGGTCTACCGGGTGCGCACCAGCTTCCTGCCGGGCACGCGCCCGGTCTCGGCCTGCATCGCGGCCTTCGCCCTGCACGAGATCGACCTGCGCCCGGGCGCGGTGCTGGAGACCGGCTGCGTCTACATCGCCGAGTTGCAGGAGGGGCTGGCCCTTCCCGCCGACATCTCGGCCGGTGCCAACCCGAAGAGCTCGACGGGGCGCATCGACGTCTTCACCCGGGTCATCACCGACCGCGGCGCGGCCTTCGACCAAGTCGAGGCCGGCTATCGCGGCCCTCTCTACGCCGAGATCTCGCCGCGCACCTTCCCGGTCATGGTGCGCACCGGCTCGCGCCTGTCGCAGATCCGGTTCCGGCGCGGCGAGGTCCGCCTGACCGACGGTGAACTCACCGCCCTGCACGAGCGCTCAGCCCTGGTCAGCGCCGCTCTGCCGTCCTTCCAGGGAGGGGTCGCGGTGTCGGTGGACCTCTCCGGGTTCGACGGGCTGATCGGTTACCGGGCGCGGCGCCATACCGGCCTCGTCGACGTCGATGCCCCGGGCAAGCACAGGGTGGCGGATTTCTGGGAGCCCCTGGCCACCGACGGGTCGCGGGCGCTGATCCTCGATCCGGGCCAGTTCTACATCCTCGCCTCGAAGGAGGCCGTCCAGGTCCCCCCGGACCACGCCGCCGAGATGGTGCCGTTCGATCCGCTGGTGGGCGAGTTCCGTGTGCATTACGCGGGCTTCTTCGATCCCGGCTTCGGCTATGCCGGTGCCGGCGGGTCGGGGGCGCGGGCGGTCCTCGAGGTGCGCTCGCGCGACGTACCGTTCCTGCTGGAGGACGGGCAGGTGGTCGGCCGCCTCGTCTACGAGCGCATGGCCGAGGTGCCCGAGACCCTCTACGGCGCCGGGGCCGGCTCGAACTACCAGGCGCAGGGGCTGAAGCTGTCGAAGCACTTCGCCTGAGGCGAAGCCTCACGCGCCCGCGGCGGCGCGGTCGACGAACCAGAGCGGGCTTCCGCCGATCCGGCCGACCGGTAGGTCTTCTCCTTGCGACAGCCGCGCGAGCGGATCCTGCTTGCCCGCCCCGCTCACGAGGAACAGGACGGACCGGGCCGAGGCCAGGACCGGATAGGTGAGGGTGACGCGCGGCACGAACGGCGTCATCCCGGCCTCCGGCACGGCGGCGGCCCAGGCTCGCGTCTCGTCGAGGGCGGCCTTGCCCGGAAACAGCGAGGCGATGTGGCCGTCCTCGCCGAGCCCGAGCAGGACGAGGTCGAAGAGCGGCCGGGCGGGGTCGAGCGTCTCGGCGCCGTAGAAGGCCTTGAGCGTCGCCTCGTAGCGGCGGGCTCCGGCCTCGGGGCCGTCCGCCGTCGGGATCGGGTGCAGGTGCGTCTCCGGGATCGGGGAGGGCGTCCCGAAGGCCTCGCGGACCATGCGGACATTGCTCAAGGGATCGTCCCAGGGCACGGCCCGGTCGTCGCCGAAGAACCAGTGCAGGCGCGACCAGGGCAGGGTGGCGTAGTCCGGCCGGGCCAGGAGGGTGTAGAGGCGCTTGGGCGTCGATCCGCCCGACAGGCATACGGCGAAGCGCTGGTTCGGCGCGTCCTCGCACAGGGTCCTGAGGTGCCCTGCGGCGGCCCGAGCCACCGCCTCGCCGTCGTCGAACACCGTCGTATTTTCGGGGAGCCGGATCATCGAAGCACCTCGCCGGTCTGACGTGGTCTCGGTCGTCACTTCGGTTCTTGGTGACCGCCGAAACCTTTTCGCATGGCCGAAAGCAGCTTGTCCGCGTAGGACGCGTCCTCTCGCGAGCGGAAGCGGGCGTAGAGGGCGGCAGAGAGCACGTTGGCCGGCACCGACTCCTCGATCGCGGCGTTCAGCGTCCAGCGGCCCTCGCCGGAATCGGCCACGAAGCCGGAGAAGGATTCCAGATTCTCGTCGCCCGCGAGTGCACTCGCGGTGAGGTCGAGGAGCCAGGACGAGACCACGCTGCCGCGCCGCCAGACCTCCGCGATATCGCCGATGTTCAGGTCGAAGCGCTGGCTCTCGGCCAGGTCCGTCGAGTCGGCGTGCCTCAGGATGTCGAAGCCCTCGGCATAGGCCTGCATCAGCCCGTACTCGATGCCGTTATGGACCATCTTGACGAAGTGGCCGGCCCCGCTCGGCCCGGCATGGATGTAGCCCTGCTCGGCGCGCGGGTCGCGGTCCTCGCGGCCCGGCGTCCTCGGGATGGTGCCTGGGCCCGGCGCCAGGGTCTTGAAGATGGGGTCGAGGCGGTCGAGGGCGGCGGTATCGCCGCCGATCATCATGCAGTAGCCGCGTTCCAGCCCCCAAACCCCGCCGGAGGTGCCGACATCGACGTAGTGGATGCCCTTGGGCTTCAACTCGGCGGCGCGGCGGATGTCGTCCTTGTAGAAGGAGTTGCCGCCATCGATGACAATGTCGTCGAGGACCATCAGGCCTGCGAGGGCCTGGACGGTGGCCTCGGTGATCTCGCCCGCCGGCAGCATGACCCAGGCGGCGCGCGGGACCTCCAGCGCCCCGACGAGTTCTTCGAGGCTCGCGGCGCCGACCGCTCCCTCCGCGACGAGGGTGGCCACGGCCCCCTGATCCCGGTCGAACACGACCGCCGTGTGCCCGTCCCGCAGAAGCCGCCGGACGATGTTGCCGCCCATCCGGCCGAGCCCGATCATGCCGAGTTGCATTATTGGTCTCCACATTCATTCCCCTCCCCCTTGCGGGGAGGGAAGTGCGCATCACGCCACGGCCGCCTTCACGGCCGCGGCGATGCGCTTCAGCCCCGCCTCGACGTCGCCGCCCTTGATATGCACCCGCAGAGCCCGCCGGCCGCGCTCGGCCAGCACCGCGAAATCACCCCGCGCCTGCGCGGCGATCACGGTGCCGAAGCCGAGCTTGCGCCCGGGAATCGCGAGGTCCTGCGACGGGTCGGCGGTGATCTGCAGGAACACGCCGGTATCGGGGCCGCCCTTGTAGGCCTGGCCCGTCGAGTGAAGGAAGCGCGGCCCGAATTCGAGGCAAGTCGCGACCCGGCGGGTGTCGCGCAACCGCACGCGGGCCTCCTGCAGGACAGCCCGATGAGCCTCGTTGCGCGCCACGTAGGCGAGGAACGCGACGTAGTCGCCGTCCTTGATCCGCCCGAGATGCGCCTTGATCGCGGCCTCGAACCCGTCCGCCGATCGCAGGGCGTCGGCGTTCGCCGCATCCGCGTACAGCGCGATGGTCTCGTCGGAGAAGAGCGGCGTCTCGCTCGGCAGCGCGCCGTCTCGCTCGGCAGCGTCGAACAGCTTCTTCGTCTCGATCTTGCTCGCCTCAACGTCGGGCTGGTCGAAGGGATTGATGCCGAGCATCGCACCCGCCACCGCGGTGGCCATCTCGAAGCGGAAGAATTCCTGCGGCAGCTGCTCGGCATTGTCGAGGCACAGATGGACGACCGGGTGGCCCTCGCGTTCGAGGTTGCGCACGGCCTCGTCCTGGTGCGGGTCGGCGCGCCCATCGAGGCGCAGGTAGACGAAGAAGCGGTCGCGGCCATAGACGGCGGGCACGTCGACGGGCTCGCCGTCGACGGGGATCACGCCCTTGCCCGCCTTGCCGGTGGATTCGGCGATGAGCTGCTCGGCCCAGGCCCCGAAGGTGTCGATGCCCGGCGAGGCGATGAAGGTGACCTTGTCGCGACCGGCATGGAGGGCCGCGGCCCCCATGGCGGTGCCGAGCAGCACGCCGGGGTTCTGGGCCGGCGGCACGGCCGGGCCGCAGGAGCGGACCATGATCCGGGCCGTGTCGAGGAAGGCCTTCACGTCGATGCCCGAGGCCGCCGCCGGCACGAGGCCGAAGGCGGACAGCACGGAGTAGCGCCCGCCGATCTGCTTCACCCCGTAGAAGATCTTGCGGAAGCCGTCGGCCTTGGCGGCGGCCTCCATCGCCGAGCCCGGATCGGTCACGGCCACGAAATGCCGGCCGGCCTTATCCCCGACCACGGCCTTCATCCGGCCGAGGAAGTAGTCCCGGAACACGTTGGGCTCCAGGGTCGAGCCGGACTTGCTCGCCACGATGAACAAGGTGGTCGGGAGGGTCACCGCCGCCTCGACGGCGCGGACCTCGTCCGGGTCCGTGGAATCGAGGATGCGCAGCTTCGGAAAGCCCTCGCGCGGGCCGTAGGTCTCGGCGAGCACCTCGGGGCCGAGGCTCGATCCGCCCATGCCGAGCACGACAAGGTCGGTGAAGCCGCCCGCGCGCACCTCGTCGGCGAAGGCCTCGTAGTCGGAGACATGCGCGAGCTCGTCCTCGACGATGCGCAGCCAGGCGAGCCACCGGTCCTCGTCGGCCCCGCTCCAGAGGGTCCTGTCGCGCGCCCAGAGGCGGCGGATCGCTCCGGACACCCGCCAGGATTCTACGGCCTTGGCGGCCTGGGCGCCGAGCGCGTCGCCGAGCACCAGGGTCTGACGATCGAGCTTGGCTCCGAGGAAACCGGCGCGCTTGGCAGCCACCGCGCCGAGCAGCTTGTCGGCCGCGTCGATGAAGAGCTGCACGCCCTCATCGACGAGTTGCTTTGCGACGGCGTCGATGTCGATCCCGGCCTTGGCCAGCCGCGCCATCGCGGCCTCGGCAGCCGCGACGTCCCGCTCGATGGCGGGGCGAACGGTGCCGTGGTCGCGGAACGCGTCCATGGTAGCGGGCGGCATGGTGTTGACGGTGTCGCGGCCGATCAGCTCCTCGACGTAGAGGACGTCCGAATAGGCCTTGTTCTTGGTGCCCGTGGAGGCCCAGAGCAGGCGCTGCGCCTTGGCACCCTTGGCCGCCAGCGCCTGCCATCGAGGCTCCGCGAAGATCCGCTTGTAGCGCTGGTAGGCGAGCCGGGCGTTGGCGATCGCGACCTTGCCCTTGAGGGCGGCGAGCGCCGCCTTCTCATCGGAGTCGTTGGCCTCCGCGATCTTGGCATCCAACGCCTTGTCCACCGCGACGTCGATGCGGCTGATGAAGAAGCTCGCCACGCTCGCAACCCTGGAGACGTCGCCGCCCTTCTCCGCCAGCTCCTCGAGACCGGCCACGAACGCGCGGGCGACCTCCTCGTAGGCATCCTGCCCGAACAACAGGGTGACGTTGATGCTGATCCCTTCCGCCGTGAGCGCCCGGATCGCCGGGATCCCGGCAGGGGTGGCCGGCACCTTGACCATCAGGTTGTCGCGGGCGACCGCCTGGTGGAGGCGGCGGGCCTCCTCCAGGGTGTCCTCTGTGCTCAGCGCGAGATACGGCGACACTTCGAGGCTGACATAGCCGTCGGCGCCGTCGCTCGCCTCGTAGACGGGGCGAAGCACGTCCGCCGCGGCCTGGATGTCGGCGATCGCGCAGCCCTCGTAGAGGTCGATCACCCGGCTGTCGCCGCCATCCATCACCGCCTTGAGGGCGCCGTCGTATTCGGCGGAGTCGCCGATCGCCTTCTCGAAGATGGAGGGGTTCGAGGTGACTCCGCGCAGGCCATCGTCGTCGACGAGGGCCTTCAGCCGGCCGTCCGCGATGAAGCCGCGGGCGACGAAGTCGAGCCACACGGCCTGGCCCTGTTCGGGGAAGAGTGCCTTGAGCGGGTTCATGCCGGTCTCCTCGTCGTTTGTAACGTGGCGCAACTTCGGGTGTTGCGCGCCTCTCTTCCCCCACAGATATCGGGCTCGCCCGACATCTCCTCCCCGCAGGGGGGGAGGGGAACGGCAGCCCTACCGCTTGTGCTTGGCGATCTGGTCGCGCGCGGCCTGCAGCACCTTCTCCGGCGTGAAGCCGAACTTGGTCTGCAGGTCCTTGATCGGCGCCGACGACCCGAAGGTCGACATGCCGATGATCGCGCCGGCCGATCCGGCATAGCGGTCCCAACCGATCACCGAGCCCTGCTCGACGGCGACGCGGGCCAGCACCTCCGGCACCAGCACGGCGTTACGGTACGCCTCGTCCTGGCGCTCGAACAGGTCCCAGGACGGCATCGAGACGACGCGCGCCTTCACGCCTTCGGAGGTGAGCGCCTCGTAGGCGCCGACGCAAAGCTGGACCTCGCTGCCGGTGCCGATGAGGATCACGTCGGGCGTACCGTCGCAATCGGCAAGGACGTAGGCGCCCTTGGCCACGCCGGCGGCGCTGGCGAATTTGGCGCGGTCGAGTGTCGGAAGCGGCTGCCGGCTCAGCGCCAGCACCGCCGGCTGGTTCTTGAGCCCGAGGATGACCCGATAGGCTTCGGCGACCTCGTTGGCGTCGGCCGGGCGTAAGGTCACGAGGCCGGGAATGCACCGCAGGGACAGGAGCTGCTCCACCGGCTGGTGAGTCGGCCCGTCCTCGCCCACACCGATCGAGTCGTGCGTGAAGACGTGGAAGACCGGCAGCTCCATCAGGGCCGCGAGGCGGATCGGCGGGCGCATGTAGTCGGCGAAGACCAGGAAGGTCGCCCCGTAGGCGCGCAGGCCCACGAGCCCGAGGCCGTTCACGATCGAGCCCATGGCGTGCTCGCGCACCCCGTAATGGATGTTGCGTCCGCCCGGATCGAAGGGCGAGAGCGTGCCGGCGCCTTCGAATTCGAGCTTGGTCTTGTTCGAGGGCGCAAGATCCGCCGATCCGCCAAGGAGATGGGGCACGTTCTTGGCAATCGCGTTGAGCACTTTGCCGGACGACTCGCGCGTCGCCATGCCCTTGGCATCGGCGGGAAACACCGGGATCTCGCTGTCCCATCCCTCCGGCAGGCGGCCCTCGTGGATCGCGGCGATCTCTTCCGCCAGAGCCGGATCGGACGCCTTGGCCTCGGCCAGGAAGCCAGTCCAATCGGCGTAGAGCGCGGCACCGCGCTCACCGATCCCGCTCCGAAAATTCTCCACGACGCCGTCGGGAACCAGGAACTGGGCGTCCTCCGGCCAGCCATAGGCGCGTTTCGCACCCTTGACCTCGTCCTCTCCGAGCGGGTCGGAATGGGCCTTGGCGGTGTTCTGCTTCTTCGGGGCGCCGTAGCCGATGATCGAGTTGACGATGATCAGCGTCGGCCGGTCGCTGGACTGGAGGAAGGTCTCCAGCGCGGCCGAGATCGCATGGACGTCGTTGGCGTCGGCCACCCGCAGCACCTGCCAGCCATAGGCGAGGAAGCGTGTCGCGACCTCCTCGCCGAAGGCGAGCTCGGTATGACCTTCGATGGTGATGGTGTTGTTGTCGTAGATCCAGCACAGGTTCGACAGGCGAAGGTGGCCGGCGATCGAGGCGGCTTCCGACGCGACGCCCTCCATGAGGTCGCCGTCCGAGCAGATCGCGTAGACGTTGAAGTCGAACAGCGGCAGGTCGTCCCGGTTGAGCCGCTCGCCGAGGAAGCGCCCGCCCATCGCCATGCCGACGGAGTTGGCCACGCCCTGGCCCAGCGGCCCGGTGGTGGTCTCGACGCCGGTGGTGAAGTGGTATTCAGGATGACCCGGCGTGCGGCTGTCGAGCTGCCGGAAGTTCTTGAGGTCGTCGATGGTCAGCGCCGGCTCGTTGCCGCCGTCGGTCTGCGCGACGCCTGCGAGATGCACCAGCGCGTAGAGCAGCATCGAGGCGTGGCCGGCCGAGAGCACGAAGCGGTCGCGATTCGGCCAATGCGGATGGGCCGGATCGTAGCGCAGGTAGCGGTTCCACAGGGTGTAGGCGACGGGCGCCAGCGCCATCGGCGCGCCGGCATGGCCGGAATTGGCCTTCTGCACCGCATCGATCGCCAGGGTCCGGATCGTGTCGATCGAGAGTTTGTCGATCTCGCTCAAGGTGCCCGTAGGCTTGGTGTCGGCTCCGCTCATCGTGTCGTCTTCCTGTTGTCGGGCGCGAGGCCTCAGGGGGCCTTAAGCGCGTGGCGGCCCGGCCGCGATATCCTGTCGTGCGAGGCTCCGCTCCGGGAGCCCGCCGCGGGCGTCCGACTCGGCCGCGCCTGCGCTGCGCTCCTTGGCAGGTCCTTGGGCACGCGCATAGTTCAGGATCGTGTTCACGAGCGTGACGTGGCTGAATGCCTGAGGGAAATTTCCCACGAGGCGCCCGGCCTCGACGTCGTACTCCTCCGAGAGGAGCCCGAGATCGGTGGCCAGTCCCACCAGCCGCTCGATCATCTCCCGCGCCTCCTCGCAGCGGCCGAGGCCGATGAGGTTGTCGGCGTACCAGAAGCTGCAGGGCAGGAAGGCGCCCTCGCCGCCGGGAAGGCCATCGGTGGTCTGCCCCTCGGTGTCGTAGCGCAGAACGAGGCCGTCGCGCATCAGGGTCCGGCCGATCGCCGCGACGGTACCGACGACGCGGGGATCGTGCTGTGGCAGGAAGCCCATATGGGCGATGAGCAGCAAGCTCGCATCGAGGCTCTTGGACCCGTAGGACTGCACGAAGCTGTTCAGCGCGGGGTCGAACCCCTTCTCGCACACCTCGTCGTGGATGCGGGCGCGGATCTCGCGCCAGCGCTCGACCGGCCCATCAGGAGCGTGACCCTCCTCGAAGGAGCGGATCGCCCGATCGAAGGCGACCCAGGCCATGACCTTGGAATGTACGAAGTGCCTGCGGCCGCCGCGCACCTCCCAGATGCCCTCGTCGGGCTCGGTCCACACCTTCTCGAGGTGGCGCAGGAGCGCGAGGCCGACCCGCCAGCCGTTGGGGTCGCCGAGCAGTCCGCGCTGGCGGGCCTGGTAGAGCGCGTCGAAGATCTCGCCGTAGACGTCGAGCTGGAACTGGCCGATCGCCGCGTTGCCGATCCGCACCGGCTTCGAGCCCTCGTAGCCGGGCAGCCAGTCGAGCTCGATCTCCGGCAGCAGGCGCTCTCCGGCGATGCCGTAGAGGATGTGCGCCTGCTCCGGGTTGCCGGCCACGGCCCGCACCAGCCAGTCGCGCCAGGCCCGCGCCTCGTCGAGGTAGCCGCCGTCCATGAGGGCGATCAGCGTGAAGGTCGAATCGCGCAGCCAGCAATAGCGGTAGTCCCAGTTGCGCACGCCGCCGAGCTGTTCCGGCAACGAGGTGGTGGGGGCCGCGACGATGCCGCCGGTCGGGTGGTAGATCAGCGCCTTCAGGGTCAGGAGCGAGCGCTGCAGGATCGCGTCCCAGGGCGTGTTGCGGGCGCAACGCATCGACCAGTCGCGCCAGTGGCGGTCGGTCTCGAACAGCACCTTGCGGGGCTCGATCGGCCGCGGGTCGTCCTCGTGCGAGGGTCCGTAGCTCAAGGTGAAGGCGACGCTCTCGCCGGCGGCGACCGTGAAGGTGGAGACGGTGGTCTGGTTCTCGCCGCGCAGAGGCGCCGGGGTGCGCAGCACGAGCTTGTGGGGTCCCGAGATGGCGCGAAGGTCGCCGAGCTCGTTGTGGGACACCCAGGGCACGGCGAGCCCATAGTCGAACCGCACGGAGAGCCGCATCCGCATCTCCACGGAGCCGGTCACCCCCTCGACGAGGCGCACGAGGTGCGAACCGTCGTTCACCGGCATGTAGTCGGTTACCCGGACTTGGCCCGAGGCGGTCTCGTAGCAGGTCTCCAACACGAGGCTGCCGCTGCGGTACTGCCGGGACGGGACGGCGTCGGCATCGGACGGCGCGAGCTTCCAGAAGCCATGGTCCGGCGTACCGACGAGGGACGCGAAGCACGCGGCCGAGTCGAACCGCGGCCAGCACAGCCAATCGACGCTGCCGTCGCGACCGATCAGGGCCGCGGTGCGGCCGTCGCCGACGAGCGCGTAATCCTCGATCCGTCCTGCCATTCCGATCCTCGGCGCCGGCCGCGGCACCTCCCGGCGCACCAATGCCGCCCGTCCGCCCCACCTAGTTCGCGGGCATGGGGCGGTCCAGGCCGTCGGGACGAATCGCTAGGATGAATCCCCCGCCGGTCGGACGAATCCAGCGTCTCAGCGCAGGCCGCCGACGAGACCGGTGACGGCCTCGCACAGCGCCGTCGCCTCGGTGCCGATCGCGGCGGCTTCCGCGCCGAAAGCGGCGGCCTGCGATCCGACAAAGCCCACCGTCCGGCCCACCGTCCGCTGCAACACCCGGATCGTCGGCGCCAAGGTCGGCGCGAAGGGGAGGGCGCGATCGAACAAGCTCTCCTCGGGCGACGTCTGCTCAGACGAAGTCTGACCATGGAAGGCGGCCTTCACCGCATCGGCCTCGTTCCCGGCCGACGCGAACGGCCCGGCCTGGGCCGGTACGGGTGCCGTCCCCGCCGCGACATGCGGCCGACGCAGGAGCGCGGAGGCGGTGTGGATCGGGTCGTTCTCGCAGAGCGGGCCGGGGCAGCCGGATGGTGCCGGCCTGATGCGGACGATCCGTCTGGGCGGGCGCGCCTCGGCCCGTGCGACGACGAGGGTGGGTGCTTCGAGCGCCACAGGGAACACCGCCGCGAAGGCGAGGGCAGCGAGCGAGCGCGGTACCTCGGGGGTCGGGCGGGCCGGGTCGATACTCATCCGGGCCACCAGCGGCAGCGGCCGTGAAGACTCGGATGCGACGACGACGGGTCCGGCAGGCCCGGGTGCCGGCTCCGTCGAGTCCCAGCACAAGGCCCCGACGCCCAGGAGGGCGGCGACGAGGAGGGTCGGAAGGAAAGGCAGCGTCGCACCGGCCGTGGAGGCTCCGGAGAAACCGTCGGGCTCGGGGCACAATCGGTTCAATGCCGCCATCCCACCAGCCTCCGCGATCGTTTCCGCCGCATCGGATAACGCAGCCGGTTTGCGGCGGAAACGGGGCCGTTTGCTTGCGGAACGGTAACGGGCTCGGTTATCGCGGGGCCTGCCGACGCGGGCCTTGAGACGGCCGGGGCACGCCGCTTGCTCTGCAGCCCACACAGGTGGATCCGGTCGACGTCGTCCGATCCGCCCCCCGACGGCCCCCGATGACCGAGACCGCCCTCACCGTCGCCGTGATCGACCCGAGCCACGCCCGCGCCGCCATCCTGGAGGAGGGACTGCGGGCCGCGGGCGTGGGGCGCGTGGTGATCCTTCCCGACAGCGCCGACCTGCCGGCGCAGGTGGCGGCCCTGCAGCCCGACGTGGTGGTGATCCATCTGGAGAGCCCGAGCCGTGACATCCTCGAACAGATGTCGGGCCTGTCGCGCCACGTCGAGCGGCCGGTGGCGATGTTCGTCGACCGGTCGGACGTGCCGATGATGCAGGCCGCCATCGATGCGGGCATCTCGGCCTACGTCGTCGACGGGCTGCAGACGCAGCGGATCCGCTCGATCCTCGACATCGCGATCCTGCGCTTCAACGCCTTCGCGCGGCTGCAGCGCGAGCTGTCGGAGGCCCGCGGGGAATTGGCCGATCGCAAGCTCATCGAGCGCGCCAAGGGCATCCTGATGAGCGCGCGCTCCTTGAGCGAGGAGGAGGCCTACAGGATGATGCGGCGCAAGGCCATGAACGAGAAGCGCAGGATCGCGGACATCGCCCGCGCCGTCGTCACCGCCGCGGACATGCTCGGATGAGGCTCGAGATCGGATACGTGCCCCTCCTCGACGCCGCCGCGCTCATTGCCGCGGTGGAGCTCGGCTACTGCGCCGACGAGGGGCTGACGATCGAGCTCGTGCGCGAGCCGTCCTGGGCGACGCTGCGCGACAAGCTGGCGCTCGGCCATCTCGACGGGGCGCAGATGCTCGCACCCCTGGCGGTGGCGAGCGCGCTGGGGATCAGCGGCCTCCAGACGCCGCTGATCGTGCCGATCGCGCTCAACCTCAACGGCAACGCGGTCACCGTCTCGATGCCCGTCTTCGAGGCGATGGCGATCGCGGGCGACGAGGATGTCGGCACGGTGGCGAAGGCCTTCGCGGCCGCCGCCGCGCGCCGCGCCGCCGACGGGCGGCCCCTCATCATCGGCACCGTCCACCCGTTCTCCAGCCATACCTACCAGCTCCGGCGCTTTGCCGAGCTCGGCGGCCTCGACCTCGACGAGAGCCTCCGCCTCGTGGTGATCCCGCCGCCCCAGATCGCCGAGGCGCTGCAGCGCGAACTCATCGACGGCTTCTGCGTCGGCAGCCCCTGGACCAGCGTCGCGGCCGCCGCCGGCTACGGCCGGATCGTCGCGCTGGGCAGCGAGCTGATCCCGGATTGCCCGGAAAAGGTGCTGGCCCTGCCCGCCGGCGAGACGGAGGCGAGCGTACCCCTCGTCCGCGCCCTGCGCCGCGCCGGTTCTTGGTGTCAGGACGCCGACAACCGCGGGCAGCTGGCCTCCCTCCTGTCGCGGCCGGGCTATCTCGGCGTCGCCTCCGATCTGCTCCGGCGTGCGCTCGACGGCAGGCCCCTCTCCGGCCGCGACGCCTCGCTGAGGCTCGATCCGCGTTTCGTCGTTTTCGGCGGGGACGCGCAGCGGCCCGACCCATCGCATGCGCGATGGTGCCTCGATGCGATGCAGCGCGCCGGGCAGATCGATCCGACCGCCGCCTTTCTGGCCTCCGCAGCCGCGATCTACAGGGCCGATCTCTACGACGCCGCCGTTCCGGGCTGATCGACCGCGCTCCTCCGCCGGAATGCCCTTTTGCACGGCACGCCGGCACAATGCCTCTCTTGTGTGCAATGCAGCAGCGGATCTCGGACGTCCGAACCGTTCCGGCCGCGTCCGTCTCCAGGGCGGCGCATGGGCGGCAAATGGGCGATCTTGCTGCACCGCACGACGTTGGCACGCGACCTGCAAGCGTCCCTCCGTCCGTCAAAGGCGATGGACGTATCCGTCGGCAGAGCCGCTGACCCCGAGTCTTCCGTTGGCGCGCTCCGGCAGCTGCTGACGATCGGCGCTGGGCAGCGGTTTTTTGTTTGAACGTCTCAACTGAGGAGTCTGCGGTTCGATGGGTGACGCTTTCCAGACAAGCCGGCGCGATGTCCTGCGGGGCGCGGCCGGCGCTCTCTCGGTGGCCGCCGCCGCACGGGTGGCGCTCCCAGGCGGCGCCTTCGCGCAAGGAGCGGGACCCGAGGTCAAGGGCGCCAAGCTCGGATTCATCGCACTCACCGATGCCGGCCCGCTCTTCGTCGCCAAGGAGAAGGGCTTCTTTGCCAAGCACGGCATGCCCGACGTCGAGGTGCTGAAGCAGGCCTCCTGGGGCACCACCCGCGACAACCTCGTGCTGGGATCGGAGGGCAACGGCATCGACGGGGCGCACATTCTCTCGCCGATGCCCTACCTCATCAGCGCAGGCCGCGTGACGCAGAACAACGTGCCCGTGCCGATGCAGATCCTGGCCCGGCTCAACACCAACGGCCAGTGCATCTCGGTCGCCAAGGAATACGTCGACCTGAAGGTCACGCTCGACGGGAAGTCGTTCAAGACGGCGGTCGAGAAGAAGCGCGCGGCGGGCAAGTCGGCCAAGGCCGCGATGACCTTCCCGGGCGGCACCCACGACCTCTGGATCCGCTACTGGCTTGCCGCTTCCGGCATCGACCCCGACAAGGACATCGAGACCATCGTGGTGCCGCCGCCGCAGATGGTGGCGAACATGAAGGTCGGCACGATGGACTGCTTCTGCGTCGGCGAGCCGTGGAACGCGCAGCTCGTGCAGCAGGGCCTCGGCTTCACCGCGCTCACCACCGGCGAGCTGTGGAAGGACCATCCCGAGAAGGCCTTCGCGATGCGGGCCTCCTGGGTCGAGAAGTATCCGAACGCCACGAAAGCGCTGCTCATGGCGGTGATCGAGGCGCAGCAATGGTGCGACAAGCCGGAGAACCGCGACGAGTTCGCCGGCATCGTGGCCAAGCGCCAGTGGATCAACATCCCGGTCGGCGACGTGGCCGGCCGCATGAAGGGCACGATCGATTACGGCGACGGCCGGGTCGTCGAGAACAGCCCGCACATCATGAAGTTCTTCGCCGACAACGCCTCGTATCCCTACCAGAGCCACGACCTCTGGTTCCTCACCGAGGACATCCGCTGGGGCAAATTCGACGCGCAGACCGACACCAAGGCGCTGGTCGCCAAGGTCAACCGCGAGGACATCTGGCGCGAGGCCGCCAAGGCGCTCGGCGTCACGGCGATCCCGGCCTCGACCTCGCGCGGCAAGGAGACCTTCTTCGACGGCAAGGTCTTCGATCCGGCCGATCCCGCCGCCTACCTCGCCAGCCTCGGCATCAAGAGGATCGCATAGATGGCCAACACCTCCTCCCTCGGCGTCACCGCCCCCGCGATCGCCAAGCGCGCGGCCGTGCCGAAGATGCCCCGCGCGCCCTTCGTGACCTTGGCGAGCCTGCGCGCGGTCGCCGTCAACCTGATCCCGCCCATCGTGGTGATGATCGCCTTCCTGGTGATCTGGGAACTGCTGTGCTCGCGCCCCGGCGCCGGGCTGCCGCCGCCCTCGCGCGTCGTCACCGAGGCCTGGGACATCATCGCCCACCCGTTCTACGACAACGGCGGCACCGACAAGGGGCTGTTCTGGCACATCTCCGCCAGCATCCAGCGGGTCGCCTTCGGCTTCGCTCTGGCCACGGTCGTGGGCATCCTGGTCGGCACCCTGATCGGGCAGTCCGACTGGGCCATGCGCGGCCTCGACCCGATCTTCCAGGTGCTGCGCACGATCCCGCCGCTGGCCTGGCTGCCGCTCTCGCTCGCCGCTTTCCGCGATGGGCAGCCCTCGGCGATCTTCGTGATCTTCATCACGTCGATCTGGCCGATCATCATCAACACCGCGGTGGGGATCCGCAACATCCCGCAGGATTACCGCAACGTGTCGGCGGTACTGCAGCTCAACCCGATCGAGTTCTTCTCGAAGATCATGCTGCCCTCGGCGGCGCCGTACATCTTCACCGGCCTGCGCATCGGCGTCGGCCTGTCCTGGCTCGCCATCGTGGCGGCCGAGATGCTGATCGGCGGCGTCGGGATCGGGTTCTTCATCTGGGACGCGTGGAACTCCTCGCACATCAGCGAGATCATCGTCGCCCTCGTCTATGTCGGCATCATCGGCTTCATCCTCGACCGCTTCGTCGCCTTCATCGGCACCCTCGTGACCCGCGGCGCCTCCGCCTGAGGCGGCGCGAGCCCCAGGGCCGGCGGCGTCCCGTCGCCGGCCCCGCAGGATCCGTTTTCTTCGCAAGATCCGTTTGTTCGAAAGGGCCACCGATGAGCTACCTGAGCATCGAGAACGTCGGCATCAGCTTCACGCGCAACGGCCGCACCAACGAGGTGCTGCGCGACGTCAGCGTGAAGATCGACAAGGGCGAGTTCGTCTCGCTCATCGGTCATTCCGGATGCGGCAAGTCGACGGTGCTCAACATCGTCGCCGGGCTGCTGAAAGCCTCCTCCGGCGTGGTCCTGCTGGAGAACAAGGAGGTGAACAGCCCCGGCCCCGACCGCGCCGTGGTGTTCCAGAACCATTCCCTGCTGCCCTGGCTCACCGTGCGCGAGAACGTCTCGCTGGCCGTCGACAAGGTGATGAAGGGCCGGAAGTCCAAGGCCGAGCGCAACGAGTGGATCGACCACAACCTCGCCCTCGTGAACATGACCCACGCCGCCGACCGGCGCCCCAACGAGATCTCGGGCGGCATGAAGCAGCGCGTCGGCATCGCCCGTGCGCTGGCGATGGAGCCCAAGGTCCTGCTCCTCGACGAGCCCTTCGGCGCCCTCGACGCCCTCACCCGCGCGCACCTCCAGGATTCGCTGATGGAGATCCACGGGCGCTTACGCAACGCCGTCATCATGATCACCCATGACGTCGACGAGGCGGTGCTGCTCTCCGACCGCATCGTGATGATGACCAACGGACCCTCGGCGACCATCGGCGAGATCCTGAAGGTCGATCTGGAGCGGCCCCGGCGCCGGCTCGAACTCGTCGAGGACCCGACCTACACCCACGCCCGCGCCGAGGTCCTCGAATTCCTCTACGCCCGCCACGCCAAGCCCGCGATCGCGGCCTGAACTCCGAGTTGCGGGGACAAGGAGTTGCGGGGACAAGGACATGCGTGAGCGTCTGGTGGTCATCGGCAACGGCATGGCGTCGTTGCGCTTCCTGGAGCGGCTGACCGAGCGGGCGCGCGGGCTCTACGACGTCACGGTGGTCGGCGCAGAGCCGGTGGCCGCCTACAACCGGGTGCTGCTGTCCTCGCTGCTCGGCGGCGAGGTCGACGAGGCCGGCTGCGCCTTCAAGGGGCTCGACTGGTACGAGAGCCACGGCATCCGCCTCATCACCGGCGCTCCCGTCACGCAGGTCGACCGCGAGAACGCGCTCGTCGTGGTCGGCGAGACCCATGTCCTGCCCTTCGACAAGCTCGTCCTGGCCACGGGCTCGGTGCCGATCCGGCTGCCGAAGCCCGGCATGGACCTGCCCGGCGTCCTCACCTTCCGCGATCTCGCGGATGTGGCCGCCATCCGCAGGGCCGCGGTGACGGGGGCCAGGGCCATCGTCATCGGCGGCGGTCTGCTCGGCCTGGAGGCGGCCGTCGGTCTCGCGAGGCTCGGGGTCGACACCACGCTCCTCCACGTGATGGACCGCCTGATGGAGCGCCAGCTCGACCACGCGGCTGCCGACCTCGTCAAACGGGCCATGGAATCGCGAAACATCCGCGTCCTGCTCAGGGCCGACACCGCCACGGTCGAGGGGGAGGGCCGTGTCGAGCGCCTCGTGCTCTCGGACGGCACGGTTCTGCCCGCCGACCTCGTGGTGATGTCGGTGGGCGTGCGGCCCAACGCGGCGCTGGCGCAGAATGCCGGGATCGAGGTCGGCCGCGGCATCAAGGTCGACGACCGCATGCAGAGCTCGGATCCACGCATCTTCGCGCTCGGCGAATGCGCCGAGCATCGCGGCATGGTCTACGGCCTCGTCGAGCCCGCCTACGAGCAGGCGGAGACCCTGAGCCGCCACCTCATCGGCGAGGAGGCGGCCTATCTCGGCACATCCCTGTCCACGAGCCTCAAGGTCTCCGGGCTGCCAGTGTTTTCGGCCGGTCAGATCGAGGCGCCGGAGGGCGCCGAGACCATCGTGATGAGCGACCCCGGCCTCGGCCTCTACCGCAAGCTCGTCATCGCCGACGACCGGCTGCTCGGCGCGGTCTTCGTCGGCGACATCGCCGAGCAGGGCTGGTGCAAGACCCTGATCCGCACCGGCGACCCGATCGGGCCGCTGCGCGACGACCTCATGTTCGGGCGCGCTGCGCACGAACCCCAACCCCTCGCAGCGTGAAGGAGCCTTCCATGGCTGACGACTTCAACGCCGAGCAGAAGCGCTACCTCGAAGGCTTCGCCTCCGGCATCGCGGCGGCCCGCATCACCGGCGGCCTCGCCATCGGGCAGGGCGCCCCCGCCGCGGAGCCGGTGGGGCCGGATGCGATCCACATCAAGGCCCAGGACGCCACCGTGAAAGCGGGCGGCAAACTCTGCGAACAGGAGAAGTGGAAGCGCGGCGAGAACCCGTTCGACGGCCACAACCGGCTCATCGCCGAGGCCGCCACCGGCAAGGCCCCGAAGCCCGAGGACAATTTCCGCTGGCGCTACCACGGCCTGTTCTGGGTGGCGCCCGCGCAGAACTCCTACATGTGCCGCCTGCGCATCCCCAACGGCATCCTGCAGCATTGGCAGTTCGCCGGGATCGCCGACCTCGCCGATGCCCATGGCGGCGGCTACAGCCACGTCACGACCCGCGCCAACCTCCAGGTCCGCGAGATCGCCCCCGAGCATGGCCAGCCCTTCCTCGACGGGCTGATCGATCTCGGCCTCACCGCCCGGGGCGCGGGCGCGGACAACATCCGCAACGTCACCGGCTCGCCGGTGGCCGGCATTGACGCTCAGGAGCTCCTCGACACGCGCCCGCTCGCCAAGTCCTGGCACAACTGGATCCTCAACGACCGTTCCCTCTTCGGCCTGCCGCGCAAGTTCAACGTCGCCTTCGACGGCGGCGGTGTCATGCCGGTGCTGGAGGAGACCAACGATATCGGCTTCCAGGCCATCGAAGTGCTCGACGGCGCGTCCGTGCCCGCCGGCGTGTGGATGCGCCTCGTGCTGGGGGGCATCTCCGGCCACCGCGATCTCGCCCGCGATACCGGCGTGGTGCTCAAGCCGGAGGCTTGCAACCGGGTCGCCGACGCGATCCTGCGGGTCTTCATCAAGAACGGCGACCGCACCAACCGCAACAAGAGCCGGATGAAATATGTCCTCGACGCCTGGGGCTTCGACAAGTACCTCGCCGCGGTCGAGGACGAACTCGGGCACAAGCTCGACCGGGTCGATCCCGCCCACGTCGCACCGCGCAAGCCCATGGACCGCTTCGCCCATGTCGGCGTGCATCCCCAGGTCCAGCCCGGCCTGAACTGGGTCGGCGTGATCCTGCCCGTGGGAAAGATGACCACTGACCAGATGCGCGAGCTCGCCGGGATCGCGTCCGAGTGCGGCGACGGCGCCATCCGCCTCACCGTCTGGCAGAACTTCCTGTTTTCCGGCGTCCCGGACGGGCGCGTGGCGGAGGTCGAGAGCCGCGTGGCCGCGCTCGGCCTCACGACGCAGGCCTCCAGCATCCGGGCCGGCCTCGTGGCCTGCACGGGCAACCGCGGCTGCAAGTTCGCCGCCTCCGACACCAAGGGCCACGCCCTGGTCATCGCCGACTACATCGAGGCCAACCTCAAGGAGCTCGACGTCCCGGTGAACGTCCACCTCACCGGCTGCCATCACAGCTGCGCCCAGCACTACATCGGCGATATCGGCCTCATCGGCGCCAAGGTGGTCGTCTCGGAGGAGGGCGACACCGTCGAGGGCTACGACATCGTGGTCGGCGGCGGCTTCGGCGACTCGCCGAAGATCGGTACCGAGATCTGGAAGGCCGTGAGGGCCGAGGATTGCCCGGCCCGGGTCGAGGCGCTGCTGCGCGACTATCTCGCTCACCGTACCGGCCCGGAGGAGAGCTTTCAGGCCTTCACCGCCCGGCGCGGCCCGGACGCCTTCAAGGCCCTGACCGAGGGCCGGATGCTGGAGGCTGCGGAATGAGCCGTCGCGCCGCGCGATCCCCATTCCCCGCTTGCCGGCCGGATGCGCGCATCTCGCCGACGGCGATATCGGCGGCGGTGAACGCAACCCCGACAGACACCCGGTTGATGCCATGAGCGAGCACGTCACGCCCCCCATCGTCCTGATTCCGGAAACGGCGCCGTTCTCGACCGACCAGCGCTCCTGGCTGTCGGGCTACTTCGCGGCCCTGCTCGGCCCCGCCGTCGAGGGCGCCACCGCCCTGGCGCCGGGCGACATGCCCAGCGGCCCCAAGCTCGCCGACAACGACGACGCACCCTGGCACGACCCGTCCCTGCCGCTCACCGACCGCATGGACATGGCCAAGGACCGGCCCGAGCCGCAGAAGCTGATGGCCGCGATGGCCCAGCAGGATTGCGGCCAGTGCGGCTACAACTGCGCCGACTACGCCAACGCGATCTTCCTCAAGAACGAGGAGCGCTTGAACCTCTGCCAGCCCGGCGGCAAGGACACGCTCCGGATGCTGAAGAAGCTGGATGAGGAATTCGGCGCAAGCGGCGGCGGGACAGCGAAAAAAGCCGATGCCGGTGAGGCCGCGCCCAGGAAGGAGCCGGAGCTCGGCCCGCTCGGGCTCTGCCGCGAGAACCCGGTCGAGGCGACCTTCCTGTTCCGCCGCCGGCTCAATGCGCCAGGCGGCGAGAAGGAGACCTGGCACATCGAGATCGACCTGACTGACACGCCGATCGAGTACGTGGTCGGTGACTCGCTCGGCCTGTTGCCGACCAACGCCCCGGCGCTGGTCGATGCGGTGATCGCCGAGCTCGGCACCCGCCCCGAGCGGATGATCCGCGGCAAGACCCTGCGCGACCGCCTGATGACCGACTACGCGCTGGGCGGCGCGCCCGACGGGCTCTACCAGCTCCTCTCGCTCCTCACCTCCGGCGAGGCCCGCCAGAAGGCCAAGGCGCTCTCGGCCGGCGAGGACCCGGACGGCGACGCCGCCTATCTCGACGTCCTCGGCGCGCTCCACAAGTTCCCCGGCGCCCGGCCCGACGCCGAGGTGTTCCTCGAGGCCTTGGACGAGCTGCAGCCGCGGCTCTACTCGATCTCCTCTTCGCCCAAGGCCGATCCGGGCCGCGTCTCGCTGACCGTGGACGCGGTGCGCTACACCCATCGCTCGCGGCTGCGGCTCGGCGTCGCCTCGACCCATCTCGGCGAGCGCATCCCGGATGCGAGCAAGGTCAAGGTCTACCTGCAGAAGGCCCACGGCTTCGCGTTGCCCGACGACCTGTCGAAGGACGTGATCATGTGCGGCCCCGGCACCGGCATCGCGCCGTTCCGGGCCTTCCTGCGCGAGCGCGCCGCCACCCACGCCCCCGGGCGCAACTGGCTGTTCTACGGCCACCAGCGCCAGGCCTCCGACTTCTTCTACCGGGACGAGCTCAACCAGTTGAAGGACGACCGGGTGCTGACCCGCCTGTCCCTGGCCTGGTCCCGCGACGGCACCGAGAAGACCTACGTGCAGGACCGCATGCGCGAGAACGGCGCCGAGCTCTGGAAATGGCTCGAGGGCGGCGCCCATTTCTACGTCTGCGGCGACGCCAAGCGCATGGCCAAGGATGTCGAGCGCGCGATCATCGACGTCGCGGCGGCGCATGGGGGCAAGAACCCCGACGAGGCCGTGGCCTTTCTCGCCCATCTCAAGAAGACCGGCCGGTACCAGGCCGACGTGTACTGAGAGCCGGTTCCGCGACGCGGTCCCCTCCCCCTTGCGGGGAGGGGGCAGGGGGTGGGGGTGGCTCCGCTGGCCTCCTCGGCGGGTCGCCCGACCACCCCTACCTCCAACTCCTCCCCGCAAGGGGGAGGAGAGGTGCTTGCCCCCCGAGGATCACGCCATGAACGCGCACGTCCCGGACCCGACGACCTCCGCCACGGTCCGCACGACCTGCCCCTATTGCGGGGTCGGCTGCGGCGTCCTCGCGACGCTCGACGGCCGGGGCGGGGCCAAGATCGCCGGCGATCCGTCGCATCCGGCCAATTTCGGGCGGCTCTGCTCCAAGGGCTCGGCGCTGGGCGAGACGCTCTCCCTCGACGGCCGCCTCCTCTATCCGCAGGTGGACGGCGCCCGCGCGGGCTGGGACGACGCGCTCGAGACCGTGACGACGAGCCTGCGCCGGGTCGCCGAGGAGCACGGCCCCGAGGCGATCGCCTTCTACCTCTCGGGCCAGTTGCTGACGGAGGACTATTACGTCGCCAACAAGCTCGCCAAAGGCTTCATCGGCACGCCGAACGTCGACACCAACTCCCGGCTCTGCATGTCGAGCGCGGTGGCGGCGCACAAGCGCGCCTTCGGCTCCGATACGGTGCCCGGCTGCTACGAGGATCTCGACGAGGCCGACGTCATCGTGCTCGTCGGCTCCAACACCGCCTGGTGCCACCCGATCCTGTTCCGCCGGATGGTCGATGCCCGCAGCAAGCGCGGCACCAAGCTCGTCGTGCTCGATCCGCGCCGGACCCAGACCGGCGAGGAGGCCGACCTCTTCCTCGGGCTCAAGCCCGGCACCGACACCGCCCTGTTCTCCGGCCTGCTGGTGCACCTGGCCGAGACCGGAACGCTGGACCAAGCCTTCATCGCCGCGCACAGCACCGGTTTCGAGGACGCCCTGGAGCGCGCCCGCGCCATCGCGCCCGATCTCGCCGCCACTGCCGCGGCGACCGGCCTCGCGCCTGACGACGTCGCCGCCTTCTTCGAGCTGTTCGCCAGGACGCCGCGCGTCGTCACGGCCTTCTCGCAGGGGGTCAACCAGTCGGCGCAGGGCACCGACAAGGGCAACGCCATCATCAACTGCCACCTCGCCACGGGGCGGATCGGGAAGCCCGGCGCCGGGCCGTTCTCGCTCACCGGTCAGCCCAACGCCATGGGCGGGCGCGAGGTCGGGGGGCTGGCCAACATGCTCGCCGCCCACATGAACTTCTCGCCGGAGGAGGTCGACCGGGTCGGCCGGTTCTGGGACGCGCCCAACATCGTCACCGGCGAGGGCAAGAAGGCGGTGGCCCTGTTCGAGGCGGTCCAAGCGGGCACCATCAAGGCGCTGTGGGTGATGGGCACCAACCCCGTCGTCTCGATGCCGCGGGCCGACCTCGTCCGCGCGGCGATCGCCAAGCTCGACCTCTACGTCGTCTCGGAGGCGGTGGACGACAGCGACACCGTGAAGGCGACCGGGCGCACCACCGTGCTGCTCCCGGCGCTGGCCTGGGGCGAGAAGGACGGCACGGTCACGAATTCCGAGCGGCGCATCACCCGCCAGCGCAGCTTCCTGAAAGCCCCCGGCGAGGCGCGGGCCGACTGGGCAACCTTGAGCGAGGTCGGTCGCCGGCTCGGGCACGGCGCCGCCTTCGCCTTCGACGGGCCGGCCGCGGTGTTCCGCGAGCACGCGGCGCTCTCGGGCTTCGAGAATGCCGGCAGCCGCGATTTCGACCTCGGCGGCGTCAGCACCATCAGCGACCGCACCTACGCGGAGACAATGCCGATGCAATGGCCGATCCCCGACGCGGGCCCGGGCCAGGCCCGGCTCTTCGCCGATGGCCGCTTCTTCACGCCGGACCGACGTGCCCGTTTCATCTCGGTCGAGGCTCCCGCACTGGCGACGGCGACGGGTGGAGAGTTCCCGCTCGTGCTCAATACCGGCCGGGTCCGCGACCACTGGCACACGATGACGCGCACGGGAAAGAGCCAGCGCCTGTCCGCCCACCGCGCCGTCCCCTTCGTCGAGATCCACCCCGACGACGCGGCGGCCATGGGCGTCATGCAGGGAGACCTCGCCCGGGTCTCGACCGCTCACGGCACGGCCGTGCTCGAAGCGATGGTGACCGGGGCCGTCCGCCCCGGCACCCTGTTCGCGGCCTTCCATTGGAGCGACGCCACCGCCTCGGATGCCCGCGTCGGTGCCCTGGTTCGCGGCGTGCCCGACCCCGTCTCGGGCCAGCCCGAGCTGAAGGCGACGCCGGCTTCGATCATGGCCGTTCCCTACCGCAACCGCGGCTTCCTGCTCACCCGCGACGCCCGCACCCTGCCGGAAGGGTGGTGGTGGGCACGGGCCACGATCCAGGGCGGCTCGGGCCTGCAATTCGCGACGCAGGAGAGCACGCGGGAAGTCGCGCTGCAGGTGCGCGGCCTGTTCCAGGGATGTGAGATCGCCGAATATGCCGACCATGGGCGGGGCCATTACCGGGCCGCCGCGTACCAGGACGGCCGGCTCGTCGGCTGCCTCGCCCTGGGACCGAGCGAGGCGCGCCCGGCCTGGGAACAGGCCAAGGCCTATTTCGCCGCCGACCTCTTGGAGCCCAGCGCGCGGCGCGCGCTCCTGTCGGGCCGGGCCGAGACCGCCTCGGCCGGACCCACGGTCTGCGCCTGCCACGGCGTCGGCCTCGATGTGATCGCGGCAACGATCGCGGCCGGTGCCGGCAGCGTCGAGGCGGTGGGCGCGACGTGCAAGGCGGGGACGAATTGCGGCTCGTGCATCCCTGAGATCCGCAAGATGCTGCCCGAGGTGCTTGCGCGGGACGCAGCGTAGGGCCAGTTTGCGGTAGAACGAGAGGCTGTTTCAAAGACGCCCGCGCTTGTCATTCCCGGGCTGCGAAGCGGAGCCCGGAACCGAGTTCCGCAGGCGGCGCAAGTCCAGGAAGAGCCTGTGTTTCTGGGTTCGGGCTCGCCGGAGTTTATCCTTGGACCGGCCGAAGGCCGGATCCTGGGGGCGCCCCGGAATGACGAGCGGGGCTGAGGACCAAGTCATTGTCATGAGTATCCCCCGCCAGCCGAGAGAAACCCGCCCGGCCGGAATCGGTCGTGCCACCGAGGTCGCCGGTCTCGAACCGCTGGCCGTCCTGCCCGTCTTCGTGCCGCTTCAGGGCAAGCGCGCCGTGCTGGCCGGGTCCAATGGCGGTGCGCCCTGGAAGGTGAAGCTGCTTGCCGCAGCCGGCGCCCATGTCGACGTCTATGCTCCCGAGCCCAGCGAGGAGCTGCGCAGCGTGCCCGGCGACATCGTCGCCGGCAGCGTCACCCTACACGAGCGCCAGTGGCACCCGGCCGATCTCGAGGGCGCCGCGTTCTGCATCGGCGCCATGGAGGACGAGACCGACTGCATCGAATTCGTCGCTGCCGCCCGGCGGGCCGGCGCCATCGTCAACGCGGTCGACCGGCCGCATCTCTGCGATGTGAAGTTCGGCGCCATCGTCAACCGCTCCCCGATGGTGGTGGGCATCTCGACGGAGGGCGCCGCCCCGGTCTTCGGCCAGACTGTGCGCGCCCGCATCGAGGGCATGCTACCGCGCGGCTTCAAGGCCTGGATCGGCGCCGCCCGCGACTGGCGCGAGGAGGTGACGGGCCGCTTCCATGCCTTCTCCGATCGCCGCGTCTTCTGGGAGCGTTTCACGGACCGGGCCTTCGCCGAGCCCGACCGCGCGCCGACCGAGACGGACCTCGCCGAGTTGCTCGGGCAGACCGAGGCGGCACCCAAGGGCGGGGCGGTGACGCTGGTGGGCGCCGGGCCGGGCGACGCCGAACTCCTCACCCTCAAGGCCCTGCGGGCTCTCCGCAACGCCGACGTGATCCTCTACGACGACCTCGTCGCGCCCGAGATCCTCGACTATGCCCGCCGCGAAGCCCGCACCATGCTGGTGGGCAAGACCGGCCACGGCCCATCCTGCCGCCAAGACGACATCAACGCGCTGATGGTCTCGCTCGCCAAATCCGGCAAGCAGGTGGTGCGGCTGAAATCCGGCGACCCGCTGGTCTTCGGCCGGGCCGGCGAGGAGATCGACGCCTGCCGAAGTGCCGGCATCCCCGTGAGCGTCGTGCCGGGCATCTCGGCGGCACAGGGCGCGGCGGCCTCGCTCTGCGTCTCCCTCACCAATCGAGACGCCGCCCGCCGCCTGCAGTTCGTCACCGGCCACGACCGCCGTGGCGCCCTGCCGGAGGACCTGAACTGGGGCGCGCTCGCCGACCCGAGCGTCACCACGGTCGTCTACATGCCCAAGAAGACCCTGCGCGTCCTCCTGGAGCGGGCCATCGCGGAAGGGCTGGCTCCGACGACGACCGCGCTCCTCGTGTTCAACGCGACCCGTCCGGACCAGGCGGTCGTCGCCGGCACAGCCGCGGACCTTGCCGATCACGTCGAGGCTTCGGGGCTCGACGGACCCGCCTTGCTCATGGTCGGCGAAGCGCTGCGCTCGGTCGCGGGCAGCGTCGGGATCGCCGACGCGGCTCGGGTTACCGCCGCGCATTGAGGTCGTGGGCGACCCCATGGTGGCTTGTCACGGCCGGGCCGGCATGGTTCGGCACGGTCACGGAGCCAGCGGCCGACCCGAATGGCGGGGCGAGCGAACTCCGATCCCGGTGATGGACCCATGCCGCTCTCAGACCGCACGCGCCACATCCTCCTGCCCCTCGGGGCTTTCGTGCTCGGCCTCGTGGCGCTCGGCATCGCCGCCGTCGTGATCCTGGTGCCGGGCGCCAAGGAGGTGGCGACGAGCAGCGTCGGCGGCCCGTTCACGCTCACCACCCAGGACGGCCGCCGGGTCACCGAGCGCGATTTCACGGGCGCGACCCACCTCGTGTTCTTCGGATTCACCCATTGCCCCGACATCTGCCCGACGACGCTGCAGCAGATCGGCGACGTGCTCGCCGCGCTCGGGTCCAAGGGCAAGGACACCAAGGCGCTGTTCATCGCGGTCGACCCGGAGCGCGACACGCCCGCCGCGCTGAAGGCCTATCTCGCCAGCTTCGATCCGCGCATCGTCGGGCTGACGGGCACGGCCGAGGAGGTCGCCGCCGCGGTCAAGGGCTACCGCGCCTATGTCCGCAAGGTGCCGACCAAGGGCGACGACTACACCATGGACCACACCGCGCTGGTCTACATCATGGATGCGAGGAACCGCTTCGTCACGGCCCTCAACCTCGCGCGTCCGCCCGAGCAGAGCGCGGCTGAGCTCGCCAAGCTGCTGTGAGCCTCGGCAGGCATTCGTGGCTTCACACACGATGGCCTGCTGAGATCTCCGCGTTGCCGCATCATTTTTCCCCGCGAACCGCGGGCCACTTCGCGGAATGACGCTTAGCCGCGCACGGTCGCGCGGAGGGCGCCGCTGCGGGAGGTGCGGGCGAGGCCGTGCTCGGTCTTGTTCCAGCGATCGGGCGCCGTCACGAGCTCGATCAGCCCGAGCCAGGCGGCGAGGCTCATGAGCAGGAAATAGAACGGCAGCAGGGGCACGAAGGGGAGAAGGTCCCACCATCCCCGCCGCGCCGCGCCGAGTGCCGCCGGCAGCAGCATCGCCATGAACCCCGACAGGAAGACGGTGATCGCCGTCCCGGTCGGCAGGTTCGACCAGAAATCGCCGGCGGTTTCGAGGCGGCTCGGCCACAGGGCCACGAAGGCCGGCAGCATGAGGAACGGGTAGGCCAGCGCCGACAGGACCGTGCCCGGCACGAGCGCGAGGGCGCACAGGCCGCCGAGCGGCCCGAGATCGCGCCACGTCCGTCGCGGATGGCGGCCATGGGTGAGGCTCGTCTGCAGGAACCCCTTCATCCAGCGAATGCGCTGGCGCAGCCAGGCCCGGAGCGCCGCGGGCGCTTCCTCGATCGTGTCGCTGGGCAGGTCGCCGACATGGTAGCCCGCCCGCGCCAGGCGTATGCCCAGGTCGCAATCCTCGGTGACGTTCCAGGCATCCCACCCGTGGAGGGCGCGCAGCACGTCCGTGCGGAAATGCGTCGAGGTGCCGCCGAGCGGCGTCGGCAATTTCCAGGCTGACAAAGCCGGACCGAGCACGTCGAAGAGCGCGGAATATTCGAGGGCGAAGAAGCGGGTCAGGCAGGAATCCTTGGCATTGTCGATGACGAGTCGACCCTGGAGGCAGGCGGTCTCCGGCGGTGCGCCGGCGAAGGCCGCGGCGGCGGCGCGCAGCTGGCCCGGGTCCGGCACGTCCTCGGCGTCGTAGACGACGAGGTGCTCGCCGCGAGCCAGCGGCAGGGCGGCATTGAGCGCCCGCGGCTTGGTGCGGGGCAGGCCGGGCGGCACCACGACCACCTCGAAACGCGCCGGCAGCGTGATGGCCGACAGCGCCGCGGCCGTGGAGGCATCGTCGGCCTCGGTCAGGAGCTTGATGTCGAGCTTCGCGGCCGGGTAGTCGAGCCGGCTCAGGGCGAGGAGCAGGCGCGGCAGCACCGGCGCCTCGCGGTAGAGGGCGACGAGCACGGTGTAGACCGGCAGCTCGCGGTCGGGCAGCGGCGGCGGCCTCACGGCGAGCGGATCGACGGACACGGCTGCGACGCGAAACGTCAGCAGGGCGAGCAGGACGAACTGCATCGACGTCCAGAGGCCTACGAGCAGCGAGGCCGGCAGGCTGGCATAGCCGATCGCGGCGGCCCAGAGCCCGAGGCCAGCGCAGGCGAGGACGGGGGGACGAGGCCGTGTCTTCAGCGCCCAGTCCGGCCGGCGCACCTGCAGTTCGTCGGCCGCATGGGCCGCGATCCCACCGGGATGCAGGGCGAAGACCGCGAGGCGCATGGCGGTCGGGGTCGTGATCGCCGGCATCCGCCCGGTGGGGCTGCGGCCTTCGAGGAGTTCGCGGATCGCGCGGCCGCGGGGCGCGTACACGAAACCCGCGCAGGCGCCGGGCGTCAGGGGTGCGAGGCCGGCCACGAGGCTGTCGGGATAGCGCGCTCCGTCCCCGAGCGGCAGGCTCCCGGCGAGGAAGGCGGCACCGAGCGCACGGGCCAGCCCCCGATAATAGGTCGACTCGCTGATCAGCCCGGTCATCATCAGGGCCGTGGCGGCATCGGTGCCGCTCGCCTCGGCGATGGCGGCGGCCTCCACCAGGGCCGCTGGGGCGAAGCCTTGGCCGGCGAGGAAGCCGATCTCGACGGGCAGCGCCCGGGCATCGCCGCGCGGTCATCTGAACCCGAGGATCGACAACGGGACCGGCTCCCAGGGCCTGCGGATCGTGCTAGGGGAAGAGGGTGAGCCAGCACGATTCCACCTGTCCCCAGCGCACCATCTCGGCGACCCGCCCGTCAAGATACCCGCAGAGATTGCGCGTCGCTTTCTTGGCGGCGGCGCTAATTCTCGGCGCCAGTGATGCGGCCCTGTCGCAGGTGGAGACGGTGCCGGGCGTCGTCGTGCCGAACTTCTGGAATTCGCGCAGCCGCGGGGAGCGCGTCGACGCCCCCCAGACCGGACGGCCCGTCCGCTTCCTGACCGACGACGAGTTCCCGCCGCTGCACTTCGCGGGACCGGATGGCACGCCGACCGGCTTCGTCGTCGAACTCGCACGTGCGGTCTGCGAGCGGCTGTCGATCACCTGTACGGTCCAGGCGAGGCGCTTCGACACCCTCCTCGACGCCCTGGGCGAGCGCCAGGGCGACGTGGTCGCGGCGGCCGTTCCTCTGACGCCGACCCTGCGCGCCGGCTTCCTCGCGACCCGCCCTTATTTCCGGTGGCCGGCCCGCTTTGCCGCCCGGACCGACAAGGGGCTGCCGCCGCCTTCGGCGGATGCGCTGACCGGCAGGACCGTCGGCGTCATCGGCGGCAGCGCGCACGCGGCCTACCTCAAGGCGTTCTTCCCCAAGGCGCAGGCGAGGGACTTCACAGATCTTGCCGCGGCGGAAGGGGCGCTGAGGCGGGGCGAGACCGACTACGTCTTCGCCGACGGCCTCAACCTCGCTCTCTGGATCGGCGGCACCGAGGCGGAAGGCTGCTGCGCGCTGATCGGCGGCGACTACCTGGAGAACCGCTACTTCGGCGAGGGCATCGGCTTCGTGACACGCCGCGAGGACGTCGCGCTCTCGCGGGCTCTCGACGACGCCCTCCACCGGGTGTGGGACGACGGGAAATATACGGAGCTGTACCTGCGGTTCTTCCCGGTGAGCCCGTTCTGAGCGACCTGCAGGACTCACCGAGGCGGTTCGCCCTCTCCAAGATCGTAAGCCAAGATCCTAAGCTTTGATTATCTCATCTTCTACCGTGCGAACGCCTCACAGGGTGTCATTGAAATCCTGCACGTTCTGCATGGGGCTCGTGACGATGAGGAGGTGCTGTTTCCCAGCGCGTAGACGGGCTACGACAGCGACAGGCCCCCAGCCATAGAGCACGTCGATGACAGCCCTCGCCGTCCGCGCGGCCACGCTGGACGATCTTGATGCCATCGAAGCCGTTCTCGCGGCTTCCTACCCGCATTTCTTCGCCGCCGCCTACGACGAGGCGATCCTCGCCGCCGCCCTGCCGATCATGGTCAGGGCGAACCCCGGCCTCTTGGCATCAGGACGCTTCCATGTCGCTGCCGCGCGAGACGGCAAGGTGGTCGGTTGCGGAGGCTGGTCGTCGGCCATGCCGGGCACAGGGGAGTTGGAAGCGGCGACCGGGCATATCCGCCATTTTGCGACCCATCCCGATTGGTGCGGGCGCGGCGTCGGGCGGTTGATCTACGCGCGTTGCACCGCTCAGGGTCGTGAGGAGGGCGTGCGCCGATTCACGTGCTGGTCCAGTCTGAACGCCGAACCATTCTACAGGGCCCTTGGCTTCGTTCCCATCGGGCGCAGAGAGGTGCACCTGCGTGGGACCGTGGCCTTCCCCGCCATGGAAATGACGCGCACGATCGCGGATTGACGGCGAGACTAGCCGGATCGGCGCGTTGACCCATGTGAACGGCCTCCCTACGGTGCCGGCCTTCCGCAAACACCTGACAGACCGTGCGTTCCCCCATCATGTCGCCCGTTGCCCCGCCGTCCCCGCTCCACCTCGACCCCGCCCTCCTCGAGGCCGCCGCCACGGCGACCGCCTGGCCGTTCGAGGAGGCGCGCAAGCTGGTGGCGCGGCTGGAGCGAAAGCCCAAGTCCGAGATCCTGTTCGAGACCGGCTACGGCCCGTCGGGACTGCCGCATATCGGGACCTTCGGCGAGGTGGCGCGCACCTCGATGGTTCGGCACGCCTTCCGGGTCCTCACCAAGGACAGCGTGCCGACACGGCTGATCGCGTTCTCGGACGATATGGACGGCCTGCGCAAGGTGCCGGACAACGTGCCGAACAAGGAGATGCTGATCGGCGCCCTCAACCAGCCGCTGACCCGGGTGCCGGACCCCTTCGGCACCCATGACAGCTTCGGCGCCCACAACAATGCCGAACTGCGCCGCTTCCTCGACGCCTTCGGCTTCGACTACGAGTTCCGCTCGGCCACTGAGTGCTACAAGGCCGGCCTGTTCGACGCCGCGCTGATGCTGGTGCTGGAGCGCTACGACGCCGTGATGGCGATCATGCTGCCCTCGCTGCGGGCGGAGCGCTCGGCGAGCTACTCGCCGTTCCTGCCGATCCACCCGGTCACCGGCGAGGTCATGCAGGTGCCGATCGACGAGGTCCGGGCGAGTGCCGGCACCCTGGTCTGGCGCGACCCGAAGACGGGCGAGGGCTACGAGACCCCCGTCACCGGGGGACACGCCAAGCTGCAATGGAAGCCCGACTGGGCCATGCGCTGGGTGGCGCTTGGGGTCGATTACGAGATGGCCGGCAAGGACTTGATCGATTCCGTGAAGCTGTCGGGTGAGATCGCCCGGGCGCTGGGCGCGGAGCCGCCCGAGGGCTTCAACTACGAGCTGTTCCTCGACAAGGAGGGCCGCAAGATCTCGAAGTCGAAGGGCAACGGCCTCTCGATCGACGACTGGCTCGTCTACGGCACCGCCGACAGCCTCGCCCTGTTCATGTACAACAAGCCCCGCGAGGCCAAGCGCCTGTTCGTGGAGATGATCCCGCGACAGGTCGACGACTATCTCGGCTTCCTCGACAGATACCCGAACCAGGAGCCGGCGCAGAAGCTCGGCAACCCGGTCTTTCACCTCCATGCGGGCCACCCCCCGGCCGCGGAGGCCGTGGCCAAGGGCGGGTCGCTCAACTTCGCCATGCTGCTCAACCTCGCGACCGTGGCCAACACCGAAGACCCGGCCGTGCTGTGGGGCTTCATCCGTCGCTACGACCCGGCGATCGGGCCGCGGACGCATCCGGTCCTCGACCGCCTGGTCGGGCATGCGCTCGCCTATTTCCGCGATCTCGTGCGCCCGGCCAAGACCTACCGGGCGGCGACCGACGCGGAGCGCGCGGCACTCGAAGACCTGTCTTCGACCCTCGCCCCTCATGAGGGATCGACCGACCCGGAAGGCCTGCAGGCGTTGGTCTACGAGGTCGGGCGACGCCACTTCCCGGACCTGTCGGGCAAGGGCAAGAGTCCCGACGGGCGCCCGGGCGTGTCCCAGGCCTGGTTCACGACGATCTACAACGTGCTGTTCGGAGAGGCACGCGGTCCCCGGCTCGGCTCGTTCGTGGCGCTCTACGGCGTCGCCGAGACGCGGGCACTGATCGCGCAGGCGCTGACGGGTGCGTTCCTGCCGGAGCCTGCGGTCGCCTGACGACTGGCGTCCCGGCGGCGCGCCTACGCGGCCGAGGCGGGCAAGCCGAGTTGGCGCAGGCCGAGCGCCCAGACCTGCTCCTGAAGGGCCACGTCGCGCGCCGCGGCGGAGGCCGGGACCGGCTTGCCCTTGGCGAAGTACGATCCGCTCACGCCGTCCACCTCGGGCGACGTCGCGAGGTAGAGCGACGTCGCGGCGCCATCGGACGGGGCGATGAGGAACGGGCGGATCAGCCGCCATCCGAAGCCGAACCAGCCGCCGGTCCCGCCGGCGAAGCCGGTGGCGACGACGCCCGGATGCAGGCTGTTGGCGGTGACGCCGCTGCCGGCGAGCCGCCGGGCGAGGGCGGCCGTGAACAGGACGTTGCCGAGCTTGGCCTGCGAATAGGCCTTCAGGGCCGAGTAGGAGCGGGCGCCGTCGAGGTCGTCGAGGTCGATCCGTGCGCGCATATGCGCCATGGACGCGACGCTGACGATGCGGGCCGGGGCGCTCGCCCTGACGAGGTCGAGGAGTTCAAGGGTCAGCAGCATGTAGGCGAGGTGGTCGAGCGCCCAGGTCCGCTCGATCCCATCCACGGTCCTGGCGTGCCGGTCGAAGATGGCGCCGGCATTGTTCACGAGGACGTCGAGGCGGTCGTAGGTCGCGCGGACGTCGGCGCCGAGACGCCGGATCTCAGCCTGCGACGAGAGGTCGGCGACGAACACGTCGACGCGAGCATCGGGCACGGCCCCCCGGATCGCCGCAGCCGACCTTTCCGTGCGGCCGGCATCGCGGCCGACGATCCCGACCCGGGCGCCGGCCCGCGCGAGGCCGAGCGCCGTCTCGTAGCCGATGCCGGAGGTGGCTCCGGTGACGAGACAGATCCTGTCCCGCATGGAAGCCGGCTGCGCCTTGATCGGTTCGGAGGACGGCGCTGCCGCAACCGGTTCGGAAGACGGCCAGGCCGTCATGGCCTCAGAACACCGCCTGCCCGATGGCGAAGGCGATGACCACGATGGCGATGGCGAGCAGCAGGAACAACCCGAACAGGATGCGGGCCAGCGACCCCGCACCCGACGCGATGCCCGTGAAGCCGAGGCCGCCGGCGATCAGCGACACCACGAAGCAGATGAGGGCCCATTTCAGCAAGGTCATGTGAGAATTCCAGCGAGGCGAACGACCGACAACAACCCTGCCGAGAAAGCGTTCCGCCAAGCTTGGTCGCCCAGCGGGACTGTCGCTCAGCCTTCCGCCCGGCACAGGCGATCGACGTCGGCGAGATAGGCGCTGGCATCGATCTTCCGCAGGGAGTTCTCGCTCTGGTAGCGGATCGTCCCGAAGACCTTGCGCCGGGCCCAGGGGCGGTCGTGCAGGCCGTAGACCCAGGCGACATTGGTGAAGGAATTCGCGTCGCGCCCGTCGAGGAAGTAGCGGTTGTTGATCCGCAGGGTGCGGGCGAAGCCTTCTTGCGGCGTCGGCGACCATTCGAGGATCTTCTTGCCCCAGTACATGCGCAGGTGATTGTGCATGTAGCCGGTCACGCGCATCTCCGCCTGGGCGGCGTTCCAATGGCGATCATGGGTCCTGCCCTGCGCCAGGTCCTCCTCCGAGTAGTCGTAGGGACGCGGGTCGTCGGCATGCTCGGCGAGCACCTTGCGGGCCCAGTCCGGCAGCGCGCCCTCGTAGGTGTCGTAGCCGGCCGCGTAGTGGACGTGGTTCATGGCGAGTTCGCGCCGGACGATGAGTTCCTCAAGGTAGGAACTCTTGTCCTCCGGCCCGGCGACCTTGGCGGCCCGCACGGCCAGCGCGATCTCCACCGGCGAGATCTGGCCGAAATGCAGGTAGGGGCTCATATGCGAGGCCGCGCCCGCCTCCGGCCGGCCGCGCTCGGTGCCGTAGCGGGCGAACGGCCCGGCGAGATAGGCGTCGAGCCGGCGCAAGGCCTCGACCCGGCCGCCCCTGAAGCGCCGCACCGGGGCCACCGATCGATCGAGGGTGAGGCCGGCCAGCACCGCCTCGGGATCGCCGATCTCGACCTCGCTCGTCAGTTGCAGGCCGTCGGCCCGGTGCATCACCTCGCGGGGCTCCAGGGGCGCGATGAAATCATCCATCAGGCGCTGGAGCTTGGGCCGCAGGGTGCGGGCGGCGAATTCGTGCTTCCCCGAGGCCGTCTCCACCGGCACCACGACGTCGCCCTCGACCTGGAGCACCCGCGTGCCGCCGGCCTCGCCGATCTCGGCGTACCAGCGCTTCTGGATGGAGAGGTAGCCGCGATCGAGGATCAGCAGGGCGGCCTCGCTGGCCAACGCGCGGGCGAGGGCGGCGGGTGAGTCTTTGCGCACCACGAAGGCGATGCCGCGCGCCTCGAGTTCGGCCTTCGCGTCGGCGAGCCCCTGCAGCATGAAGGCGTAATGGCGGGCATTGGCCTCCGGAAAGCCGTTGGTGCCGTCGAGGAGCCCGAAGCAGGCGACCACCGGGCAGCCGAGGCGGTTGCCCTCCTCGACGGCGAGTTCCAGGGCCGGGTTGCACCCCGCCCGCTGCGACTGCTGCATGAGGTAGAGCACGTAGCGCCCATGAGCCCGAGGGGGCACGTCATTGAGGACCCGAATTCGGGCGGCCGGGATCGTCATCGGGTCGGGCTCGTCCACTCTCAGCGTGATGGCGGGGGCATGATGTCCTGGATGGGCGGTGAGGCCCGGCAAACGGCCTCT
>NZ_CAXUJR010000014.1:0-53008 GCF_964251405.1 uncultured Methylobacterium sp.
CCTTGGTGAAGGTCTGCCCCATCTTGGCGCCCTTCGTTTCGCCGTAGCAAAACGTCGGGATGCCAACGATGTCCTTATAGGTCCGGAGCTTGAGCCCCTCGTCGCTTCCGACGCTCGAAAGCGCCAGCATGCCGGCGGCCGTCGCCGCCAGAGCACCGCCCCACATCGACTTCTTGGCCAAGCGGCTCATGCGTCGCCTCCCGTCGGGAGGTGCTTCTGAGCGACCAGGCGAGCGCCGGCGGCGCCGATGGTCACGACGGCCGCGAGGGCCGCGAAGGACCCGCGCGGGAGCGGCGGGTCACTGGCCAGGACGCCGATCGCCACCTCCCCCGCTGAGAGGAGGGTCGCGACCACGGACAAGCGAAGGCTCCAAGCGTGGCGAAGGACCGCCCGCCAGTCGTGTCTGAGTTTCATTGGATGGCTCCGAGCATAAAAAAAGCCCGCTCGAGGCGGGCCATGCGGACAGGTTTCAGGCGGACGGATCAGCCGGAGATGAAGGTCTTGTAGGCGACGATGATGTCTGTCTTGCTCGCGCAAGGCGTCCCGGCGGCGTTCGTGAAGATGTAGCCGAGGTTGGTGGCGTCGAAGCCGGAGAGACGATGTCCGACCGCACCGGCGGAGCCGCCGCTGTGGATGTGGATCTCCGAATAAACCGGCATCTGACCCGCGCCGTGCGGCCAGAAGGCCATCCCGTTCGCGTCCGTGGTGACGGTCGTGAGGCCCTCGGAGAGCTTGCCGAAGACCTTGCCGGTGGCGCGGCCGTTCGTGATCGGGAAGCCGCTGTACGGAGCCGAGACCGCATCCGCCCGACGCCAGGAATTGACGTCGATCCGGCCGCCGCCGCTGCCGACCAGGCCGACGGCACCGCCGCCGGATCCGCCCCAGCTTCCTTCGATGTACCGCTCGATCTCGACGTTCGCGAACGACGCAGTGGCGGCCGCGTGGCTGTTGCGGGCGTTGTTCGACCAGTAGGCCCCGATCTCGAGGAGCGAGTTCGGGGCGTTGTTGTCGATGCCGTTCGAGTTGTAGGTCTTGGGCGATCCGTAGTTTTCGACCAGGTTTCCGCGGAAAATGAAGCCCGCAGCCGTGCCGAGTGCAGTAATCGCGCTGGCGCCGTTGTCGTTGTAGATCTTGTGGAACGACCCGTTATTCAGTGTTCCGGCGATGCTCGGGATGCCGCCACCGTCGAAGCGATCGATGAGCACGGTCGAGCGCGGGGCGAAGGCGAACACGTCGCCGACCGACAGGCCGTCGCAGCGCATGATGTGCAGGGCGAAGTGAGCCTGCAGCATGTATTCGAGGACCGGGTCCGCCTTCGGGAAGCCGTAGCCGCCCGTCCAGAACGGCCAGAAGTGGGCCATCTTCACGTACACGCTGTCGAGCGCGCACTTGATCTGGATGCCGACGTCGAAGACCTGGCCTTTCACCCGGTCGATGACGACCTGGTTGCCGACGTTGCGGTCGATCCGGAGGAAGTTCTTCGAGCGCAGGCACTCGACGCCGAGGATGTTCGCCGACGTCTGCGTGAGACTGATGTCGAAGTCGTGCGGGTTGGGGGTCCAGGCGAAGCCGTCCACCGCGGTCGGCTGCGGCCGGACGATGAGGAAGTCCTCGAGGTCCGCCCTGTCGAAAGTATTCGTGTCGAAGGCCAGGCAGTTGATGCCGATCGCCGCGTGGTCGAAGTGGAAGCCCGTGTAATTGCCGAGGGCGTTCGGGTTCGCGTTGTTCTTCATCAGGTGGCCGCCGCGGCCCTTGATCCGGGTCCAACCGGTCGCGGTGAGCGTCGACGTCGTCCGGATCTTCATGCCGTCGGGGATGAGAAGCTGGATGCCGTGGGCGCTCGCGTAGGTGATCTCGTTCTGCGCCGCGGTCGTGTCGTCGCTGGTGCCGTTGCCCGTGATCGACTTGCGGTCGCCGAAGAACGCGAACTGGCGGAGCTTCTTCACCAGCGGGATCGCCAGAGCGCCAGGCTCGTCGGTCTGTGTGAAGGTGTCGCTCGCGACGCCGCCCGGCGGGAGCTCACCGCCACCATCGACGGGCGTCACGTCGCCGCCGATCCCGCTGTACGTGAACAGGATCAGGGAGGTGCCGAACTGCGTCGGGCTGGTGGTGAGGAAAAACTCCTTGCTGCCGTAGAGCGTCCCCTCGGTGATGACGACGCCGGTCCCCTCGACCACGTCAGCCGGTCCGTCGAAATCGAGCGAGCGCGTCCAGGGCCCCGACGAAGCGTCGTAGATGCCGTTCTCGGAAGCGGCGGTCTGCTTCCAGACCAGGACGCGTTCGCCCTCTCCCGGGGTGTAGCCGTCATGGGCCGTCAGGCCGGAGAGCGGGACGTTGGCGGTCGTTGCGCAACGCGCAGGCGCCTTCCGGCCGAGGGCGTCGGAGACCCCGGCGTAACGGTCGATGATCGTAGACATGAGAAGGCAGCACCAATGAAAAAGGCCGCCCGGTGAGGGGCGGCCTTGGGGGAGAGACGAGACGTCGGCGGAGTGCCGGCGATTACTGGAAGGGGTTCACCGTGGGGGTCGTCACGGTCGGTTCACCGATGCCGCCGGGGCGGATCGGGGTTCGGGGCGGTGGTGCCTCCGGACGGGTGCCCGGCTTGATCGAGACGCGGCGCTTGTCCGGCTTCCTCACGCGATCGCCGCCGAGCTCGTACCCGTCCATGGTCGCGTCGATGGCCAGGTCGTGGATGTCCGCGTCGCTGCCGTCCTTCACCAGCGCCTTCTGCGCCTGTAGCCAGAGCCGGGCGACGGCCTCGGTCGGCAGGACCTTGGCGGTGGCGTAGCGGGTCGCGAGCTCGCCCGCGATTTCAGGGCTCTTCGCCTTGAGGACGTTGAACTGGTCGGGGATCGAGAGGAGCTTCCGGCCGGCGTAGCCCTTGGTCTCCGACATCGTCAGCGCGTTCTGCATCTCCATCGCCTGCAGCTCGCGCAGGCTGTCGATCGCATCCCGGCGCTGCGTCGGCGTCAGCTTGATCGGGGTGCCGTCCTCGAACGTCTTCACCGTGTCGGCGGTGAGGTCCTTGATGAGCCCGCCGATCTGCTGCGCCGCGAGCGCGCCGCGGGCGATCGGGTGGAGCCGGCGGTCCTCGGCCTTGAACGCCGCCTTGCCGTCCTCGCCGGATGCACCCTGGAAGAGCGTCACGTAGGCCCGCTGCGGCGCCGGGAGCTTGCCGAGATAGTCGTAGGCCTCGCGGTCCTTGCCCACCTTGGTCATCTTGCTGAACGTGTTGTTCGCTTGGGCGTAGTGGCCGGTCTGCGCCGCCGCGTTGTCCCAAAATTCCTTGGTGGTCTCCGACGACCGGTCCGCGCCCTTGATCCAGCGTTTCAGGAACATCGTGTCCTGCCAGCTCGCATCCGGGGCGTTCGGATCCGCGGCGTTCGTGGCGGCGACCAGGTTGCGGCCGAGCGTGCCGAACTGCGAGCCGATCGCGTAATCGACCTTGATGGGGGACACGCCGATCGCCTTGCCGATCAGCTTCGCCAGGCCGGAGGTCTTGTCCGTGAACTCGAGCTCGGGGTGCTCCTTGTTCTGGTCCTTCTCTGCAACGATGTCCCGGCCGGTGAAGAACGAGCGGTTTAGCGCGAGCTCCTGATAGGTCTTGGCGAGCGGGATATTGGTCAGGGGGTTCGGCGGCTGGATGACCTCCCGCATGCCCTTGATCGCCCATTCGGCCGCCCGCGGATCGCCAGTCTCCACGTGCAGGCCGAGCATCTCGCCGAGGTTAAAGCCCATCGCGAGCTCAAAGGGTTTCGGGATGACCAGGGTCGAGTTGGCGGAGAAGCCGAAGGGCTCCCCGGGGATGATGAGGTGCGAGGCGCGGAGCTCCGGCGAGGCGTCCTGGTGCGCCCGATACTGCGAGGCCCAGAGCCCGTAACCGAAGCCGAGAGCGCCACCGACGCCGGCCATTTTGACCAAGGTCGGGATCGCGTTGCGGAGCGCGGCCGCGTCGTTCTCGGAGACGATGTCCCCCATCGCGGCGCGGTACAGCGGCTCGAGGGCGGTGCGCCGGAACTTGTCGAGGCCCTGGACGTGGGCGTTGAAGAACGGGACCAGCGCGCGGAGGTACATCGTGCCCGAGCCGTGCCGCCCGAAATCCATGAGGTCGGTCGACTGGCCGGCCGCCTCGATCATCGCATCGTACTGCGAGAGGCCCTGCTTGATCTTCTGTTCGTAGACGCTCCGGAAGACCGAGAGACGGGTCGCGCTCTCGGAGGATCCACCGATCTCAGCGAAGGCCTTGAAGGCGCTGACCGCGTTGCCGTGCTGCAGGTCCGCCAGGCCGCCGACCTTCTGGACAAGCCAGCCCTTCCGAGCGAGCGCGTTGATGTCGCCCTGGATCGCATCCGACAGGCCGGCCGCGCCGGCGCCAGGCGAGACGCCGCCGGCGTAGGCGTACATCTGCGCCCACTGGTCCTGCTGCAGCTCGGATTTGATCCCGCGGAAGCCGGAGACAAAGGGGATGTAATCGGTGCGCAGGATGCCGACGGCGAACTGATCGCGGACGAAGTTGGAGAGGATGAAGGTCGGGTCCGCCGTGATGCCGGAGCGCGTCACGCCGGAGGCGTAAGCCACCATCTTGAGCGCAATGTCCTGGCCAACCGGAGGCAGGCCGGCGACCGCCTCGTAAATGCCGAGGCCCTCCGACTTCGCCGAGAGGCGCACGGCCCGCATCTGGCCGCCCTCTTTGTAGAAGACGATCGGCTCGCTGCGCTTGCCCGTGGGCTCGGCGCGGAAGATCGAAGCCATGATCGGGTCATCCCCGAACACGTCGGTCAGGGCGCCCGTCAGGATGGCCGTGTCATCGTTCGTCATGCCGTTCTGCTTGGCGGCCGCGCGGACGACTTCCTCGAGGTCGAACTTCTTCCCGACGAGCTGCGTGGCCGGGATCTCCTCGACCAGGCGCCCGGCGCCGAGGCCTCCGGCGTCCTTCACCTGGCGCGAGAGCGAGACCAGCGACTTGATGATGTCGTTGTGCTGCAGGGTCCGGTTGACCAGGAACGCCTGCGTCATCAGGCTTTGGGTCGGCGGGATCACGTCCCGGTCCGATCCCTTGATCTTCTTGATGGTGTCGACAGTCCCGGGCCCGTCCGTCGTGCTCGAGCTCGAGCCTCCGCCGGGCTTGTCGTCCATGTGCCGGAAGAGCGGCACGTAGAACGTCTCCTTGGTCAGGTTGTCGAAGACCTCGCGGGTAATGAGCCCGCCCTCGAACTGCTTGCGCAGGAGCTCGCGCGTGAACCCATGCACCTGGTCGGCGCCCTCCCGGAACTTCGGGTTCGCGGCTTCGGCCTCGGCGATCGCCGCCTTGACCTTCTCCTTGGACATCGCGACCGGCCGGTTCGGCATCTCGCCGGCGTCGAAGCGGTCGTACAGGACCTCCGCGCGACGCATCACCATGTAATCGTCGAAGGCCTTCACGGCCGTCTCATTCCAGCGCCCGAGCGCGCCAGGCGCGCCGGTGGCGGTGGCGATCGCGTCATGCAGGGACGGCCCCTCCGGCACGGTGCCGCGGTACGGGCGAACGCCGTGCATCATGTCCTGAATGGCGGCTTGCTGCGCACGGCCGAACTGCCGGAGGAGCATCTCCGGGTTGGCCGATCCCTCGAGCGTCACCCGCTTGCCGGTGGCCACGTAGATCGAGCGCGCCATCTCGCGGACGGCTTTGCTCACGTCCGTCTTGTCGTCGGCGAGGTTCTCGTAGATCCGCGACATCACCATGCGGATGGTCGAGACAACGCCATCCTTCCGGATCGAGTTGAGGATGCCTTCACGCTCGGCCGGCCGGACGATCGCGGCGGCCTGCTGCGCACCGGTACCGTCCTCGTAGGCGCGGAACGTGATGGCGGCCTCGTCGAGCTTCGCCAGGATCGCCGGCGCCTCCTTGGCCATCAGCGCGCGGAACGCCGCGTTGAAGCCCGGGGCGCTGGCGTTGAGGGTCGCGGGGTTCGTCATCCCGAGGCGGATCCACTCGGAGAAGCCCTCGCTCGCATCGCCGCGCTGCGGCTCATAATCGAGCGGCCCGAGCTCGTGCGTGAACTTCTGGACCAGGTCCTTGAGCGGTTGGCCGATGTGCTTCTCGAGCGCGTGCCCGGCCTCGTGCGCGACGGTCTCGAAATCCGCCACGTTGCGGACGCGGACCACGTCCTGCCCGGTGTCGTACTGCCCGAGGGCGGTCTTGCCGCCCCGGATCCGGCCGCCGCGCAACGGGAAATCGAGCGCGTCGGCGAGGTTCTGCGCCTGCTGCTGCAGGGAGATGAGGGGTTCTAGTTCAGCCTCGGAAGCACTGCCTCGCCCGCCTGCATCGCCGCGATCGCCCGCGCTTCCAACGTCTGCCCCCGGCGGTCGAGCTCCTGGTCCCCCTGGCTCGCCGACTGCATCGCCCGCCCCATCGCCAGGGCCGCGGCGGAGCTGTAGGCCATCGGTCCCGGCACCGTCTGAGGTGTCGCCGGCGGCTCGCCTGAATTGGAGACCGTTTTGCCCTTCGCTGACATTCTTCGTTCCCTTCTGCGCCGCGAACGCCATCAGCTCCGGCACCGAGACCGGCGCCATGCCGAGGTCGAGACCACCGTCGGCCGAGACCTTCTTCGCCTCTGCCGCGTAGGCCTTGAGACGCTCCGCAACCACGGGCGCGCCGGCGGCGCGGCGGCCCTTCGTGTCGTAGAACATCCGCATGAAG
Source organism: uncultured Methylobacterium sp. (assembly GCF_964251405.1). Taxonomy (GTDB): domain Bacteria; phylum Pseudomonadota; class Alphaproteobacteria; order Rhizobiales; family Beijerinckiaceae; genus Methylobacterium. Next base: position 6,680 of record NZ_CAXUJR010000014.1, read on the forward strand.
TCTTCGACCATGGGGTCGAGGCGGTCGAACGCATCCTGTTGAGAGAGGAACGTGTCGAGCTTCTGCCCCTTCGCGCGCAGGTCCGCCGTGCGGGTGACGGCCTCGAGGAGCGCCGGCGTCACGTCCATGTCTGGACGAACCAGGCCTGACTTGATGTCCGAGCGCAGCTTCGCCCATTCGGGCGCGGCCGCCACCAGGGCGTTGCTCAAGCTCTTCGCGTCGTCGGTCGTCGCCTCGGCGATGCGCGCGAGCACGCCGCTGTTGTCATAGGCCCGGGCCAGGATGGCGTTCCGGATCCGGGTGAGGCCCTCGCTCGAGAGCTCGCCACCGCCGGCGATCATCGAGCCGTGCTCAGTCGACGGGAGCGACCGCACGAAGGCCTTGCGGAAGTCGAGGTTCGCCAGGGCGCCGAGGTCATCCGGATTGCGGATGAGGTCGAGCATCTCGGGGGTGATGAGGCGCGCGTCGGCGAGCCCGCGCTCGGCGGCCGACATCGAGAGCGTCGCGGCCTGGTTGGCTTCCATGCCGAAGGCGCCACGCTCTTCGGTTGACATAGAAGTCAACCGCTGGCGGACGAGAACTGGCTCCTGGAAGCCGGACAAGTCCACGCCCTGCTTTTCGAGCCAGGCCCGGTAGCGAGCCGCGGCCTCGCCGCCCTGGTCGTAAACGCGGCGGATCGCGAGCACTCGTCCATTGCCGCTCTCGACCATCGCGTCGGGCCCGACGATCGGCGCGCCGCGATCGGCCTCCGCCGAGTAGCCGAGCCGCTCGGGGTCGAGCTGCGTGGCGATGTCTCGGATCTGCGCCTGGCTGGCGGCGCGATCGCGCTGCCGCGGCTGGACCGCCTGGTCGAAACCGCCATCCGCGGACGTCACCAGGTCGCGAGCCTCGATGACGACGGCCTCGACCTCGATGGAGCGTCCGGCGGCCGTGCTAACCTTGTGCGCTGGAATACCTGGAACGGCCGCGCCGATCAGCGGCGGTCCATTGCGTGTCAGGGTCTCAGACCCTATAGAAGAAGCGGAGGTGATCCCCGTGAAATTCTGTGTGTTCGAAGGCAAGTCGGCGGTCTGGATGCCCGGCGAGGCTTGGGTCTGCGCCGATGGCGCCTGGTCGGAGGCGGACAGCGTCGAGGTCGGCAACGGATCGCGCGTCGTGTCCGAGGCCGCTTGGAGAGCCAAGTTCTCGGATGTCCCTCCCCTGCCGAAAAGCGCCTTCCAGTCGTCGGAGAGCGAAGCCAGCGCGTCCGAGTAGAGCGCCTGCATCTTGGCTTCGATGGCGTCCCGCTCCGGACCCTTCGGCATCGAGCGAGCCTGCGTGTAGAGCTTGTGCCCGCCCTGGCTCTTCGTCTTGAGGAGCGTCGGCTCCCAGACCTGAATTTCGCCGATTGAGCCGTCTTCAAACCGCACCAGGACCTTGCGGTCGGCGTAGCCCACGGGCGTCATCGCCCATCCCTCGTCGATCACGTCGAAGCTCTTCGCGAGCTCGGCGACCACCGCGTCGGCCTGCGCCGGCGTCGTGGGCTTGAAGCCACCGCGAACGACGTCCGTCACGTGGCCGGCGTCAGGGTATCCCTTCCGCGAGACCTTCTCGAAAACGGTCTCCTCGAGCTTGTTCGGGCCGATCTTGCCTTCCGAGCCCGTGGCTTTCGCCACCGCCTTGATGGCGCTCGCGAGCGTCTTCTTGTTCGCCTCCGCGCGGGCCATCAGCTCGGGCACGGTCTTGAGCGGGTTCTCCGCCTTCCAGGCCTCGAGGCGCCCCTCCGGGTCGTCTGCAGGAGCCGGGCGGGTCGGTGCCTCGGGTGCGACGGCGCCATCGGCGGCGAGCGCGGCCTCGATCGCCGGCGCGAGCTCGGGGTCGACCTGGTCGAGGACCTGGCGGACCTCCGGGTTGAGCTCTGGCGCCGGTGCTGCGGTACCGTCGATGGTTCCGCGCGGAGCCTCGAGGCGGTCAATAAGGTCTTGGTGGTAGATCCCATTGCCGTCGTTGGTGATGCCGTTCGCGATGTCATCCTTGAGGGACTGGATTACGCCGTCGCGGTCGAGGCCCTCGCCCTTCCCCCATTCGAGGGCCTGGCTCGCGGCCTCGTCGAGCTGCCCATCCTGGTAAGAGCTCCGGGTCTTGAGCTCGAGCGCCTGCGGGTTCGCCGGGAGGACGACCTTTCCGGCGGCCATGTCCCGGGCGAGCTCTGCCGCCATCTGCTGACGTTCGGCCCAAGCGGCGCCGTCGTTGATCCCGGAGGCGCGAAACTCCGCATCCTTCTGCAGCATCGACATGTAGGCGATGCTGGTGCGGACCTGTTCATCAGACATGCCGGCGAGCTGCTCTGCCGTGTAGCCGCGATCGACCATCGCTCTACGCATGCCATCCGGTCCCGGATCGCCGGTCTCTCCGAGCGAGACTGCCGGGACTTCTCCGGCCTTGGCCTTTGCCTCCTCGGCCTGTGCTCGAGCCTCCCTGGCGGCGACCTCACGCGCCGGCGAGGGTTGCTCGCTCAACGCCTGTTCTCTGGCGACGGCCTCGGCCTCGAGCTGCTGCGCACGGAGCGCTTCGCCTGACACAACGGCCGTTTCGTTAACCGATCCGGCTTCCGGCTTAACGGAAGCGGCCTCCGGACCTGACACAACGGCCGGATCCGCGGCGACGGCCTGCTCTGGCAGGGTGACGGCGAGCTCACCTTCGACCGCGCCACCGGGGCGCATCGAGGGATCCTCGGCCGCGAGCTCCTCGCTGTTGCGAGCCTCGGCCGCGCGCTTGGCGTCGTTGGCCTGCATCAGGGCGACATCGGCCGCCGCGTCCTTCGGCTTGGCGCCACGCGCGACAAGGGCGGAGACGACCTCGCCGGCGCTGTGCATCACGCCACCGATGAGCACGCCGCCGGCGACGGCGCCGACGACTTCGCCGGGGCTGTAGCCGTCGCGAGCGCCGGTCTTGTTCTCGAGGGCCTGGACGGCCGGATTGACGGCGCCCTGGACCACGCCCTGCGTCGCGCCGGCGCCGCCGATGCGGGCCGCCAGGTTCGAGAAGCCGTCGGTGAAGACGCGGGCCGCGCCCTTGCCGATGACGCTCTCCGATAGGCTCGTGAGGCCTGGCAGTCGGTTGATGAAGCTCTCGGGAGAGGCGAGCGAACCGCCGAGCGAACCGGCCAGAGCGGACATGCCCTCGAGCGGTCCCTCGAACCCGCGCATGGTCTCCTGTCGCGCCAGGTCCTCGCGGATGGTCTCGAGGCGCTTGCCCGCCATGGGGCTCGCCGGGATCGTGCCGACGATGTTCCCGAACTCGTCGGTCGCCTCGCCACCGCCGACGGCGTCGCGCTGCAGCACGGGCATATTGCCGGCACCGAGCAACGTCCCGCGGGCGTAGCTCTCGACCGCATCCAGGCGGGCGCGCTCGAGGTTCGAGACCTCGCCAATCGACGGGTCCGCCTTGAGCCTTTCCGCGAACGGATTGACCTCTGCCTCGCGCACGGGCGCGGGCGCCGCGGGCTGTGCGCCTGCGTCGAGAACGTCGTCTGCCATGCGGTGGGAAGGTCCTCGACGAGGCACGCGAACGCATCCGCTGGAGGTGCGGGGTCGCGCAGGTCAAATTGTCAGGGGATGGCGCCGCGAAGTGATCGCCGGCCGTAGGCTAGCTATTGGTGGGGAAACGCCCGTCGGGTCAAGCCAGAGCTTGACAGGCTAGGGTCTAACACCCTCACTGCTGCAAGAGCAGATCAGGACGCTGGCCATGACGCCCCAAGAGTATCGCGACGCGCTCGAGGCTCTCGGCCTCAGTCAGCGAAAGGCCGCCAAGTTGCTAGGCGTGAACGAGAAGACGTCGAGGGATTGGGCGGATCTTCGCCGCCCGCCTGTCGCGCCGAACGCCCCCCCGCCACAAAGCAAGCCGCCGGGTCCGCCGGGGCCTGCCGCGCATTTTCTCCGATACCTGATCGCGACCGGCGCCACGCCTGCGCAGGTCTTTGACGCACTCGGGATTGAGGACTGACGATGACGCCAGATTTCATGCGCGCACTCGACCTGGCCAGGGAGGCGCACGCGAAGCAGGTCGACAAGATCGGGCGCCCCTACGTGGAGCACCTCGAGCGCGTAGGCAAAGCCACCATGCAGAAGGTCGCCCACGTCGGGCATCTCCTCTCGGACGGGGAGATTTCGGCGATCGCGTGCGCCGCGGTCCTGCATGACATCGTCGAGGACACGCCGTTGCGCCTGACCACGGTCCGCGCGCTCTACGGCGACGAGATCGCCGACATGGTCGGCCTGGTCACGAAGCGGCCGGGGGAGGTCTACAGCGCCGCGATCGGGCGCCTGGTGGTCAGCGAGAACCTCGGGGCGATCCTGATTAAGCTCTCGGACCTCGAGGACAATATGGACCCGTTCCGCCGGGCCTCGCTGCCGGAGGAGGAGCGGCCGGTCCCGGAGAAGTACCGCCTCGCCCACTACCGGCTGGCGAAGGCCGCGAACCTGCTCGGCTATGCCGTCCCTGCCCACACGGTCACGACGCCTTGACCAGTTGGGGTCTCCGCTTCGCGCACTGGCTGATGAAGCACAGCCTCGCGGCCGAGGATGTCGAGCTAGAGATCCTGTGTCGGGACGCCTACACCGCGCACCGGGTTCGGCTCGCGATGGCCTCAGACCTCGACCAGGCGGTCACGATGCCCGCGCCCCACTTGGGCGAGGGCGAGTTCATGGTCGCGGGCGTTCGGGGGCGGGTGCTTTACCGGCGGTGATGGCGAGGATCTTGGCGGCCGTGCCGGGACCATAGGTCTCGTCGAACATCGGGCCGAGCTCGGGCTTGCCCTTGAGCATCTTGATTGCCTCGGGATCCGGCGTCGGGAAGGTCTTCGGCTTCGGCGTCGTGTCGATCGGCTGGCCATACTCGTCGAGCGTGCCAAGGCCGAGCTGCTCGAGCACCGAGCTCGTCGCGCGATCGGCGCCGGCGTTCTTCTGCGCTTCGTCCATCGCCCGCATATCCTCGCGGGTCGGGACCTCGTTACGCGCCAGCTTCTTGAGGATGCTTCCGGCCACCGCGGCCGTCTCCTTGTCCGCGTGGCCCTCGCGAAGGACCTGCTGCCAGGCCTGCGTCGCCGCCTCCTCGTCGCCGCCGAACGCCGTCTTGAGCTGCTCGATGGTGGCCTGCAGCGTCTCCTTGAGCTCGCGGGCGTCGCCGCCCTTCCGCGCCAGGTCGATCGGCCGCCAGAGGGTTTGCGCCTCGGTGCGGGTCAGGTTGAGGCGCGCATCCTCGGGGATCTTGAGCTGATCGAACGCGATGCGGCGAGCCTTCAAGATCGGCTGATAGCTCTCCGGCATATCGAGGGTGGCGCCCTGCTTGTCCTGGTCCACGCCGAGCATCTTGTCCGCGGCGGCCGCCGGGTCAGCCTGGCGCTCCTTGCGGATGGCATCGGCCTGCTTCTCCGCCTGGCTGAAATACTTCTGCCCGCTGTCGAAGCCTTTGACGCCGTCCTCGGGCTTGAGGGTGCCGAGCCGGGCGCGGATCTCCTCAAGGGGGATCTGGTCCCAATCGGCCGTTTCCTGGTGGTAGCGCGTGGCCTGCGCACGGTTGATCGTGAAGGCCTCCGCGGCCGCCGGTCCAAGCGCGCTCTCGACCCGCTCCGGGGTGAGCTCCGCCACCGGCTTACCGGAGGTGATGATGGACCCCTCGTCGTCGCGAAGAAGGCTCTTCACGGTCGCGGCTTCGTTCGCCTGCGCCTGCTGCGCCTTGCGATCCTGCTGCACGAGCTCGCGCGTCGCGCCGTCGGCAACCCGGGTCTTCTGCTCGGGCGACAGGAAGGTCGCCACGCCTGGTCCGGCCTTGGCCGCCATGCGCGCGTAATCGAGCACGCCGGAGCCGTTCGCATCCTTGGCGTTGGCGCCGTTCTTGAGGGCGTTCTCCGCCCCCTTGGCTCCGCCGAGGTGCATCATCGAGTAGATGCCCTCGCGCGTGATCGGCACGCCCTGCACGGTCGTTCCGATGAACTTGTCGAGGCCGCGGCTCTGGATCTGCCCGTCATAGTACGTCTGCGACTGCAGGAAGGTCGCGCGCTGCGCCTCCGGGCTCTCGCGGAAGTCGTCGAGGGTCTTCACGCCGGGGAAGCCCGGGATGGTGAAGGTGCCGGACCACTTGCCCGGGGCGCCCTTCGGGTCGGTCGACCAGGTCTGCAGGTTCTCGTTGGCGCCGGGCTTATACATCCCGAGCGTGGTCAGGAGCGGCGCGCCCATCTGATAGAGGCCGGTGTAGCCGAGCGAGTTCACGACGCGCGGATTGCCGGAGCTTTCCTTCTGGATCAGGGCGCCTTCCCATCCGCCGCGCACGGCAGCGAGACGGGCAACCGGGCTCATCTTCTCGATGGCCGAAACCGCGTAGCTCTCGCCCCACGACTTGCGCTGCCGAGCGCCTTCCTCGGCGGTGATGTAACCTTCCTTCTCGAGGCCAGTGATGATGTCCTGGCCGGTCTTGATGTATTCGCCCTTCTTCGCCTCGTCGCTGTCCTCGATGGCGGTCTGTTTCAGCGTGTTGAGCTGCTCGAAGGCGGCCGCCTTCTTCGTGTCGGTCTGCAGCTTGAACGCGCGATCCTTGGCGACGAGCTCGGTGCCAGTGACCGTCGGCCGGTTGCTCTCGAGGAACAGGGCGCGCCTGGTCGGATCCTGGATGCGGTTCGCCGCGGCCTCGAGGTCGGCTTGCGCGCCGGCCGCGTGGGTCTCCTGCAGCTTCTCAGCGTCGGTGGCGTCGGAGATTTCAGAGCGGCGCTTGGCGTTCGCCGTGAGGAGGTCGGCGCGGGCCTGCGCGTCCTCGAGGGTCCGGCCCTCGTACTTCTCTTTCTCGTAGAGCCCGGCGCCGGCGGACGCGATCGCGTTGCCCGCGCGCATGATCCCCTCGGCGCCCTTCTCGGCGCCGCGGCCGATCGCGGTCACGTCATAGGAGGCGATCTGACGGCCCGAGTTGTAATTGCTCGGGACGCCGAGATCCTCGGCAGTCGGAAGACGAGGCATGTGCGTTTATCCGAATGTCTTGGCGAGACCGCCGAAGGCGGACCCGATGCCGCCGATGATCGTGCCGGTAGCTGCAGCCTTGGCGCCCTGGACCTTGGCCGCGCCCGTCATGCGGTCGCCTTCGGCCTGCATCTCGAGGCCGCGGGCTTTGTCCTCGCCTTGGAACAAGGCGGCCAGCGCATTGTATTCACCCTGACCTGCGATGCTTTCGCCGAGCGCGACGGCGGTCCCGTCGGTGGTGGCGCCACCGTCTGCGGCGGTCCGAGCTTGGAGCGTCGATTGAGTGAGGGCGGTCTTCTTCTGCTGATCCATGGCGGATCGCTGCGAGGCGGCGCGGGACTGCTGCGCAGCCTGCTCCTCCTGCCTCGCCTTGTATTCGAGCTGGTCCCGCTCGGCCGCGGCGGCCTGCTTCTGCGCGTTCGCGCTGGCGATCGTCCCCACGAAAGAAACGAGGGTACCGATGACGGCTAAGGCGGCCATTAGACTTGCTCCCAGAGATAGACGCCGGGCGCTGCGTCCGACCGAAACCCCAGCCGCTCGAGCCAGCGCGGGGCCGCTTCGACGTCGTCTGCAGCGATGGCGACGATCCGGCGGACGCCTCGTCGCTTGGCATCGGCCAGCCCGGCTCGAACCGCTTTGTGAATGGTGATGGGCCAGCGCTTCACGGCGCTGTGGCCCTCGAGGAAGGCGACGACCGTCAGGTCGGGCAGGTACGCCAGGCCGCCGATCGCCACGAGCTCGCCGTCGACCCGGGCCGACATGGCGCGGATGCGGGTGAGCGGCGGACCGCCGAGCATGCGCTCGCAGTCTTCCGACGTGGTCGGGACAATTTCGATCATCGCGGTGAGCGTCAGCCGTTCGTTTCGACTTTGACGCTGCAGGCCATGACGGTCGCCGGCCGAGGAGCTGCAGCCTTGAGGCACAGACGTTCGTCGGTGTTCCAGTCGCCTGGCACCTCGATCATCTGTTCGTCGTAGCTCTCGTTGACCGCCTCGAGGTCGATCTCGCCGCCGTTCTCAGTCCACGGCAGGTCGTCGAGCGTCTCGTAGGTTGAGCCGTACTGCAGGCCTTGGGCGTGCGTGTTGGCCAGGATCAATCCGACCTCGACCACGCGCTTGATCTGGTTGAGGGCCGTGCCGCCCTGCGCCGCATAGGCGAGCTTGGCGGACTTGAACCGACCCTCGTACGGCAGACCCACGCAGGCGACCGTGACGGCCTCCGGGAGGGTCACGGCGCCGCCCTGGACCGTGAAGGTGCCGAGGTCCTTGCTGTTGCCCCAGGCGCAGACGGTGCGCCCCTCGAGGTGTCCAAGGCCCGTGATCGTGGCGGTGGCCGGGCCCGAGTAAAGCTTGTGGCAATCCGCGATCCGGTTGAACTCGCCGCCGCGCGCCTGGTCCTGGCGGGCGAAGCGCTCGCGCATCCGGATCTGCTGCCCGTTCACCTGGCGGCGGACGGTGTAATAGACCCGGTCCTCGACCAGGCCCGGCAGCACGCAGACGTCCTCGACGAACCCGTCGGTCTCGACCCGCCACCAGGCCTCGACCTCGTCGCGCGGTTCGAACGTCAGGACCGCGACGGTGCCGTCGGCACGCAGGCAGTGGATGCGCGTGTCGGGTTGGCGCTGCACGGCCAGGCGCACGATCGGGTTATTGAGGAACAGGTCCGGATGGAGCCTATTCATGTTGCTCGGCTCGTAGTCCTGCGAGTTCACGTCGTAGGCGAGCTGGTAGAGCTTCTGGCCGCTCTTCTGGACGAACAGGCCGCGCTTATCGACCTTCACGGCAGAGACGCGCGCCGAGCCTTGGGTCGAGCAATCCTTGATCGTGACGCCGCCGGCGGGCGTGATCGGCGCATCGAGTGCCGAGCTGCGCACCGAAATCTCGGAGCCTTCCGATCCGAGGATCAGGCGCGTGAGCGGCAGCATCCAGTTGATGATGGCCACCGGGCCATAACCGACGCTGCGTGAAATCGCCGAGGCATCGCCGACGGTGGAGCCGTCGAGGGTCCTGGCGAAGGACCCGTAGCTGTCCGAGACCGAGGTCCAGAAGCGATCGCGGCCGGCGAAGCACAGACGGCCATCCGAGAGGCCGACGGCGTCCGGCCATCCGAGGTCCGAGCTCCACTCGCCGAAATACCAATCCTTGGTGTTGGTGAAGGACGAGAACGGCTGCAGGACCTTGGCGCGGACGGTCGAGCCGTTGAGCACCTCGTAGATCCGCGCGACGCCGGTACGGCCGGCGCCGTTGTAGGACATGCGGATGTCCGCCTTGCCGCTCTCGTATTCGAGGAAGCCGATGCGGTACCAGCACACCGAGTTGTCGAGGCCGTCGTTCAGGAAGACCTGCGCCGTGTTGAGCACCGCGGCGGTGCCAAAGGCGACGGTCGTGAAACCCGTGAACTCCGAGCTCAACGAGCGCTGCAGCGCCCATGTCCCCTGAAACGTGCCCTCGATGGCGTAGAAGAACTGGCGAGTAACGCCGACGCCGCTGACGCGGATCGCAGGGCAAAAACTCTGCTCGCCGGCGACCGGATACTGCAGGTTATAGCCGGGAGTGAAGGCGGAGAAGAGCGCGCCGACGTGGTTGAGGTTGAAGATATTCGTCTTCGCCGCGATGGTGATATTCCCGACGCCGAAGCTTGTCGGGTTGCTGCAACTGACCGACGTTTCTTTGGCCGGGAAGGCCTGTAAGGGGCCGTCATCGGGGGTAAATTCGACGAGCGACCAGGAGTTATTCGAGCGGCGCTCGACCCGGCGCGGCTTCTGCCCCTTGCAGGTCAGGAAGACGACGTCGCCGGATTGCTCCGAGCGCACCAGCGGGAGGTCCCCTTCGCCCCATGGCGTGCCAATGACCAGGTCGCCGGCGCCGTCCTCGAGCACGCATCCGTAGACCTTGCAGACGCCGGGCGTGGTGTTCTCGAATTGGATCGCGCACCCGGAGGCCGGCACCGAGAAGGTGAGGGAGTGCTCGCCGATCCCGAGGGTGGTCTCGCGGAAAATCTCGTCGCGGCCGTCGTTGGGCCCGACCCGGAAAATCACGGGCTGCTGGAAGACCCGGATCCGGAATGAATGGAGCATGTCGCCGGCGGCCGGGATGAACGGCGCCGTCGCTCGCACCACTTCGCCGATCGCATTGCAGTCGAGCGACATCTCACCGAGGGCGACGGTGACTTGCCCATTCGCCGTGACGGTCTTCTGCCACTTCGTCGTGTCGTCCATCGGGCCGGCGAGGAAGGTCGACCCGGTCGGGGTCCGCCGAAGCGGGACCTCGCCGACGATGATCCGCATCGCGTTGTTGGTGAGCTCGAGCGCGGCCGTGTCCTTCGTCGAGAAGATGAAGGGCACGTCGTAGGAGCGCAGGTTCCCGTTGGTCCCGCCGAGGTAGATCGTGCCGGGGCGGAACGACATCGGGCCCACGAGCTGCGGCACCCAATTAACGACCTCCTCAGCACTGAGGCGGAGGCGATCGATGTCGACGCGGCCGAGGGCCAGCTTGCCGATTTCGCCGCGGTTGAAGGCCTGCAGCGGCGCGTTCATCCGACCCATCAGGCGGCGTCCTCAACGGCGTAGGCCCAGGCGAGGGAGAGGTCGACTTCCTCCTCGGTGAAGTTGAGGACGGGGCGCAGGCGCATGAGCTCCTTGCGACGCACCGTGTTCGCGTATTCGAAGCGCTCCCACGCGATCGCGCCGATAACCGAGCCGCTGTTACGGGCGGCCATCACGCGGGCCTGGACGTCAGCGAAGCGGCCGTTCTCGATCAGCCCGACGCGCCAGTCCGAGAGGCTCGGCGGCAGGCGCTCGAGCTCGTAGGGGGTGAAGGTAGCAGCGGCCGCGTCGAACGTCGTGCGCTCGAACAGCTTATGGACGCCGTCCGGACCACCGTCGGGAATGGAAGGGTCGACGCCGAGGATCTCGATGAGCTGATGGCCGGCGGGGAAGAGGCAGGACGCGTTCCGGTAGATCGCCTGGACGCGGCCGTCAGGCGAGACCGTGGCCTTGACGCCCTCGTCGGTGAAGCTGCCGACCTCCCCGTAGACGTAGCCGTACCAGTCCTGCCCATCGGAGACGCGACGCGCGAAGGCGGCCCCCTCCGGATAGCCGTCGGGAACGACCTCGGGGCGGTAAAGCTCCCATAGGCCGTGATCTAAGACTGTATTGAACATCAGTTGCCGTAACCGATAGTAATGTAGCTTCCCTGGTCATTGAGAAGCTGCAGGTAGCGAAACCGGCCTACGGTCACGTATCCGCCCGATGCGGCGAAGCCGGACATGAGCCCGCCCGCGAAGGGCTCGCCGCCGCCCGGGTAGCTCGCCGCCATCTGGTTGGCAGTGTAATCGCCGGAATACATCCAGCGCCCGCCCTTGATGGGCACGCCGGTAAGCTGCGCCTGGCGCTGGTTCGCGTACGCCGCGCACCGGGCCTCGATGCGATCGTGGACGAAGCCTTCCGCCCACTCGGCGGACCAGAAACGGCCGCCGTTGGTGAAGCGGAAAAGCTTGGTCCCGCCCGTGGTCGAGATCTCGAGTTCATTCTGCGCATTGAGCGCAATGACTTTCAGGCCGACACCTGCATAGTTGAAGGCCCAGCCCGGGTAAGTATACGAGAGCGTTTGAGCGGCCGTGAAGGTGTTGGCCGTACTGCGGTTGGCCTTGTCCGCGATCGCGGCGGTAAAGGCCGAGGTGCCGACCTTGTCCTGCAGAACCGCCGCGATCGTCGTGCTGTCGATCGAGCTTGCGGAGATGTCGGAGCCGGTGAGGGTGACTGCCGGCCCGGTCTTGGTGTTAACACTTGTTAACCCGCCGGTACCGCCAGCCGGAGCCGCGTAGAGCGCCGTCCCGTCGGTGTCGAAGCCGATGACGAACTTGCCCGCACCAGGTGCGCCGGTCTTGATGCCGCCGAGCGCACCGGCCGTGGCCGCTGGCAGGGTGTAGCTGGCGCCACCGGGACCGCCGAGGCTGGTGAACGGCACATCGATCTGCGTGCCGTTATTGCTGATGATCCACTTGAGGTCGGCGAGCTGCAGGAAGACTTCGCCATCGAGGAGTGTCGACGGGCGATAGCCAGCCGTCCGCGACCGGCGGAACCGGAATTTCGTGACGCTTTCGGTAGTCATGGATCAGCCTTCCACGCCGCCATCGATGACGACGTCGATGTCGACGACGACGCTTCCGCCGTTGCCGCCACCATTGCCGGAGCTCGGCGGCGTCACGCCTGAGACGAGGCCTCCGCTGCCCGAGGATCCGCCCTCACCGCGAAGGGCCTGGCCACGACGGGCCATGACCCACGATCCCGTGGGCGGTACCGCCGGCGGCTTGTTGAGGGCGTCGTTGGCGTTGGCGCGCTTCCGAGCTGTGATCTCCTCCTTGAGGAGCCTTTGCTCGAGTGCGTCCGATCCCGTGATGCGCAGGCAGCACTTCTGCGCCAGGCGGATCGCCAGGTAATCGGCGAAGCTCGGCGACCACTTCGACATATCGAGGCCGTGCGCCGGCGCGACCGAGACGTACCGCGCGAAGAGCGGCTTCACGTCGGTCCACCAGTATCCGCCCTCGTCCGTGAACTCGTCGCGGAGCGGGGACTTGAAGCGGGCGTCGACGCAGAGCTCGACCGTCTTGAGCCAGTCGTCGGGCTTGGCGTAGGCATAGCCGTACCCGAAGGCCGGCGAGACGCTCTCGCTCGGTACCAGGACCACGGACCTGGTCGCGAACCCCCATGGGGCCTGCTCGAGCGCGTAGCGGATGGCGGGCGCCCATGCCTGGTCGAGGCGGCGCTTGCTATCCCGGTTCTCCGACAAGCTCGCGAGCTCGCGGGATCCGAGGTGCCCGAGGGCCTCGTTGTAGATTGCGAGCTTGTCGGCGGCCATGACTTACCGGCCGGTCTTGCGGGCGGCTGCGATCTCTCGCTTGGCCGCGGCTTCGCTGGCGAGGCCGGCCTTGATGACCTGGCCGTCGGCGACGCGGATCACGCGCCATTGCTCCTGCGCGCCGGCGAACTCGTGCCGGTAGTCCTCGGCGGGAGCCTCTTCGGTCTCGTCGCGCTCGACGCGCTCGAGGTCGGCTCCACCGAACGGGGCGACGACCACGGAGATGCGATCGGCCTTGCGGACCATGAGCTGCAGGAAGCGGGAGTAATCGTCCCACAGGCATTCGATGATGTCGCCGGCGCGGACGGTGCCGGCCACGTTCACGAAGAACGTCGGGTTGAGCAGCTCGTCGACGGTCGTTCCGACCTCGAGATTGCAGCGGTGGACGTTGCGCGCATGCTCGGCGAGCTTGAAGCGCGGGCTTGTCATTTGGCGGCCCATGCTGGCCCTCCGGGGTGCGTGAAATGAGAAAGGGCGGCCCCGTAGGACCGCCCCTCATGGCGTTCAGGCGGTGAGGCCTGATTAACCTGCGTTGGTGACGGTCAGCGCGGTACCGTCGGTCAGATCCGAAGCGCCGGCGGCCGTGATCGAAGCGACCTGGTGGGTGGTGATGACGTTCGGGGTGACACCGGTCTGCATGACGCGGACGATGTCGCCGCGCTTCATGCCGAGGTCCTTGGCGTTGCTGATGTAGCCCGAGGCCGCAACGACCGAAGCCGCGTCGGCGCTCGTGTAGGCCCACTCGGCGGAGCCCTGGTTGCCGATGTCCTGGTGCCGCTGGGTCGGTGGGTTGAGCTTGGAATAGGCCATGGTGGGCCCTCCTGGGGTTGAGAAGCTGGAATAGGTGAAGGGGCCGCCTCGAGGCCAGGTACTAGCGCCCGGCCTCGAGGGGAGGGTCGATCAAGCCAAGATCAAGTGACGATCAAGGCAGGATCAACGGCAGGTTAGCCGATGGCGGAACCGTCGTGCGGGAAGGACAGGATGCCCTTGTTCTGCAGGACAGCGGAGCCCATGAAGATCGAGCTGCGGGCGAACGAGTAATCGTCCTCCTCGTTGTAGCCAGCGACGATCTTGGCTTCGGTCATGTTGGCGACGTGGCCGACGGCAGCGCGGTGGTAGATGAAGCACTTCTCGTTGGCCGTGCCGGCGCCCGGCAGGCGGTTCGAGAAGATCCAGTTGATGCCGTTCCAGCGCAGGACCTTGCGGACGGGGCCGACGAGCGGCTTGTCCTCGACCCAATCATGGGAGTTGAACTCCTTGATCTGGTAGAGCTCCGCACGGAACGCGAGCGTCGCGAGGGCGAACATGTTGGTGTCATCGTCGACGTCGACGTCCTGACGACCGAGCTTGGCGACGAGGTTCTGGACGAGGGCGAGGGTAGCCGCGCCGCCGGTGCCGGAGTTGGTCGCCAGGTTCAGAGCGGCGATGATGTCATCGTCGATCTTGCGGTTCATCACCTTGCGGGTGGACATCTGCATCTTCGCGCGGCCATCGCCCTGCGAAGCGAACATGTTGAACCCGGTCTTGCGGGGCTTGTCGTGCCACTCCTGCAGCGTGATCGGGACCTGGGTCTCGTTGTCAGCGCGGGCAGGGATGAGGCCGTTCACGCCACGGGTCACGGCGGAAGCGCCACCGCTATCGACGATGTCGAAAACGGCCTGGTTGCCCTTGGTCTGTGCGTCGTTGGTGACGGCGGTCGAGAGCTGAGACATGCCCTGCTCGAAACCGGCGATGAACTCGTCGCGGTACTGGACGGAATAAGAGGTGTCAGCCATCGAGGGCTTCTCCTGTTTGGAAAGCCTCCGACACGATTGTCCGGTCGACACGCCACAGATCCCCAGCGCCCGGCGCGGAGGCCTGGCGGGGCTTACGGATCGCGCTTTGGCGGGGTTCTCCGGCGGGTGCCGGAAACGAAAAAGCCGCCCGGCGAGGGGCGGCTAAAGGGGATGCGATCTAGGACGCGAGGTCAGGGCCGGGCGGTCTCGAACCACCAACCGATCGCGAGGCTCTTAACCCAAGAGCTTCGGCACCTGACGCCATTCGGAAAGCGGGGCGGCCGTACTATCGGCGCTCGCCCCGCCTTAGTGATCTGACACGGAACGCCCGTCGGCTCAACAGTCGAGCCGGCACGGTTTACCGGGCCGCAACCTTGGTCTTGGCGGTGATGAGCTCGCGATAGCGGGCCTGCATCGCCTGGGCCTGCGGTCCCTTGTTGTAGGCGCTGTGGGGGTCTCCCATCATCGCCCGCATGCCGGCGAGCTCCTCGTCGACGGCCTTGACCGGGTTCGAGGTGCCGGCCGGGACCACGGTCGCCATCGGGTTGATCTCTCGCGAGGTGCGAGCGAGCCACTGCAGCAAGGCCGGGTCGTCGCCGAGGCGGCGGCCGTCGGAGCTGCGGCCACCGAGAAGGCGGTCCGCCATGCCATCGGGTGCGGTCGCCAGGAAGTTCTGGACGGCTCCGATGTTGCGGCGGAAGTCGGCGCCCCAAACCTGGCGGAGGCTGTCCTCGCTCTCGGCCTTGAAGGTGCTGTCGCTCTCGGCCTGCTGGCCTGCGACCTCCTCCTGCATCTGGGCGTACCACTCGCCGCCCTGCTGCACCTGGTCAGGGGTCCAGTTGTTGGCGTGGGCAAAGCTCTTGAAGCTGTCGAGCGCGGGCTTGTCGATCTCGCCGAACACGTAGCCGTTCGATGGCTTGATCTCGTAGGCCTCGGGCTTCTCGGGGATGCCAGCTTCCTTGCGGAAGGCGGCGAGCTGCTCGGGGGTCGCGTCCTTCGGGAGCGTCGGCTTCACGCCGGCGGCCTTCTCCTCGGCGGCCTTGAGCGCGGCCGCCATGGCGAGCGGGCTGTCGAACTTCTCGAGCTTCTTCAGCTCCTCGGCGTTCTCGCCGGCGATCTTCTGACGCCAGTCGTCCGGCCAGCTGGCAGCTGCGGGCTTGGCCGGGTCGGCGGCCGGAGGCGTCACAGGAGCGCCAGGGGCGGCCGCGGGCGGTGTCACGGCATCAGCGGCCGGCGGAACGACCGGAGGCGTGCCAGCGGGCGGCGTTGCGGCCGGAGGGGCTGAAACGACAACGGCCGCCTCAGGGGCGGCCGCGGTGGCGGGGGTGGTGTCTTCGGCCGGCGGGGAGCCGGCGAGTGTGTCGGTGCTCATGTGCTCTCGCTCTTTGGCAGTTTGGCTACGTCGAAGTTGAGCAAGCGGACGAGCTGCTGCCCGACGAATTGCTTGCCCGAGGCGAAGGCGGTCGCCCGGTCCCCCTCGGCGCCGCCCGGCCGGAACGGCAGGTCATAGGTCGCGGCGACGGTGTGGATGATGAAGTCGAGGGCGCGCTTCTGCTGCCCCTCGGAGGCGTTGCCCGCCGCGAGGTTCTTCAGCGCGTAGACGTCGGCCGGCTCGAACGGGACCAGGTGCCAGGGCTCTTTGGCCGGGGCGATCGGCTTGCGGCTCATGCGTCGCGGTCCTGGTGGTGGATGAAGCCGAGCGCGTGCCTGGTGCGGCGCATCAGCGGCGTGCCGTCGGCATCGAGCAGGCCGCTATCGGACCACTCGCTGCGGTCCTCGAACACGGTGAGGTCCGGCACTATGGCGGTTCCGCCATAGGGGTCGGACACGACGACGGCCTGCGCCGCATCGAGGCGGCGCGTGACGCGGTGGTACGTCGTGGTCATGGATCAGACCGGCGCGGCCTGGACGCCAGCCAGGCCGGCAGCTTGCGGCACCAGGCCGGCGACCTGCAGCCTCGAGGCCGCATCGCCAACCATGCCGGCAGTCTGTGCCGCGGCGCCGATCTGCGCCGCCGCGTCCTGCATCTGCTTCTCCTGCGCAGCCTGGCCGCGGACCTTCTGCGCGACCTCGTCGGCAACGATCCACTTGGCCGGGATCTGCGCGCCATCGAGGGCGTCACGGAACGCGGTCCGGATGTCGATTTCAACGGCCGACTGCGGATCGATCTGAGCGGCCATGGCGAGGAGCTGTCCGGCCTCCTGGAAGGCGACCGCCTTGTCGCGGGACTGCGCGGCCTGCAGCGGACTTTCGAAGGTCCACTTCATCTCTTGCCCTTGGAGCTCGTCGGGCATGTCGGAGAGGTTGCCGAACGCGCCGTTCTCGAGCGCCAGGTTCCACGTCTCCTCGACGAGGGCGCCGTTGTATTCGAGCTCCATCGGCTCGAAGAGCGGGAGCGCAGCGCGCATGTATTCCTCGACCCTGACCCGGGTCTCGGTGGCGGTCATGTCCCCTTCGGTCTGGGGCATGTTGAGCTGGTCGAGGTAGAACGCCCGCTTGATGAGGTTCTCGTAGCGGTCGGCCATGTCGACGCCGAACGCGAGCTGCCCCTTGCCCTCGGCGCCGAGCACCCGGAGGGCCTCGCCGGTGCGTTCGTCATAGTCCGCGTCGACCCACGTCAGGCCGCCCGCATAGGTGTTGATCCCGCCTTGGACCATGTCGCCGGCGGCGATCATCGGCGGGTTCACGGCTTTCTCGCCGGCCTCGATGAGGGTCAGCGTGATGCGCTGCAGGAGCCGAGCGTCAGCCAGGCCGACGACGGTGGCGGGGCTGTGCGCGTACTGCGAGCCCGAGACCGTGGCCCAGCGCGGGATGATGAAGGGCGAGCGCTTGAGCGGCGTCTCCTCGAGGATCGTGTCGTGAACCGTGTCCACGTAGATCGAGAGGAACGGGAAGCGCGCGGCCTTGCGGGCGGCCTCCGTGTTCGTGAAGTCGTACTCATCCGCCGGGATGATGATCCGCCGAATTTCGATGAGCTGGTTCGGGTTCTTCTGGCAGAGCTCGGCCAGCTTCGGGTCATGGGTCTTGGGGAACAGCTTCATCACCGAGCGCGCCGGCAGCTTCCAGCGCAGATGCACGGTGTCGATCTGACCGAGCGCGTTCTCGCACCAGACGACGTCGCGAAGGTGCCAGGTCCGGTAGAGGAGCCCGTTGCGATCGCCGTTGACCTCGACCGTGATGGCGGCCTGACCGAAGGCGGCGAAGTCGCCATCCGCCTCCTTGGTGGCGCGGGTGAACATGGCGGTGCGGTCGTACATGATGCGCCGCATCGTGTTGCACTTGGCCTCCATCCAGGCCTTCGCCGCGGTGTTGTTGGCGATCTCCTCGCGCTCGACGGTGGCGCTGAACCACTTCTTCCCGCGCGGGCGCAGCATGGCGGCGAACTGGTCGGTGAGCTCGCGGTGAGCGAGCACGGGCGCGCCGGTCATCAGGTGCGCGGCGAACTCCTCGCCTGGTGTGCGCGTCCGCGTGAACTCCGCCCTGATGGGGTGGAAGTTGTCGCCGATCTCCTGCCACAAGGACAGCAGAGGGCTACGCTCGGCGAACAGGGCATCGCCCTGTCCGACAAGCTCGCGGACGCGAGTTTTCATGGTGGTTAGATCCGTGGTCCGTCGGTGGTGGGGTCGACCACGGGCTCGGGGAAGAGGCCGTAAATGCTCTCCGCCGCTTCCATGTAGCTGACCTTGTGGTGGTCGAACGGCCCGAGCTCACGCACGACGCGGCCCTTGGGCCCGTCCCACGCGGCGCGGAGCGTGAACGTGTTCGTCAGGTCGTCGCGCCAGTGACCGACGGTCAGGTTGTCGATGACGTGACCGCGGTGAGCCGCGATCCCGTATGTGTTCGCGACGACTTGGTCGAGCCAGGTCATTACTGGCCGCCCAAGGTCTTGTTGGCGTAATCGTCCGACTGCACGTTGATGCTGCCCGACATGGCGTTGCCGGCGCCGATCGTGCCGCCGCCGAGGGTGGCGCCCTGCGGTCCCGACATGATGGTCGAGGCGCGGCCGCCGCGAGCGGCGATGTCCGACATCTGGCGACGCTTGGCGGCGAGGACCGCGGGATCCTGGTCGTCAGGCATCGGCGCCGGTGGCTTCACTTGGGGAGGGGGCGGGTTCTTACCGCCGCCGAATAGTCCGCCCATGTCATCGTCTCCTTACGGCCTGGTGGCCCATGTTGGCAGTTGATTGCCGGCCGCTTCCGCGCCTGGCCTTGGCGCGCTTTGCAGCGCGATCGCCCTCCGAGAATAGCATCACGACGACGTCGCCCTTGCCGGGCGATCGGCCGATGCGTTCACGGATCTCGTCCTTGCTCTGCATCAGGATCCCCTTCTGCGTGAGCTTCCAGCGCACCGCGGCGAGGTCGGCCTTGATCTCGTTGCCGGGAGGCAGGGCGACGATGGAGCCGCCCTCCTGGTCGGGGTTGAGGGCCTCTCGCAGTCGCCAGTGAGCCATCGCGCGCTTGTTCGCGAACTTGAGCTTCGCGGCGTCGTTCGTGACCTCGATGGTGCCGTCACCGCCCTTGAAGGCGATGGCCTCGATGTCGTTGTCCTTGAGGCGCATCGTGATCGCGCCGCCGTAGCCGCCACCGCCGTCGACGATGACGGGGCAGGCATCACGGCGGAAGGCGACGACCTGGCCGGCCATCGCGGATCCGTCGGCCGTCTCCTTGCCCTTGACCGTCTTGAACTCGGAGACCCATCCGCCGTAGCGGGCGGCCATCTCCTGCGCATCGGCGCCACCGCCGGCGGGATCGACCGCGAGGGCCGTCATCGCGAGGCCGCGGCGGCCGTCCTCGTTCCACCGGTCCTGTGCTGCGATGATCCAATCCGTGGGGATCAGTTGCATCGCGTCGTCGCGGATTTCGGCCTGGAAGTTTCCGTCGCGGTAGGCCGCCCGCAGCTCGGCGGGGAGCGCGTCCAGCGAGGCCTGGTAGTTCGTCCCTGACAGGAACGGGTTGTCGGAGAGCTTGGCCTGAATGAAGGTCCGCGACCTGGCGTAGGTCTCGCGGCCGCCGATCATGTGCGGCCCGCGGCCCTCGACCTCGACCTCCTCGCCCTTCTCGTCGCTCGTGTACCAGCGCAGCGCCCCGAACGGCGTCGGGTACTTCGGATGGTTCTTATCGAGCCAGGCGCCCCAATACTCGAGGACCCATAGGCCCTCTGGCGTGGTCGGCGGGTTGCCTGCGCAGACTACGCGGCATCGCTGGCCTGGCTTACTCGAGCGGTTCCAGGTGGTGATGAACTTGTATTGCGACTTCGTGAAATCCGGGATCTCGTCGAAGCCGTAGAAATCCTTGGCCCTGCCCTTGTAGCGCTCCTTGTCTTGCTCGAACTGGCATCCGCCGAACCGGACCTGCGCGCCCGTGTCGAGCTTGAGGATCTTGTCCGTCCCGTTGTAGCCGGCCGCGTGGTCGCCGGCGAACTCCTGCGCTTCCTTGGCGAGCTCCTTGGCGTCGTCGTTCACGCGCCGGAGGATGAGGCTGTCGGTGTGCTCGTTGAGCGCCAGGCCGAGGAGGAGGCCCGACTTACCGCCGCCGGCCTGGCCGCCGTAATAGAGCTCGTCCGCCTCGCAGAAGTAGGCCTCGGTCTGAGGGCCCGGGTTCGGGACCATCAGGAGCGACCTGGTCGCCTCGAGGGCGTCAGCGGTCACGGCTTCCCGATCAGCGTCCGGCAAAGCGCCGAGGCTGGATAGGAGCTCGTCGAGGAGCGACATGCGGTGAGGGTGGTCTCCAAACGAGAAGAGGCGGCCACATAAGGACCGCCCCTTCACTCCGATTGCCGTGCAGGGGTTCGAAGCCTACCGACCCGGAGAGCCTGACTATTCGCCGAGGAAGGCCCGTCGGGTCAAGGGCGTCGCTTGGCGGGCCGAGCGCAGACGAGGGACGGGATCCCCTCGATGGCGACGGACACGCAGAAGAGGCGGCGAGGACAGGCCGAGGCCGGCGATAGGCACGCCATGGCGATGAGGCAGGCGAGGGCGAGGCGGATCAACTCGTCACCCGGCCATGAGGCGATTGAGAAGCGCCACGTTCGGCGGGTATGCCGCCACCGTCTTAAAACCTGTTTGGTTCAAGTGAATGTTGTCCGCATTGAACATGCCGGTTTTCGCGGTGTTCGAGTTGCGATCAGTCTCAACCGGATCGGCTAATTCGAAGTGTGTGCGACTGCGGATAAAGTCATTCACTGTCTGTCGTATGACATGTTGAGGCGCAGTAAAAACAGGCGATGGGATGATCGTGCATCCTAGGACCTTCTTTGTTGGGAAGAGATTATAAATGGCGGCAAGGCTAGTGATGATTTGCGCCGCTGTTTTGCCGCCGATCAAAATATCATTAGTGCCAAGCGCAACGGGGACATGAGAAACCGAAGACGCCAAGCTGATGAGATAGTCGTTATTGGCAACGACATGCGCGGCCTGCAATCCCTCCTCGGCTGCAAGAATATACCCAGCGGAAGGCCCAATCAGGCGAGCTAGAAACCCCTTGTCGCCCGGCGGGTCAATTGTGTCTACGAGGCCCCGCGTTAGACTGTCGCCCAACGGCATCCAAGACGGCTGATCGATCTGCGACGTGATGCTAATTGCCGCATAAACAAAGCTGGCGTTAGAGATAGTGCCGCCCATCACCTTATTTGCGAGACCAGAAACCGCGCCTTCCCACTTGTCCCCCAAAGCAGCATAACCGCCGTTTTCGGTGATGATGATACCAGCCGCGCATTGGAAGTTGTTGCGTTCAACAAAAATCGATCCCTTGGGGATCGTGATCGTGATGGGGTCGGAGGACAGTTCGCCGCCGTTCGCGATCGTTCCCCCGACGACCCCGCCGAACGTGCCTTGCGTGTATGTCCCAAGCGGAAACTCAATGCCGCAATCGATAGCCGCCGCGGCGCCGGATGCGATTTTAGCGAAGGTCGAGCCCATACGGGGTCCGTCAATATAGTAATTCGCATATCTCAGAACGGGGTTGATTATGTCCGTTCTCGCGTAGCGAAGGATGCGAGAGTTCTGCTGCTTGTTGACGTTATAGAAATAGTCGGGCGGAAAACTGCGCGTGGCGCCCTGTCCAGGGTAAGGCACTAATGCGCCCGATGAGCCGCCACCGGCGCCGTCGAAGGGTGTGTGAAAGCCCGTCATGGCGCTCGCCTCAGCTCAGGATGGTGACGACGGCGGCCGCGCCGCCAGACTTCACGCCGGCGATCGCGAGGCCGTCGAACTGGCCATGGATGCCAGCCGTCGCGGCGACGGGATACTCGGTGCCATCGGAGAACAGGAGCGTGACGGTGCCGGTCGCGGTCGGCGCGACGCCGACGGCCTGGCCTGGTGCGACGAGGGCGGCGCCGGCGGTGAGAGTGCGGGCGTGCGTGTAGACGACCTGGTCAGCCATGATGGTGTGCTCCGGTTGGTTGGTGCTGGGGTGGGGTGAGGAAGGGGGGGCGAGGGCTTTGGCTACGTGACCGAGGGAGCGACCGTGTGCTCCCATACGCACGGCTGTTGCCCGGTGTTGCGGATGCTCCAGTTGCGACCGCCGCCGGACCCTGAAGAATTGTAGGTTTTCGTTACAGTAATCGACTGACCAACTTGTACAGCCTCCGTGCCAAGAGGCTGTTGGTTGTCGCCGAAGTTATCGAACCAGAAAATCTCAAGAGGTCCGGGCGTTCCAGAGATCAACTTCAGCGTAAGCGTTGACGTGTAGGTTACGCTTGCACCTTGAGCGCCGAAACCGGCATCGGCCTTCTGACCAAACTCGCCGACCTGCCCTGCGGAAAACGCCATCCGGTTAGCGGCAGGCTTAGAGGCGCCATTTTCTGTGTACCAAGCGGCGTTGTTGAAATCGCTAGGCGCAACCAGGAGGTTCGTACCGCCAGCCGGGGGCACGTAGGCCGGAACAGTCGGCCCTGTGTACTTCGAGACGTAGGCGGGCGCGCCTGCCGTGGCCCGGTTGAACGCGGCCTTGAACGCCGCCCCGATGTTCGGCAGCGCACCGTTGGAGATCTGCGAGGAGTAATCGCCCGGATCATCCCAATAGCGGATGAAGGCTCCGCCATTCGCGACTATGAAGTTGCGGAGGCCGGTAAGGTACGGACCGGCAAACGCGGCGCTGTCGGCTTCTGCTTTCAGACCAAGCTCAGGGATGCCCCACAGCAGCTTGCCGGACGGAGTGTCCGTGCGAGTGACCCCACCCGCGTCGACATACGTGATCGGCGGACGCGAGGAGGCATTGTTGGCGAAGTCGGCGCACCACGCCCAGCCGCCGCGCGGATCGTCACGGTGATAGACGAAGCTCTCCGGACCGGTAGCTGGGTCGCCGTACTCCGAGTTCTGGTAAGTATCGACTGAGATAATGTCCGTGAACTGGTCGCCCGGATACCACCAGTCAGCGTGATTGACCTTGCAGCGGAACGACATGCACAGGTCAAATAGCGTGAAGCCGTTCGCCAACCCTAGCTCTGTCTCGACCTGGCGAACCAGCTTGGCCCAATGACGGCGAGCCGCAGCCGACGCCTTGGCCTTCGTCTCGTCGATCTCTCCCGTGCTGTCGTTGGTGATGCGCCACGGCTGATAGCCGGGAATATTCATCTCCTGACCAATGCGGATGATCGCACGGGCTGACGGCCACTTGCCGCCCGAGGGACGGACCGAGTTGAGCATGTTGCGGACGCCGGCCCGGATCTCGTTGTCGTGCGTGCCGCCGGTCACTTCGGCGAAGTTCGATCCGACCGGGAACAGCGGCGGGCAAAACGTGATGGTCTTAGCGTCTGACGCTTGGAGCTGATTGAATAGCTGATCGCCAGAGCCGCTCTCTAGCTCCGACCATGCGCCGCGCCCGATGTGGATTTCGCCCTCGTCGACCTGACGGCCGAACCATGTGTTGAACGCCGCCGTGCGCCCGCCGGAGTAGGCACTGAACACGCCGATGTTGAACGGGTTGGTCGCGTTGGCCGGAACCGCCGTGTAATTGGCCGGACCGCCCGGCGCCACGAACTCAGCCGCCCAACTCGTCGGTGGTGTGACCGCCGCGGGAGGCGTGTCGTTGGTGACGACAGCCGTATTGAATGCCGGCAGAGCGCCGCTGACGTACTCACGGAACTTGATGTTCGTCGGCTTGTACGATCCGGCCGTGCCGGGGAACGTGAAGCCCCAGACGTGCTCCGGACCGCCGGCCCGGTGATCGAACGCAATCTGATAGTGGCGCTTCTGCCCGGCGATCATGCCTGAAACAGCCACCGCGATCTCAGTCCCGGAGCCGTTAAAGACGGCGTTGAAAGCGCCTGGCGTGACGCACTCGACATCGAAGTCGAGGAAAAAGACCTTCGACGGCAGGATCAGCGAATAAATGCCATATGCCGGCCCGGCCGGATTGACTGACGCCGGCGCCGTCAGCGTGTCGGTGCCGCCCACGACCATCCCGCGCCCGGTGAAGAACTGCCCGGCGTCAGCCAGGTTTTGCGTCGGGACGTATTCTGCTCCGTAGGTAATCGGGCCAACAGTTGGGGCGCCACCGCTGCTGATGCTGAGCACGCCGTTGTTGTTCCAGAACTTGCCGACAACGCCGGGGTTGGTGCTTGGCAGATCTGCCAGGACCGGGACGCCGGCGAGGATGTAATCTCGGACCTGCGACAGGGAGAGGGAGACGTTGGCCCCGCCCTGGACGCCTGGGAGCTTCTCGTTGCCGGTGAGTGTTCCGGGGGCATCGAGGACTGAGATTTTACGATCGGGCACGGCTTAGCTCTCCAGCAGGAGTTTTCCGCCGCTCTCGAGCAGCAGGTAGGAGCCCGCCTCGCCGAGGAGCGCAGAAGCGCGCGACACGGACGAGAAGGGGACGGTGAGGGTGGCGGTAGCGCCGAGGCTGTCGGTCACGGTGAAGGTGACGGACGCGATTGCCACGGCTGGCGGGGTGCCTGTGGCGAGGCCTGCCGTGTTGGCAGTGAGCCAGGCCGGGAGGTTCGAGGCGGCGACGCTGTAGGGCGCCTTACCGCCGCGAATGGCCACCTGGTAGGCGAACGCCTCGCCGACGAACGCTGTCGGCGGAAGCCCGCTCAGAGCGAGAGGACCGCCGCGTGTCGACCGAGGTCCTCGGCCGATGCCTACGCGGAGGGTCATGGCTTAGAGGCCGATGCCTGGCGTGAACTCGACGAGTGAAGCGCCAGCATCAGTCACGGCGGCGACGTAGGCGGTATTGGCTGGCACGCCGAAGATCTGCGAGGAGCCGGCCTTAACCTGCATTGAGAAGGGCGCGCCGTCGGCGACCTTGGTCGCAACGACAGAGCTGTCCTTGCCGAACTCGATGCGGACGTCGGAGGCGCCGGCGCTCACGAGCACCTGGTCGCCGATCGTGGTGGGGAAGGCGACGTTGGCCGAGGTCGTGGTCGCAGAGATTTGCACCGTCGCCTTGGGGCGCGGCGTGAAGGCCTCGAGCGTCATCATGGTGTCAGTCCTTGGGCTTGGAGCCGGCGATCGTCGATCGGCGGAGGGTGAAAGCGATGCGACGGGCGAGCTCGGCGTCGGTGACGTCCGCGGTCTTGATGGCGCCGCCGTCCTTGCCGGTGATTTCGGCCTTGGTCGGTGCGGCCATGCCGAGGTGACGGAAGAGCTTCTCGACGGCGTCCATCTTCGGATGGAGCTTCATCTCCATGCCGTCCTTGGTCAGCTTCACGCCTGCATAGAGCCGACGAGCTGCAGCGCTGGCCTTGCCAGTGTCCTTGAACACGGCCCGGCCGACGCCTTCACCGAAGCACTCGGGGCAGTCTGGATGCGGAGCCTTGCGCGGGTTGAAGCCGACGCCGCCCTTCTCGTTGAAGACGGGGAGGGGATCATCCCGCCCCTTCTCGATGATGGCGTCACAGACCGCGTCGTGGTCGGCGAGCGCCTCCTCGAACTCGCGGGGCGTGCGCTGGTACCGGAAGCCGTCGCCATGACAGAACCGGCAGGATCCGACGCGGTGCTCGATCAGCTCATTTGCGTCCGTCTGAGCGATGTCGACGAGCTCGCGGAGGACCTGGTCGGCGGTGATCTGGACGCGGTCAGCTCGAGCGGCCTGCGCCACGGCGATCGCGTCCACGATTTCAGGTTTCGTCAGGTTCTCGTGGCCGATCGATCCAGCCGTGTCGGCGCTATATCCGGCGCGGCGAGCCGCGGCCGAGGCGTTCATATCGACCAGGTACTCCTGGACGAACGACGCCTGCTTATCGGTCAGCACGGATCAGCTCTTCCGACGCTCGCAGCGAACCATGAGATACCGCCGGTCCTCGCGGCGAACATCGAGGGCCTCGGCGCCGACGAGCTGCCCGGCGACCATGCACTCGGTCGGGAGCGCGACTGGACGGGTGACGACATCGAGCGCGGTCTCGCGCGTGCAGTCGGCGGGGCTGGTCGCGGAGGCGCAGACCAGGATGACGGCGATGAGTTGGATCACGAGTGCACCACGCTGTGCACGAACCAGATGATCGAGCTCACCGAGAGGAAGAGCGCGGCGACGCGCCAGGGCTCGATGATCGGGGGCGGCGTTGGGTCGGCGGTACCGGCGAAGCCTTCGTGGAACTGGCTGAACATCAGGCCTCCGGCATCCCAGGGATCGACACGCAGCGGAACGAGACCGTCCAGCCTTTCGGGACCGTGAGGCGCTCGAACACGCGGACTTGGCTTTCGCAGACGAATTGCTGCGGACCCTTGGTCAGGATCCGGTCATGGCACTTGCCCGCGCGGCAGGCGTGGAGCTCGACGCCGAACGCCGGCGGTGCAGCGCGTGCGAGCTCGGTCCCCCAAGCTGCGAGGAAGCCGCACCAGACGACCAGGCAGACCAGGCGGAACGCGAGCTGACGCATCAGTGCACGGTGAGCGCGATCGGGTAGCCCCAGGCGCGCTCTTCCAGCTCTCGCCGGTACCGGTCCGACAGGAACGGGTTGGTCAGGAGGCTCGCTGCCATGGGGTCGCGAGGGCGGCAGGACAGCGCTGCGACGGCGACGCCGGCGAGCACCAGGAGGGCGCAGAGGCGGGGCATCAGCGGAACGCCCACGCGACGACGACCAGGAGCGCGACGAAGGCGAAGACGCCTCCGAGGTTGATGTCGACGCCGACGACCCGGCCGCGATCCTCGTCGCGGTGGATGGTGATGAGCTCCTGCATGTCAGCGCCTCCGGAACGGGATGACGTTGCCGGCGGCCACGACCGGAGCCGGTACCGGGAGCGGACCGCCATCGGAGCCGGCGACGTTCACGGCCGAGCTCTCGAGCTTGAGGACCATCTCGACGACGACGGCCCACTCGGTGAGGGTCGGCCGGCAGTCACCTTTGAAGGTCCGCGCATCGACGCCGTTCACGTACCGCTGCAGCGCCTCGATGGGCGTGAGGGGCCGCGAGATGTTCGGGGCGGCGGAGAGGCCAACGGCTCGCGTATGGGTCGGGCATCCGAGGAACTCGCACTCGGCCGAGAGCTCGAACCCGCACGTTGGGCACGTCGTCTCGGCGCTCATCAGCGGTGGCCCTTGAGGCCGAGCACGCGACGGGTCGCGCTCTCGGTCGAGAGGCGGCGCAGCTTCGCGAACTTCGGCGCCGGCCTGCCCTGATAGAGGGCGACCAGGACCTCCCTTTGCCGGGATGCGAGCAAGGCGTTGCGATCCTCCTGCAGGCGCAGGGCGGCGGAGAAGGCGTTCATGCTGAGGCTTTCGCTTGGGCCAAAAAAAACCCCGCCGGAGCGGGGCGGGGTGGGACCGTGGGTTGGCCGGCGGCTCGGCGTCGGAGCCAATCGCCGTAGGCCGAAGCCGCGGGGCAGAACTGAATGTCGCGAAGGGCTCGAGCTGCGTCGGCCGCGGTGTGCTCGCGGCCGGACATCAGATGATCGCGGCGTGGGTGCCTGGCTGCAGGACGTGCTGTTCCGTCCCGGTCCAGGTGAAGAGGTATTCGACGAGCCCGCGATACTTGGGATTATCGAGGACGTACCCAACGCCGTCATGGCGCCAGGCCTTGCCGGTCGGGGACCGGATCCCGTCGGCGTTGAGGCCGGCGGCGATGTCTCGGAGCGTGCGCTTCGGCCGGGCGGCCGGTCCGCGTTCCTTGAAGATCCGGCGGACGATCGCCGCTTCCTCCGGGATGATCCGGAGGCCGCCCTCGAGGTCGGTCTCGTATCCGAACGGAGCGCGTCCGCCGGCGAAGCCACCGCGGCCGGCCTTGGAGAGCTTGCCGCCGGCGGTCCGGTCTCGGATCGTGAACCGCTCGCTTTCCGCCATGCCGGCGAGGATCGCGAAGACCGTCCGACCCATGGGAGTAGCGGTATCGATCGGTTCGGTGACGCTGCGGATCCCGATGTCGTGTTGCTCGGCGAGGTCGGCGACCGTGGTCACGGCGTACCGGATTTCGCGGGCGAGGCGGTCGAACTTGTAGACGAGCAGGATGGAGAAGGCCTTGAGCTCGGCGAGCTCGAGGACCTTGGCGAAGCCTGGTCGTTCCGCTGGTCGGGTGGCGCCGGAGACGCCGCCGTCGGTGATGATCTCGACCAGGTCGTAAGACTGGCTTTCGGCGAAGGCGCGGAGGGCGCGCTCCTGCGTTTCGAGGCCGAAACCGTTGCTGGCTTGCTCGTCGGTGGAGACCCGGAGGTAGGCCACCGCCTTAGTGGAGAGGACCGCCTTCACGGCCTCTTGGGATTTTATTCGACCCCTGATGCGGGAGGTACGTTTAGAGCCTGAAATCACCGATAAGCCCCTGTAGTTATTGAGCTTTTCAGAGTGATTCCGCGGGCCTGGTGGAATAGTCTTGGTAATTCCGACAAGGCGACGTTTTGGAGGGTTTCAGACCCTATGCGGCGTTGGCCGTACGGCGCTGGTCGCGGACCCGATCGCGGATGCGGACATCGAAGCGGGTCTCCCCGAACTGCCGGCGGCCGGTGCCGAGCGAGAGGCGGGGCGGCGTGCCGAGCTCGCGCACGATCGACATGGACAGGTTGATGATGCGCCTGCAGTGCAGGTCCTTCGCCTCGAGGTACGAGGCGGTATCGGTGAAGGGCGCGCGGCTGAACGCCCGCGCCTCATCCTCGATCGCGTGGGCGATCTCGTGAGCGGTCATGTGCAGCCGGCGATGTGAGAGGATCTAGAAACGACAACGCCCGCAGGCCTTGCGGCTGCGGGCGCGTCTCTCGGACGTTGGTGTTGTGACGGGGAACGCCCGTCGGGTCAAGAACCAGACCACTTTTTGAGGAATTCGCCAGCAATAAGCCAGCCTATCAACGTCTTCCCCGCTGGCCAGAGTGATCTGACAGTGTCAGTCCAGTAATAAGCGTGCGCCCTGAATGATCCATATTTTATTAAATTTCGCGCGAAGGCTTCATTCCTGTCATCGATAATTCTGTCCGCTAACTTAGGTTTTGAAACCAATCTGGTAAGCATCTCAGCGACCAAATGCGGCCTTCCAGTTGACAGCAACTGAATTGCGCCAGCCTCCCTGTCTTTCTGCTCGGCAGCGATTTGATCGGCTTTTGCCATGAGATCAACATAGGTCGCTTCCATCTCGGCTACTTTATTTGCCAACTCTGGCAAAGGATTAGCATTGTAACGCGCCTGAAGTTCGTTCCTTGTCTCTGTGAGATGCGCTCTTTCTTCCATCAATAGATTAAGCTTAACCCTCGACTCTACTACTAATCTCGCCAGCTCTTCGGAGGAAGCCTTCAGGTTACTCATGCCAGTACTCCCCAGCTAATCCCCTCACGAAGGCTATCGGTTGCCAACATGGATGATTGCAAGGCGCGCTGCCCCAAGCCTGTGACGGTGAAATAGACCTTACGCCTACCTCCCCGCTCAGGACTTGGTTCTCCCTCGCGAGGCTCGACGAAGCCTTTGTCTTCGAGCCTATCGATGGAAGAATAAATTGAACCGAATGAGACAGACTTTCCCGTTCGGTTCAAAATCTCATCTTGCACCGAAACGCCGTAGCCGCTTGGATGCAGACGAGTGAGAGCGAGCATTATCCGCTGCTCGAGCACGCTGAGTTCGTCTGGGTCTTTCGCCATGCGTTACCTCATATCTTCAACAAACACGAACATATGAGATTGGTTGCAGGGCTACAAGGCCTCGCACCCGTATTCGGTGCGTCAGACTTCCTCGCCCTGGACCCGTCCCCAACGGTGCCCCTTGCCGGCCGGGACGAGGCGTCCCTTCTCGTCGGTCTCTTCGCCGGTGGCCTCGCCGAGCTCGGTGCGGATCAGGGTGTTGCCCTCCTGGTCCCGCACGACGGCGCCGGTGGCCGCGAAGGTGTCGTCGAGGGCCTCGAGGAGGTAGCGAAACCGAATGGCTGTCTCCGTCACCTTGCGATCGCTGGCCAGCATGTCCTTGCTGCGCACGTAGTCCTTGATCGTGCCGCCGCGGGTGAGCAGCTCGCGGAGGAAGTGAGCCGGGACGCCGCCGATGGCGCGCTCGATCTTGACCATGAGCTCCTGCACTTCGCGGGCGCTATCGATCGCGCGGACCGCGGCCAGGTCCTTGAGCTCGGTGCGCTTGGACCGGTCGACGATGGTCTCGTCGATGGCGGCACGATCGCGCGTGTTCCTGGCGCCGGCGGCTCGCTCGAACGTCGCCTGCACCTGGCGGCCGACCTCGTACTGGCTGACCGTGATGTTGCCGTGCGAGCGCTCATACTCGAGCAGGTCGACGCGCCGGTTCACCGTCGCCTGGATGCGCTTGCCGGGCTCGTAGGGATCCGCCACCGCCACGGTGGCCTTGTCGTTGCGGACCACAACGACCTGCGATTTCGGCTGACCGACGGGCGATCCCATGCCGAACGACTGCGGGCCGCGGGCGAGACCGGCGCCGGGCTGATAGGCGTTCGTCAGCGAATACCGATCGCCGCGCGTGTCGCGCTGGCGGGATGGGCTGGCCTTGCGCTTCCGTTGCGCGGAGATGCTCGGGAGGTTCGCAGAAACGACCGACTGCTTTGCCGACGCGCTCACTAGGGTAGCCCTCATGCGTGGGTCGGTCTCGATGTCCGCCCTGAAGCTTAGGCGTCCGGCGCGCCTGGGACGGAAGTCAATCGAATAATGTGCAAACCCTATACCTGCGCGACTATCTGCGACTGGTTAGCCCAATGGAGATGAGCTGCAGCGCCATTTCAACACCGCGCATAGCCTTCTCTCTGTGCCATCCGTGGGCACTGCAGGCTTGCCTGAAACTCGGCTCCCGGCCGGCTTGAGCATTGAGGTAAGCCTTGAGCTGCGCTTTCATCGTCCAGTCGGCCACGTAGGTTTCAGGCCAGCGCTGAACGCGAACGTCGCCGGGTTTCGGACCCGCCTGGTTGTCGGCTTCGGCGTGGCCCATCCAGGCCGCCAGAAGCCACAGGCGGACCCGGTCGGGAGGGTAGTTCTCTGGTGGGTCCGGCCCCTCGAGGCGAACGTGCATCACACCGTTAGGCGACGGCCGCCGCGACCTGGTCGCGGTGCTCCCTGCAGGCGAACACTGCAAGCTCGGGCTTGCCGAGGAAATCGCGGAAACCGAACGGGGCAGAAGCAGCGCAGATGGCGCAGCGGCGCGGGCGGAACTTCGGCGGCGGCGGGGGCGCATGAGTGACCATTCCGGTGAGCTTAGGCCGGGCCGCCATCAGCGCCGTCCTCCGGCAAAGAGGAGGGCTATGAACGCGCCGAAGCAGGCGCCGAACGAGAGGCAGACGGTGGCAAGCGTCACCATTTGTAGCGTGCTCATGCGTGGCGGTCCTTCCTTTCGTCGAGACGGGCCATGAGGCCCGGGGAGACCTGCAGGTCGCGGAGCGGCGCCACCAGGTCGGCCGGGCGAGGTGGAGCGAGGTCCGGCACAACCAGCCCCGGATGGTCTTGCGTGGGCATCCTGCGCAGCCGGTAGGCCTCCGCTCTGGCTGCGACCCTCGCGAGCTCCTCCTCGGTCGGTGGGGCGTCGACCTCGACGTCGAGGATCCGGCGAGCACGCACCATCCTCGCGCGCACCGGGATCAGACCTTCGCGGACCTCTTCCGCGAAGCTGTCCGGAGACGGGCGCCATCCGCGCTCGATCTTGGTCAGAGGCTTACCCTGCCGGATGCGCTTGCAGGCCGCGCGGATTGCCGCGAGGGGCTGATCCTCGACCGCCTCGAGGAACTGCTCGTTCAACAGTCCCGCGTTGAGCTCGGAGCCTTTGCTCTTCTCGTAGCCGAGGAGGAGGGTCGCGACTTCATACTCGCGCTCGGTCGGGTCGCCGATGTCGGCGAGGTCCCGCTCAAGCCGGTCGACGACGGCGCAGAGCTGCCTGCGCTCGAGCGTCGTCGGTGCGAGATGCGAAGGTACGCTGTAGCGGTTCCAGGCTCCGTCGATCGGCGAGAGCTTGGCGTGCAAGGTCTCCACCAACGCCGCCGCCGCCTCGGGCGTCATCCGGTTCGCCGGCAAGGTCGCCGTCGATGATGAGGAAGTCGCGGGTGTCGTCTTGGTCGGCTGCACGGGCGGCCTCCTCGGCTCTCTCGGCTCTCAGGCGATGCAGGGTTGCCAGGCGGGCGGCCTGGCCGGTGGGGGCGGGCTGGTAGGAAGCGCCGTCGGATCGGACGAGGCGCGGGGCGACCGGGGCAGGGCGATCCTCGAACCGGCGATCGGCAAGGAAGCGGTCAGGCCCTATCCAGTTTCGATCGGGTGGCTTGCTGGCGACGTACCGGGCGATCCCAGCGAGGATGTCCTCGAACGGCGTGTCGCCTTCGCGGTGCAGCCGGTCCAACTCGGCGAAGACCACCGGGCCCTTGACCCAATGCGGGTAGGCCGATCGGAACTGCTCCCGAAAATCGACAGGCCACGCGCAGGTCTCTTCGGAGGATTGACGGTTCCTCTGGTGGTTCTCTGACGGTTCAAACGAAGTGAGCCCGGCACGTCGTGCCGCTTGGCTGTCGTGAGGTGCCGCTTGGTCGGAACGACGTGCCGGTTGATCGGAACGTGGTGCCGGTTGGTCATGCGGCACGTCGTGCCGGTTGCTACCTTTCCCCATCAACAGGGTGAGGATGTCACTCTGCCGTGAACCATCCCGCCGCCGGCGCTCCTCGCGAACGAGGATGCCGAGTTCCTCCAGCCCGGCGACAGCATTGCGAACCGCGCGGAGTGAAAACTCTGTGTCAGCCGCGATCTGCTCCTGAGACGGCCAAGCGACGCCATGGGCGTCGGCATAGTCCGCGATCGCGACTAGGACCGCCTTCAGGGTCGGGGAGCCAGTACGGACCGTCTTGGCCCAGGCGTGCGCTTGGACACTCATTGCAAGCGTCCTTCGACGGGACGCCAGTCGGTCTGATCGACCGCGCCCTTGCCCAAGTTGCAGTCGGCGCAAAGCACCTGAAGGTTGCTGAGGTCGAGCGCCAGGTTCGGGAATCGCGACCGCGACTTGATGTGGTCGACGTGCAGCGGGCGCCCGGGGGATGGGCCGGTGCCGCAGCATTCGCAGGCGCCGCTGCTACGGCGGAGAGCTTGATACCGAAGCGTCCGCCACGCGTCTGACCTGTAGAAGCTGCCCGGCGCTTCCCGGGGAGGGGCGGCTGGTGCGTGCGCCGGGGCGGCATACATGCGCTCGCGGTGTGGCGCCTTGCGTGCGCCGCGTTTACCGCAACAGGCGACACCGACTGGCACACGGCACTTCGGGCATGAGACAAGCAGGGAGAGTAGGCGATGAGATTTTCCCATCGCGCTACTCCGCAGCCATGGTGGCGAACATGCCGCCGACACGCGCGAGGCGGTCTGCAGCGAGGGCTGACGTTGCCGGGTCAGCCTCGATGAGTGTGCAGTCCAGGCCGAGCCGATCGGCGACAAGGCCGGTGGAGCCAGAGCCACCGAACGGGTCCAGGACCCTCCCGCCTGGCGGGCAGGAGTAGCGAAGCAGAGGCTCGAGCAGCTCTTCGGGCTTCGGTGTCGCGTGGCCGGTGCCCTGGCGATGGCCGTTTCGTACGTACATCACCGAGCGCATGAGGCGCGGCCCGCCTTCCTCGCTCTCGAAGACGTTCGCTCCGATGATGCCTGTGTGGGCGGGCCCCACCTGCCGACGCACGCGGCGGGCTTTCGCGTCGTTTGTGACCTGAGGCAGCTTGTAGACGCCCGACCAGGGCGCATCGTCTCGGTAGAACAGGACGGCCTGCTCATGCACCCGACGGAACCGATCGGCCATGAAGCCGGACCCGTTCTGCTTCTCCCAAATCACATCTTGAGATAGGCGCCAGCCCGCATCGAGGAACTCGCTCGCCGTCTCCATGAAGAAGCGCAGCGAGCCGAAAACCCACATTGAGCCGGTCGACTTTAGCAGCGGACGCACGAGGGCGGGCCAACCCGCGACACGACGGTCCCACTTGCAGGACGTCTCGCCATACGGCGGATCGGTAAGGATGCAGTCGAACGGCTCAAGGGCAGGAACGATGTTCCGGCAATCACCGGTGATGATGCGGACTGACATGGCCGCTACTCCATCCCGAGGGCTTGGAGGTACAGCTCGAGGATCGCCTCCTCTTCTTGGCGCTCGGCGTGATCCTTCTTCCGCAGCGACACGATCTTGCGCAGCGCCTTGATGTCGAAGCCTGTTCCCTTGGCCTCGGCATAGACGTCCTTAATATCGCCGGCTAACCCGGCCTTCTCTTCTTCGAGCCGTTCAATGCGCTCGATGAAAGATTTCAGTTGATCGGCAGCAACGGAGGACGCGTGTTGTTGCGCGTCGTTGGAACTTGTGGTTTCCATGATACTTGAGACCTTGAGACTGAACAAAGAAGCCCGGCCCCTGCTGCGAACGGGGGCCGGGTGTTTTTTTGCGCTATGCGGTGGGCTTGGGCTTCTTCGATGCGCGCGAAGCCGGCTTCGGTGCGGCCGGCGCCGGTTCTGATGCGTCAGCGGTCGGTTCTGATGCGGCCGGCGCCGGCGTCAGGTCAGGCGCGTCCTCGAGGGCGGCGACCCGGTCGACGAGATCAGTCAGGGCCTTGAGGGTGGTGTCGAGTTGCTCGGTCAGGCGAGCATTGTCCTCGCGCAGGGTGGTGAGCTGCTGGCCCATGTCCGCGCGGAGAAGCTCGACCTCCTGCAGGGCAGAGGATGCGGGAACGTCGTCGCTGGCGGCGGAGGGCTTGAGATAGCGGGCATCGAGGTCGTCGATGAACTCGCGCGCGGCGCGGTCCGTAAACGTAGCCTCCTGCACCAGGGCGCGGATCAGGCGTTCGGGTTTCTTGGTCATGGTGCCTCGGGGTCAGACCCGGCCCAGCGCCGGGCAATTCAGGTGTTGGGCAGCTTCACGCGCGGCACGACGCGGACGGGGCGCGACGGCGGGCTTGGCGGCTTTGCGGAAGCGGAGGCCTTCTGAACGGCCCGGCGCACGCGCCTTTCCGTCCACCAGGTCCAGAGCGCTCGACACAGCCGCATCGGTGTTTCTCCGCAGGGCGGCCGCGCGCGCCTTCTCGGTTTCAGCGGCGGCCTCGATGCGGGAGCAAAGACGGTCGTAGGCGGTGGCCACGTTCATCGCGTCGGCGAGGGTGACGACGGCGCCGGCCGAGCCGGAGCGGAGCTTCCGCAGCCAGGACGCGGACTTGCCGACGGCCGCCGCGATGTCCTCCGCGGCCGTGATGCGCGAGCCGGTTTCCTTGAACCGCTCTGCGACCAGCCGCTCGACGAGCCCGAGCACACGGCTGTTCGCTTCCTGGATCGTGACCAGCTTCATGGGGCGGCTCGACATTGTTCGCGAACGACCAGCGTCCCGTGCTCAGAGCGACGGGGTGGTGCGGCGCGGGAGGTGAGATGAGGCGGGCCAAAAATGGCCGAGGCGGTGAAGCCCCGGCCAGTCATTGGGAGGAAACGCCCAAGGTGGGCTGCAACCGGCGGACGCCATCCGCCTGCCGCCTGGTGAGCGCCTCGAGAGGCGCAATCTCGTGAGGGCCGCATTACGCGGCGCTCGTTTCAGCCGAAGGCATATTCACGCGCGGTGCGAAATCTCGCTCGCTCAGAGGGAGATCATGCGACCGGGCGTGCTCGAGGATCTTAGGAATGTGCCAGTGCGGCACCGTCCCGTTCGTGCCTCCAACGGCGGTGGGGCGCATCCAGTTGGAGACGCGTGTTCGGTGAACGCCAACGACTTCTGCCGTGGCTTTCACTCCACCGAGTGTCCTGATGATTGATCGGGCTGGTTCCATGATGCCGCTGAGAGTAGCGAATATCGCTACTATTGCAAGCGGGATGGTAGCGTATCTAGAAACTGCCTTGTGGAGCGAAAAACGCTACGCCTCAAGGATGCTGCACGATTGGGTCAGACAGGCACTGGATCATGCTGGGATGGGGCAGGTGGAACTTGCGCGTTCGCTGACTGAGCATCTCGGAAGGTCCATCGATAAAGCGGCCGTAAACAAGATGCTTAAGGAGGACGGTCGAAAGGTCTCCGCCGATGAGATGATCGCGATCGAGGCTATCACGGGCTACCCAGCTCCTACCGCCGGCATCGCACTTCACCCGACCTCTGTGCGGCTTGCGGGCATCATCGGTGCAGGTGGGGCGATCAACACGGATGTGGAACAACCTGATCCAGGCATCGAGATCGTTGCCGAGATCAAAGCTCAGCTTCCACGAGCCACAACCGCATACGAAATTGTCGGCACCTCAATGATGCCGTTCTTTCGGCCCGGCTCACTAATTGTCTGTGGCCCGGAGGTCGCTGATGCCGAAGCACAGTTTGGCGATGAGGTTGCTTGCTGTGACATCGACGGCAACCGCTTCCTGAAGATCCTACATCCTGGCAGCAAGCCCGGACATTACGATCTACAGAGCCATAACGCTGACCTGATGCGTGACGTTAGGCTCCAATGGGTCGCTGAGATCATAGCGATCATCCCGGAGAAGCAATGGCGACGTATTGAGCGGACTGGGGGCATCGTCCGCCCTCTGCGTGCCGCCGAATAGCCTGCTGCCGCATATGCCGGAGCACGAGCGCGCCACTCTCGATGCACTGATCGAGGGGACTGTAACAAGGTCACTCGGCCATCTCTCCGCGAGCGATCTTCGCGCTCAAGACCTTGCCGTTATCGAAATGGAAATCCGGCAGCGCGCGAAGAAAATTGTAGAGGAAACGCTGCTCGATAGCGTCCGCGAGTTAGCTGATGGCGCTAACCTTGTGGAAGATTGGGTCGCAAAAGTTTCGAAGCTAAGGCTGTTCGATATAGAGGTAACAGCAGCAGCACAGTCCAAAATCTTAGAGCAATTACCGTTATTTTCTCCGAGGCTGATGAGCGTATCTGACATTCTCCGTTATGCGCTCAACGAAGACAGAGAAGCCTGGATCGACGCTGGGTTCATAGCCATGGCGAAGCTTCGGCCGTCGGCGCAAAGTGCTATGCGGGTTGAGTGGCGGGAAAAGGCATGGCGCTTGGCTGGCCGCTGCGCAGGAGAACATGCGAGATTTTATGACAATAGTTCCTCTGCCTTCACCGCCCAGCGGTATCTGCATGCGCGTTATGATCGCTACATGAAGGTGGAGTTTGCTACCCTTCAGCGTGACACCAAGCGAATTCGCCTCAGGGAGTGGCTACTCGGCCTGATCGGAAAGTAGCGATAAGCGCTACTTGCTTATTGACACTGTAGCGGAAATCGCTACCTTTGCTTCATCGCCTCTCGCGGTGGAGCTGCTCAGTGTCCCTCGTCTCTCACCTCATCACCTGCCAAGCATCAGCAGGCGCCTACCACCAGGAAGACCGCGCCGGGTTGACCCTCGCCGAGGCGACACGCTCGATCGCCGGCGGCCTCCCGTTCCCCCTGATCTCCGTACACGCGGTCGACTTCGCCGCCGGTAGCGTCGCCGATGTCACCGCGGCCACACTACAGGGCGCCGTCGCCTGGTGGCGTGACACGCACAACGAGGACGTCCCGGGCTGTCTCTGGACGGCGTGCGATGCCTACGGCGTCGAGCGCTACGAGCCCGAGGACGCCGTCGACGAGAGCGACGAGCACCGCCTCACGGCGTCCGACCTCGGCCTGTCGAGGGCTGCGTGATGTCGGAGCAAGGCCCCAACGTCACCGATCCCGATGCCCGCGCTTTGATCGCCGCGGCGTCCGCAGCGACCACCGCCATCGATTTCCTGCTTTGCGCCGTCCGGGATGGCGAGGCTCCGAACATCGAGGAGATCGCCACCGCCCTCGCGGATGCGCTGAACCTCATGCTGTCCGCCTACCCGTCGCCCTCTTCCGACGACGAGACCCGCGCCCTCCACCTCGCGGCGTGCGGCTTCCTCGGCCTCGATCACCCCTCCCTGGACTGAGCCGCCATGTCCGATCCCCAACTCGCGTGCCTCGCCGTTTCCCTCGGCGCCGTGTTCATCGGCTCCCTCTACGCGCTCGGCGATATCGCCGGCCGCATCGTCGGCGGTGCCGCCACGCCGGCCGATCCCATCGAAACTCTCAGCGTCATCGCCGGCCATGCCGGTCGGTTCGTGGCGCCTCTGCTCGCCGGGGTGCTCACCGCGGCGGCCTTCCTCTTCGGATGGCTCGTCCGCCCATGAGCATGTCCCGCAAGCCCTCGCTCCCATTCGAAAGCCCTACCGAGACCATGCTCGCGGCGCTGCAGACGATGCTGGTCAGCGGCGTCCTCATCGATCGCGGGCCGCTCTGGAAGATCGTCGACAACGCCATCGTCGTGGGGGCCGCAGCGGTCCCCGAGCCGATCGCTCCGGCCCTGGCGGCGCAGTGGCTCGCCGAGAAGAACATCCACCTCGACGAGGTGACAGCCGACCATCGCCTGATCGGGACCCTCGTCTGGGTCCTGATGGCGAACGGCGCCGACCACACCCGCCTTCCCCGCAACCTGGTGGCCGTTCGCGACGAGCTCGCCGCCCTCACTCAGGAGAGCCTGCTTTGACCACCCCAGCCCTCAAGCAAGACGTCGCGCTGCACGACGATCCCCGACCGCCGGCGTCCGAGACCGGCGCTGTGCTCGCGCTGATCGAGCGCGCCGCGCGCGATCCCTCCATCGACATCGACAAGATGGAACGCCTCATGGCGATGCAGGAGCGGATGCGCCTGCAGGCCGCCGAGGAGATCTTTAACGCCGCGATGAGCGCCACGCAGGCCGAAATGCCGGCGGTGCTACGCCGGGCGGAAAACACCCACACCAAGTCGCGATACGCGAAGCTCGAGCACATCGCGAAGGCCATCACCCCGATCTACACGAAGCACGGGTTCAGCCTGTCGTTCGACACCGAGGACTGCGACCAGCCCGGGCACTACCGGATGGTCTGCAAGGTGGCGCACGCCGCCGGCTTCTCACGCGACCACAAGGCAAACCTCCCGTCCGACGCGGCCGGCTCGCAGGGCAAGGCTAACAAGACCGGCATCCAGGCCTTCGGCTCCACGATGAGCTACGGCCGCCGGTACCTAACGCTCCTCGTCTTCAACATCGCCCTGACCGACGAGGACAACGACGGCAACCGCGCCGACCCGCGCGAGGATGAGGAGCCGAGCTTCATCACGGAGGCGCAGGCCTGCGAGCTCCACGCCCTCGTGCGCGCCGGCGACACGGACCTCGCGAAGTTCCTCGCCTACGGCCGCGTGCCCAGCATCGAGGAGATCCCCGCGCACCAGTTCGAGAGCGCCAAGGCGCAGCTCATGCGCAAGGTCCAGCAAGCCCGTGGAGGTCGCAACCATGGTTGAGATGAAGCAAGGCTCCGCGGCCTGGCTCCAAGCCAGGGTCGGCAAGGTGACGGCCTCCCGCATGGCCGACCTGACGGCGAAGCTGAAGAGTGGGAAGCCCGGTGCGGCACGCGAGAGCTACATGCTCGAGCTCATCGCCGAGCGCCTGACCGGCCTCGCCGTCGACCACTTCGTCAGCCGCGAGATGCAGTGGGGCACCGACAATGAGCCCCGCGCTCGCGCGGCCTACGAGTTCGTCACGGACCACACGGTCGACCTCGCTGGCTTCGTGCCGCACCCGCGCTTCTCGATGGCCGGCGCCTCGCCGGACGGGCTCATCGGCGCCGACGGCCTCGTCGAGTTCAAGTGCCCGACGAGCAAGACGCACGCGACCACATTGGCCACCGGCCAAGTGCCGGAAGAGTATCTACCGCAAGTGTTCTGGCAGATGGCGTGCACCGGCCGCGCCTGGTGCGATTTCGCCAGCTTCGACCCGCGCTTCCCGGAAGGCATGGACCTCCTGGTGGTGCGCGTGCCGCGCGACGACGCGGCCATTGCGGCGATCGAGGCCGACGTCGCCGCCTTCCTCGAGGAGCTCGACCAGCGCGAGGCCGCCATCCGCGAGCGCTTCGCCCTGAAGCTCGCCGCCTAGTCCCCCGTCGCAGTCCGAGGTCTCAGAATGAACATGCACAGCAATCGCTCCCTGATGGGCGCACCCGTCCGAGAGTATTCCTCCGCCGAGGAAATGCGCGCCGACGCCAAGGCGTTGAAGGCGCGCCTCATGGGAGAGGCCCCGGCCAGGAGCTCGGCGCCGATCGCGCGCCCGGCGCCGGTACCGCAACCTGTCTTCGTAACCCCGGAGGCAGCGCCGCCCGCGATCGATCCGGCCGAGGCCGAGCGCCAGGCCATGCAGGCGTGGGCTCGCGAATATGAGGGCACGCCGGCGATGAGCCGGCACGCACGGACCCGGTTCATCATCCGCACGATCGCGGTCCATCACGGGGTCACGGTCGAGGAAGTGGAAGGCGAAGGGCGACGCGCGAAGGTCGTCCGGCCGCGTCAGCTCGCGATGGTGGCGCTCTGGCTCGAGATCTCGTCGATGAGCCTGCCGAGCGTCGGCCGCTTGCTCAACCGGGATCACACGACGGTCCTTCACGCTCTGAGGAAGTTCGGTGCTTCCGCCACGAGGACCTGGCCTGCCGATCTGATCTGGCTCCGCGTGTTGCTCCGAGACAAAGAGGCCGCCCTGCGTGGCAGAGGCCACAGCATCAGCGGCGAGGATTGGGCCGGCGAGGGCTGCGCCTGATGGCTACGATCACGCCACACCGCGACGGCGTTGAGCAAGGCATCCAGGGGATGCGGGACTACGACGCGAGACGGCCGCCACCGTGCTCCGAGGCGGAGCGCGCCTACCGGGCACTGACGATCGCCTCCACAGAAGCCGCCCTCTTCGAGCTGGCCGACGCGCGCGACCGAAACATCGACGATGCCCAGATCGGCGGCGCGTTCTGCGGCGCCCTCGGCAACGTCATCGCGAGCTTCTGCTCCACCCTCGCCGACACCGATCCGGAGAAGACGCAACGCGCCTTCACGACCACGATGGAATACATCTACGTCCAGGCCCGGCGGAGGCTTCAGCGGGAGCCAGGCGACGCGCACAACGACGTTGTCGTCGACGCGCCGGCCATGGGGCGCGCCTGATGGCCGCCCCGATATGCCCCGCGTGCGGCACCGCCGCCAGGCTCACGAACGGTGCGGAGATTTACCCGCACCGCGCCGACCTGTTCGAGAACCGCATCTGGAAATGCGACGTCTGTCCGGACGCGTATGTGCGCTGCCACGAGGGCACGGAGGATGCGCTCGGCACGCCGGCCGGGCCCGAGCTGCGCAACGCCCGGCGCATGCTCCATCGCGACATGCTCGATCCGATCTGGATGGGCGCGGACCGGTGCGCCGACTATCGGCCGGACAATGAGAAGGCCCGCACGGTTATTCGAATGACGGCGCGGCGCCGGGTCTATGCCTACCTGGCCGCGGGCCTCGAGCTCGACGTCGCCGACTGTCACGTCGCGATGTTCACGCTCGAGCAATGCCGCGAGGCCTGGCACTGCCTGCGCGGCGTCACCTATCCGGAAATCCGCGCATGGGCGAAGGCGAAGCCGGCCAAGCCGAAGAAGGAAAAGCGCGCGAAGAAGCTGCCGGCGCCGACGCAGGAGGAGCGCGACGCGGCCCGGGTTTCAGCTCGGCTTATCAAGTCGGCGATCATGCACCCGGAGGAGATGGGCGAGCCGTTCACGGCACACCTCGATCTGAGCAATCCGCGGCGCGGGCTCTGGATCACGACATGGGCCAACCTGCCCGGGCTGTGCCGCACCAACGGCCTCTACTCTCACGAGCTGCTGCCCGGGTGGGTCTACAAGCCGGCGGAGGTCCTGGCTGAGATGGTGCCGGACCTCGAGGCCCTGGCCGAGCGCGGCGTCCGGCCCACGCAAGCCACCAACCAGGAGGTCGCAGCATGACCGCTCCATCCCTGATCCACGCCGCTCGCCGCGCGCCCGATCGGCGCGAGCGCATCCTCCTGATGGCCGAGGCCATGCGGTACCACGCGCACGGGCCGGAGGGCGCTTGCACCTTCGGGCACCTCTGCGCGGCCGGTTTCACCGAGGCCGAGATCCACACGTACCGCGACGACGCGCGAGCCGTCCTCGTCGGGAAGCCATCGCCGCTGCGCACCACGCCGCCCGGCCGCGTCATGGCGCAGGGCATGGCGAAGAAGGCTCGCAGCATCCGCCAGCGCATCGAGGGGAGAGCCAGCCATGCTTGAAGCCCGATTGCAGGCCGAACTCTTCGACCTGCCGCGCGCGCTCACGCCTCGGGAGCGCAAGCGCCTGACGGCGCCCCGGCCGAAGGGCTACGCGGCCCTGCCTGGTACCGGGCCGGCCGGCGAGACGTGCCGATCCTGCGCTCACCTCGTCCGCAAGGAGATGGCGAAGACGTACCTGAAATGCGGGCTGATGCGTCCGCACTGGACCGGCGGAACTGGCACCGACGTGCTCGCCCGCGCGCCGGCCTGCCGCAACTGGAAGAAGGTGGAGACCTGCTCATGATCTGCTTCACCCCGGCCGAAGTCGCGGCACGCTGGAAGTGCTCCGCGAACCACGTCCGCCGCCTGATCGACAATGGGGATCTGGCTGCTTTCCGCGCGGGCGGGAAGCTGCTTAGGATCACCGAGGCCACCCTCCTGGAATACGAGCAATGCCAGAATACAAGCTCCAACGTTTCCGTGGAGGATGGGCAATCGTCGTCTCCGAAGGCGGCAAGCGTCTCAGTCGTCGACAGCTTGAATGCCGCGATGCGGCGGGAGCGGCGGCGGAGTTCAACCGGATCGTTGAGGACGCCAAGCGCCCCATAGACCCAGACATCCGCTGGATCTGGGAAGCCTACCGTGAGGACAAAGTCGGCCGCCGGATCGCCCAGAACATGGGCTGG
This sequence comes from uncultured Methylobacterium sp., assembly GCF_964251405.1. Classification (GTDB taxonomy): domain Bacteria; phylum Pseudomonadota; class Alphaproteobacteria; order Rhizobiales; family Beijerinckiaceae; genus Methylobacterium. The sequence goes on from NZ_CAXUJR010000014.1 coordinate 49,365, forward strand.
TCCGGCAAGGCCGTTCTGGCGTTCTTCGGCGACATGAAGCCCGGGGAGATCAGCACGAAAACCTGCCGGGCTTATGTCGCACAGCGTCGGACAGACAAGCGTGGGTCCGAGGCGCAGCAGAAGCGGCGGCGCAACGCCAACAAGGTCGAGCTGATCGGCGTCGCCAACGGCACGATCCGGACGGAGCTCAACCAGCTTCGTGCAGCTCTGCTCTGGGCCGAGGCCGCGAAGCACATCGGCAAGGCGCCGGACATCGAGATGCCCGGTGCTCCCCAAGCCACGGAGCGCCACCTTACGCGCGACCAGTTCAACGCGCTGCTCTCCGCGGCCGAGACCCCGCACCTTCGCCTGTACCTGCTCCTCGCCATTTCGACGGCTGGCCGCAACGCGGCGCTGCTCGAGCTCACATGGGACCGGATCGACTTCGAGCGCGGGCTCATCTTCCTTGGTGCCCGCAACCTGCTTCGCCCGCAGAAGGGGCGCGCCACGGTGCCGATGACGAACGCGCTACGCGCGGCGCTCAGCGACGCCAGGGCCTACAAGCGGGGCGACCGCGTCATCGAATGGGGAGGAGAGCCGGTCAGGAGCGTTCGCACGGCGCTCGGCAAGGCAGCGAAGCGCGCCGGCATCGGGAACGTCACGCCTCATATGTTCCGGCACACGGCTGCAGTGTGGATGGCGGAAGCGGGCCGACCCATGGGGGAGATCGCGACGTACCTCGGCCATGCCGACGACCTAGTCACGCAGCGGGTCTATGCGAAGTTCAGCCCGAGCCATCTGCGGCAGACCGCCAACGCCCTCGAGGTCGGCGGGCCGCGGAAGTTATGATGTGCTCGCAGGTTCGCTTGAACCTGGATCAGGGGCGTAACGTCCTAGAGAGTGCTCAGAAGTGAGAACGATGTGTGTACGGGGTGGAAACGAAGCATGAAGAAGAGCTGACGCGCTCTTTTGGTAATGAGGAGGTCGACAGTTCAATCCTGTCCAGCAGCACCATCTTGACGAACTCAATCGCCGCTGGCGGCTCCGCTCGTGACGCAGCTGGGCGTCGCAGCGAGCCGGTCCGTCATGACCACATGGGTCATGGTGATGTCGTGCAGACCAAGTGCTGCGTCCATCGGCATATCCTCGAGGCAGAGCCTGCCGGCCGGACCACGTCGTCCGCGGGCTTCCAGAGACCCCCCGCACTCATCCACCGCCGCCGAGATGGCCGTCCACGAACCGGCCTCCTTCGGCCAGGGCTTCGCGTCCCTCTGCGAGTTGCGGGTGGAAGAGATGCCAGGCGTGGATCATGCGGGGCCAGATCCGGAGCGTGACCGCGACGTCGGCCGCGCCCGCCGCACCGGCGATCCGCACCGCGTCGTCGAGGAGCGTCTCGGCCGAGCCCACCTGGACGAGAGTGGGGGGCAGGCCCCGCAGATCGGCGTAGAGGGGAGAGGCGAGCGGGTCCCGCGGATCGGCTCCGTTCAGGTAGGCCTGCGCCAGTTCGGCGAGATAGGCCTCCTGGAGCAGGGGATCGACGTCGGCCTTCGTCATGAGGCTCGCTCCGGTCAGGGCGAGATCAACCCAGGGCGAACTCAGCCAGAGGCAGCCGGGCAGGGGCTCGCCGGCTTCACGCAATCGCAGCAGCAACGCGAGGGCGAGACCGCCGCCGGCACTCTCGCCGGCGATCGCGATCGCGCCCGGATCGGCGCCCGACGCGAGCAGGAAACGATATCCGGTAAGCGCGTCCTCGAGAGCGCACGGGAACGGATGTTCAGGGGCAAGACGGTAGTCGAGCGCCAGCGTGCGTGCCCGTGCCTCGCGCCCCATCCGGGCCGCCGAATGGCGGTGGCTCGTGAGGGAGCCCGCGATGTAGCCACCGCCGTGCAGGAAGACGAGAATCCGATCGGCTCGGGCAGCCGGCGTCGTCGTCCATTCGGCCTGCACCCCACCCGCGTCGACGACCTCGACACGGACGTCGGGGGGCAAGGGATAGCGTTCGCCGAAGCCATTCATCCGTTCTCGTCGGGCGGCGAGGTCGTTCGGGCGCGGCTTCGAGAGCAGAAGGTCGCGAACCACCGCGATCTCGGATTCGGCCATCGATGGGCTCCCGTATGCAGGGACACGGATTGGGACGCAGAGCGGCGGGTTGACGTCGATCGTTCAACCTGCGTGCCGATGGTGACACTGGCTAGAAGCGCTGCTCGCGCCGACCCGGGTTCGGACCGCCACCGTGATAGGCGGCCATGCAAGCATGATAGATCTGCGATCCGAGATCCCAGAGGCTGAGATTGTTCGGATTCGCGGCCGTGAAGACCTTGTCTCGGGCATCGTTCCGGCAGGCTGCATCCTGCGGGCTTTGGATCGGCGGCTCTTGTTGGGCCTCGGCGCCGCCGGAAACGGCAATCGCGAGGCACAGGGCAAGGATGATGTTGCGCATGGAAAACCTCACCGGAGGGTTGCGCAGGGGTTCCGACAGATAGGGCCGACCTGCCCGTTTCATGCGCTCTCAACATCTTAAGCGCGGGGTCAAAGTTGTCGATGGAGTTCGGTGGGACCATCCGGAGTAACCGATCGTGGCACTGCCGTCGATGAGGAATGACTTGGCGGAGTGGCCTTCCTCGCTGATCCAATCAAAAACGAGGCTGAATTGGATTTTTTATCTCATGACCGGCTATGCATTGAGTCCGGGTAGACACAATGAAATACAGAATACCGATGAGATATATTGCGGCGCAACAAAGACAATTGTCGTATTTTTAAGAGTCACCCTTGTGCTTGCGCTGACAAACATTACGGTGGCTGCATAATAGTCGTCCGAGAGTCTTAGTGCATCCACTCGAGGTGCCATAGTGACCCGGCTGGAGGAAACCAATGACGTTCAAGATGGGGCGTTCGCTCATGCGAGGTGTGGCGCTTGCCGGCTTGGCAGTCGCTGGTCTCTGTGCCGGCCCGGCGCATTCGGCCTGGCAGCCGACGAAGACCGTCGAGTTCATCGTGCCGGCCGGAACCGGCGGCGGCGCCGACCAGATGGCGCGCATGCTTCAGGGCATCATCCAGAAGCACAGCCTGATGCCCCACTCCCTCGTCGTCATCAACAAGGCCGGCGGTGCGGGCGCCGAGGGCTTCCTCGACGTCAAGGGCTCGAGCCGCAACCCGCACAAGATCATCATCACCCTCTCGAACCTGTTCACGACCCCGCTCGCCACGGGCGTGCCCTTCAAGTGGGAGGATCTGACTCCGGTCGCGATGCTCGGCCTCGACGAGTTCGTCCTCTGGGTGAACGCGAAGTCGCCCCACAGGACCGCCAAGGAATTCGTCGACGCCGCCAAGGCGGACGGCCCGAACTCGGTCAAGATGGGCGGCACCGGCTCGAAGCAGGAGGACCAGATCATCACCGCCGCCATCGAGCAGTCGACCGGCACGAAGATGACCTACGTTCCCTTCAAGGGCGGCGGCGACGTCGCGGCCCAGCTCGTGGGCGGTCACATCACCTCGAGCGTCAACAACCCGATCGAGGCGGTCGCGCAGTGGCGAGCCGGCGAGCTGAAGCCGCTCTGCGTCTTCGACAAGGCGCGCATCCCCCTCAAGGAGAACGTCACCACCACGATGTCGTGGGGCGACATCCCGACCTGCAAGGAATCCGGCCTCGACATCGAGTACCT
>NZ_CAXUJR010000015.1:0-2577 GCF_964251405.1 uncultured Methylobacterium sp.
GCGGCCGCCTTGACGAGGTCGCCGACCTTCAGCGCGCCCTCCAGCAGCGAGAACGACGAATGGACGTGGAGATGGACGAAGCCGGGATCTTTCAGGGTCATGACGCCAGCATCGCGAGTCGTCGTTACCCGTCTACCAAGATCAGCACCGGCTCCTTCATTGGCTGTGGAAGGGCGCGCGCCTGTGCTTCCCCGGCCACTACCGCATCGGCGACAATGCCACCGCCCAGAGCGCGACTGCGCCGGACAGGAGCCCGAAGGCCGTGAATTCGACCATGCCGGTGAGGATCATGCGCTTCAGCATCGTGGCGGCTCCCTGAGTTGACGGAGCGATCTTTGTTCTTGTTTTGTTCTGTGTAAAGCGGGGAGGGAGAGCGTTCGAGTTTGATGGTGAAGGGATAGTGAAAGTCCCATCCGTCGACGTCAGGGATCGTAATGCCAGCGGCATTGCAGGATCTCCAATGCCTGCTCGGCTCCCTTTCCGCTCACGCGGTAGGCGAGGCGATGGCTTCCGGTGATCCGGCGCGACCACCAACCGACGAGGTTTCCCCCTCAAAGGTTCCGGCTTACCCGTGCCCGTGAACGGCGTCCGACGAGCTTCCTTGATCAGATCGTTGATCCGGCGGAGCGTGGCGGCCTCGCTGGCCTGCCAGTGAAGATAATCGTCCCAGGCGTGGTCCGACCAGACGAGCTTCATTCCTCGATCGGCTCGCGCGCCTTGCTACCACCCCTGTCCAGTTGCGCCACCGACTCCATCAGGCGCTTCGCGTTGGCCGGCGTCCCGAGCAGGTGCAGCGTCTCCCGCATGCTCTCGAGTTCCGCGAGCGGCAGGATCACCAGGGCCTCGTGGTTCTGGCGGGTCACCACCAGCTCCGCCCAATCGTTCTCGACCCGGTCGAAATGAGTGGCGAGGTTGTTCCTCAGCTCGGTGAACCCAACCTGTGCCATGACGCTCTCGATCTGTACAGATATCGAGACATAAATCCGGATCAGACGATCAGCAACCCTACGCCATCTGCTCGATCAGCCCGTCGCGGATGGTCACCCGGCGGTCCATGCGGCGGGCGAGATCGAGGTTGTGGGTCGCCACCAGGGCGGCGAGCCCGGAGGCGCGCACCAGCGACATCAGGATGCCGAAGACGTGGGAGGCGGTGTGCGGGTCGAGGTTGCCGGTCGGTTCGTCCGCCAGGAGCAGGCGCGGCCCGTTGGCCACCGCGCGTGCAATCGCCACCCGCTGCTGCTCCCCGCCGGAGAGTTCGGCCGGGCGATGGATGAGGCGCTCCTTGAGGCCGAGGAAGCTGAGGAGCTCCGTGGCGCGGGCCTTGGCCTCTTTGCCGCTCAGGCCCCGGATGAGCTGGGGCATCACCACGTTCTCCAGTGCCGAGAACTCGGGCAAGAGGTGGTGGAACTGGTAGACGAAGCCCATCTGCTCGCGGCGCAGGCGCGTGCGCTCGGAATCGGCGAGCGTCGCGGTTGGCGTGCCGCCGATATAGACCTCGCCGCCATCCGGCCGTTCCAGCAGACCGGCGACGTGCAGGAGGGTCGACTTTCCCGCACCCGAGGGTGCCACCAGGGCGACGATCTCGCCCGGCCAGATCGCAAGTTCGGCGCCCCGCAGGATCTCAAGGGCGCCGGTGCCCTGGCTGTATCGGCGCTCGACCCGCGAGAAGAACAGGGCCGGGACCGGCTGCACGCCGGCCGCGTCGGCTGATGAGGGCATGGACAGGGTCCTCTCGTCCGCTCAGCCGTAGCGCAGGGCCTGCACCGGATCGAGCCGGGCGGCGCGCCACGAGGGATAGAGCGTCGCGATCAGCGACAGGGCGATCGAGGTGACCACCACGACGGTGATCTCGTTGGCGTTCATCTCGGCCGGGATCTCGGCGAGGAAGCGCACGGTCGGGTCCCAGGCGGTGGGGAACAGCACCCGCTGGATCGCCTTGATGTTCAGGGTGATCAGGGTGCCGAGCGCCAGCCCGCCGAGTGTCCCGACGATGCCGATGAGCGCCCCGTTGATGAGAAAGACCCGCATCACCGTGCCCGGCGTCGCACCCATGGTGCGCAGGATGGCGATGTCGCTCGACTTGTCGCGCACGAGCAGGATGAGTCCCGAGACGATGTTCAGGGTCGCCACCACGACGATCAGGCTGAGGATGAGGAACATCACGTTCCGCTCGACCTCGAGCGCGCCGAAGAAGGTGCGGTTGCGCTGGCGCCAGTCGGTGAGCACCACCGGCCTCTCGGCCGCCATTTCGAGATCGGAGCGCAGGGCCGCCACGGAATCGGCATTGTCGAGATAGACCTCGATCAGGCTGACGTCGCCGTCGCGGTTGAAGTAGGCCTGGGATTCGGCGAGTGGCATGAAGACGAAGGTGGCGTCGAACTCTGTCATGCCGATCTCGAAGATCGCCTTGACGGTGTAGGCCTTGGTGCGGGGGGCCGTGCCGAACGGCGTCGTGGCGCCCTTCGGAGTCGAGAGGGTGATGTTGTCGCCGGCCTGGAGGCCGAGGGCTTCGGCGAGCCGGCGTCCGACCGCGACGCCGGTGCCGTCGTCGAACCCAGCCATTGTGCCGGCGCGGAT
>NZ_CAXUJR010000015.1:2677-4611 GCF_964251405.1 uncultured Methylobacterium sp.
ACCGAGAAGAAGGCCACCACGGAGACGCCGCCGCCGCGGCGGCGGGCGCGCAGGTAGCGGCCGGCAAGGATCCACTCGAACCCGGCGAAGGGCAGCGTACTTCCGCGCTTGAACGCCGTCGCGACGCGCTCCTTCACAGCATCAAAGCCCGCCATTCCGGGCTCAAACCCGCTTCAGGCGGGCGAGGAGATCGATCGGCGCCAGCGTCTCGCGCTCACCGCCGGACCGGCGCTTGACCTCGACCTTACCCTCGGCGAGCCCGCGCGGGCCGACAATGACCTGCCAGGGCAGGCCGATCAGGTCGGCGGTGGCGAACTTCGCGCCGGGGCGCTCGTCGCGGTCGTCGTAGAGCACGCTGAGACCGCCGGCTTCCAGGGTCGCCTGGATCTCGGCGCAGGCGGCGTCGGTGGCTGCGTCGCCGGTCTTGAGGTTGATCAGCGCCACGTCGAAGGGTGCCACCGCGTCGGGCCAGACGATGCCGGCCTCATCGTGGGACGCCTCGATGATCGCGGCGACGAGCCGACTCGGGCCGATCCCATAGGAGCCCATATGCACGGGCCTGTCGACGCCGTCCGGCCCCGTCACCTTGGCGCCCATCGCTTCCGAGTACTTGGTCCCGAAATAGAAGATGTGCCCGACCTCGATGCCGCGGGCCGCCATCCGGCGGTCCTCGCCCACCTCGGCGAATGCGGCCGGCTCGTGCATCTCGCTGGTCGCCGCGTAGAGCGAGGTCCACCGGTCGACGGTTCCCTGCAGTCCGGAGATGTCGTCGAAGTCGGTGGTCGCGGGCGGGATGTCGAAGTCGAGGTACTGGCTGTCGCAGAACACCTCGCTCTCGCCGGTGCCCGCGAGGATGATGAATTCGTGGCTGAGATCGCCGCCGATCGGTCCGGTATCGGCCCTCATCGGGATCGCCTTGAGGCCGAGGCCGGCGAAGGTGCGAAGATAGGCGACGAACATGCGGTTGTAGGCGTGGCGCGCACCGGCCTGGTCGACGTCGAAGGAATAGGCGTCCTTCATCAGGAACTCGCGCGACCGCATGGTGCCGAAGCGCGGCCGGACCTCGTCGCGGAACTTCCAGGAGATCTGGTAGAGGTTCTTGGGCAGGTCCTTGTAGGAGCGCACGCTGCCGCGGAAGATCTCCGTGACCACCTCCTCGGCGGTGGGGCCGTAGAGCATCTCGCGCTCATGGCGATCCTTGATGCGCAGCATCTCCTTGCCGTAGGCGTCGTAGCGGCCGGATTCGCGCCAGAGGTCCGCCGATTGCACGGTGGGCATCAGAAGCTCGATGGCGCCGGCCCGATCCTGCTCCGTCCGCACCACCGCACAGACCTTGTTCAGCACGCGCAGGCCGAGCGGCAGCCAGGCATAGATGCCGGCCGCCTCCTGGCGGATCAGGCCGGCGCGCAGCATCAGGCGGTGGGAGACGATCTCCGCTTCCTTGGGCGTCTCGCGCAAGGTCGGAAGGAAGTAGCGGGACAGACGCATGGACGGCCTTGAACGACGACGATCGTGACGGGTGGGGAGGGCGCCGGGGCACACAACACATTGCCTTGCGAAAACACAAGCGTAGACGGGCCACGGTCCCCGTTTGCGTCGTCGACCCCTCGTTCTCGGTGAGCGAAACCACCAGTGAGGTCGGATGAGAGCCCCGGCGGCGAAGACAGTTTGTCGCGTTCATGGCAGAAAAACGTGAAGTCTCGTCTCTCGAGGCGTGACAATGCGAACTCTTGTTCCTATAAGCGGCGCCGCGATGGTTGCGTTGCTGTCCAGAGGCAGCGCACGGTCCGAGTCTCGGGAGGAACATTCAGCCGCCGCGCCAGCAAGGCGTGAGATAATTTAGGCTGAAACGAGCGCTACGTCTTAAAAAGCAAGGCTTTTGCCTTGCTTTTTTTATGTTCGATCGGGTTTTCTCAGCGTCCGATCTGTCCTGC
>NZ_CAXUJR010000015.1:4711-25464 GCF_964251405.1 uncultured Methylobacterium sp.
GTCCGGTCGGCATCCGTCACCCGCGCCCAGTAAGAGCCTTCGCCCTGGGGCTCCGCGGCACGCCAGCGCGCGGGCAGTTCCCGGGCGATCGGTCCGAGAGCGATGCGCCGGGCCGCCATCTGGCACTTGGCGAGCAAGGTCTCATGGGTCTCGGCCGGCGACGTCGGAAAGTGCTCGCGGGCCAGGATATCGCCTGTGTCGAATCCGGATTCGCCGAGGACATGGGCCGTGACGCCCCAGCGCTCGTGACCATCGGCGATGGCGCGGAATAGCGGATAGGGTCCGCGGCCCACGGGCAGCGGCGAAGGGTGGAGATTGAGGCCGTAGGCCGCTCGGCCCTGCCATCCCGTCACCAGCCAGGGATAGCCGGCCACGACGAGAACCCAATCGCGCCCGTGGACCTGCGCCAGCGCCTCGATATCGGGCGTCTTGATGCGCGACAGCTGCATCGGAAGGCGATGGCGCCGGGCCTGAGCCACGACGGCCTCGTTGAAGTCGTAGAGGCCGTCGCAGGGACGCGTGAACAGCTTGATCGGCGTCCAGCCCGCCTCGACGAGGGCATCGAACACGCCGCCGAGGAAGTCGATACCGGCGAAGGCGAACTTCATGTGGCTCCTCGACAGGGAGAGGGATGGCAAACGCCGCTGCGTCGATCCCGCCTGCGACGCCAAAGTCGGCCGCCGCAGCACCGGGTGGGGTCCCAGCCAGGCGACAGCGCCTTACCTAGCCGCTCTGTATAGGAACGGGAGCGGGCATGAAGCGAGTCGTGATCTATGGCGGGACCGGCGGAATCGGCGCCGCAACGGCGCGCGCGTTGCGCGCACGCCGCATCCCGCTCCACCTCGCCGCCCGTGACGCGGGCCGCCTCGGCGAGGCCGCCGAGGCCCTGGGCGACACAACCGTCACGGCCGGCGACGTCACCGATCCGGATTTCTTCAAGCGCGTGACGCAGGAAGCCGGGTTCGAGCTCGCCGGTCTCGTCTATGCGGTCGGCACCATCAACCTGCGGCCACTGGCGCGGTTGACCGCACAGGACGCCGAGACCGATTTTCGCATCAACGCACTGGGCGCGTTCCTCGCGATCCAGGCCGCCGCCGCTGCCCTGAAGGCCGGCGCCGGAGAGGCGGGCGCGGGCGTGGTGCTGTTCTCGACTGTGGCGGTGGCTCAAGGGTTTCCTGCCCACGCCTCGGTGGCGATGGCCAAGGGCGCGGTGGAGGGCCTCGCCCTGTCGCTCGCCGCAGAGATGAGCCCGCAGGTCCGCGTCAACGTCGTGGCGCCGTCCCTCACGCGAACGCCGCTCGCGGCCGCCATCACGTCCAATGAGACCCTGGCCTCCGGCATCGCCGCGATGCACGCCCTCCAGCGCCTCGGCACGCCCGACGATATCGGCGCGCTCGCCGCCTTCCTGGTCTCGGAGGAGGCCGGCTGGATCACCGGTCAGATCATCGGCGCCGATGGTGGTCGGTCGACCCTGCGCACGAAGGGCTGAGGGCTTGGGGATCCTGCGCTTCGTTTTCGGCGACCAGCTCCATCGCCGGATCTCGACCCTGATCGATTGCGACCCCGAACACGATGTGGTCCTCATCGTCGAGGTGATGGACGAGGCGACCTATGTTCGCCATCACAAGCAGAAGATCGCTTTCCTGTTCTCCGCCATGCGTCACTTCGCGGCGGAACTCGAAGCGGAGGGTCTGCGCGTCGACTACGTGCGTCTCGGCGATCCCGGCAATACCGGCTCCTTTACCGGGGAGTTGGAGCGCGCTCTGGCACGGCACGCCTGCGACCGCGTCGTCGTCACGGAGCCGGGCGAATGGCGTGTCTGGGAGATGATGCAGGCCTGGCGCGACGATCTCGCCGTGCCGGTGGAGATCCGCGAGGACAACCGCTTTCTCTGTCCCCGCTCCGACTTCGCGGACTGGGCCGGTGATCGCAGGACCCTGCGCATGGAGACCTTCTATCGCGGCATGCGTCGGCGCACCGGTTTCCTGATGGAGGGCGGTGAGCCGGTCGGCGGGCAATGGAATTTCGACCACGACAACCGCAAGCGCCTGCCCAAGGGCCATCGGCCGCCGCAGCGCCGGCGCTTCGAACCGGATGGAATGACGCGCGAGGTGATTGCCCTGGTGGAGGACCGTTTTGCAGGGCATTTCGGCGAACTCGACGGGTTCGGCTGGCCGGTGACCCGCAAGGATGCTCTCTCGGCACTCGAACACTTCATCGCCGACTGCCTGCCGACCTTCGGCGACTACCAGGACGCGATGAGGACGGGCGCGCCGTTCCTCGCTCATTCGCTGATCTCGCCGGCGCTCAATGCCGGCCTGCTGACGGCCGACGAGGTCTGCAGCGCGGCCGAGCGGGCTTATGTCGAGGGGCATGCCCCGCTCAACGGCGTCGAGGGCTTCATCCGCCAGATCCTCGGCTGGCGCGAATACGTCCGCGGTCTCTACTGGGCGCGCATGCCGGGCTATGCGGTGACGAACGCCCTCAATGCCAAACGCGACCTGCCGTGGTTCTACTGGTCGGGTGAGACGCGGATGAACTGCCTTGCCCAGTGCATCGGCGAGACCCGCCAGCACGCCTACGCCCACCACATCCAGCGACTGATGGTGACGGGCAACTTCGCGCTTCTCGCCGGCATCGCACCGGCCCAGGTCGAGGAATGGTACCTTGTCGTCTACGCCGATGCCTACGAATGGGTGGAATTGCCCAACGTCCACGGCATGGTGCTCTGGGCCGATGGTGGCGTCATGGGCTCGAAGCCCTACGCGGCGTCGGGCGCCTACATCAACCGGATGTCGGATTATTGCGGCGCCTGCTCCTACGACGTGGCGGCCAAGACCGGAGAGACGGCTTGCCCGTTCAACTACCTGTACTGGAACTTCCTCATCGAGAATGCCGGGCGCCTCGAAGCCAACCCGCGCATGGCGATGCCCTACCGGACGCTCTCGCGGATGGACGAGGCCAGGCGGGAGGAAATCCTGGCCGATGCCGCCCATTTCCTGAACGGCCTCGATGCACGGCCGCCGGTTTCCGAAACACCGGTCAGAGTGGTGTCCACAGCGTGAGCGCCACGTAGGGGCTCCCCTCTGCTGAGGGAGTCTCGATCATGTAGCCGGCCGAGACCCGCAGGCTGAAGCGGCCCACGGAGACATCCGTCGCGTGGAGGCCGATGCTCCATTTGCGATAGCCTGTCTCGTCGGCATAGAGCGCCGCCTCCGGACCGAGATAGGCGCCCCAGAACCGGACGCCGTAGGACAGGCGGCCCCAGGCATGCCCATGGGCGGAGCCGAGGATCAGCGTCGCGGTGAGGAGCGTCTCGTCGGTGGGGTAGGCCCAGACCTCGCCGTGGAGACGAAGCCCGAACCGAGCCGGCAGAATCGCCGTTCCTGCGGACCCGGACAGCGCCTCCATGGATCCTTCCGGTCCCGCATAGAGTGCGATCACGCCCCAATCGGTAAACCATTGATGGCCGGCGAGGGCGCTGGCCATCATCGTCCAGCGCATGAGCGAGGGCGAGGACCTCCCGTCGAGCGATGGCCCCGTCTCGGTGCGGCGACCCGCCCCGACGCTCGCGAGAACCACGAAGCCTTCGCGGTCGACCCGGTCGAAGGCGATCTTGGCGCCGGCAGTGGCGAATCCGGATGGCGCCGCATCCAAGCTGCCGAAGAGGATCGCGGAGATCGGGTTTTCTTCGCCGCGGGCGGCTTCGCCATGACCCAGCACGAGGAGGGTCGACAGCGTGACCGACAGGCGACGGGAGCGACGGGCATTGACGCGACGGATCGCCGTTCCGGCCAAGATCAGATCGCTCCAGCGGGATGCCCGAGGTTAACAAACGATCTAGAGATTGCATCAAAATTTCGAAAACAACCTGAGCATCGGCTGTGAAAAAGCCGGTCGCTTCGTTTGAAGGCATGAGATCACCACACCAACGTCAGTCTATCATTTCTTTCAAGTATCTTTTTTTATAAATAATATACCTTGAGTTTATATAGTCACCCGGCCCGCTGTTCGCATCAGCGCGTCCGGCGAATCACCGATGGCCTGGCCGGGCAATGAGGGGCCGCTTGGCGCTGGGGCTCGCATAGGCTAGAGCCCCGCCGGGACCGCAGCCGATGGCCAATCTCCTTGTCTCCAGCAGCACGAACATCCGATGTCCTCACCGTCTTGGCGGCGCAGGAAGGTGACAGGCTGACCGTCGGCGACATCGTCGCGGTGCTGCGGGACCGTGCCTTCGCGCTCCTCATCGTCATCCTCGGCTTGCCGAACTGCCTGCCGATGCCGCCACCCATCCCCCTGGTCTGCGGGTTCCTGCTCCTGCTCGTGGCGGTCCAGATCATGGCCGGCATGACCTCGCCATGGCTGCCGCGAATTCTCCTCAGCCGGTCGGTCGCCCGCAGCGATGTCGAGCGCGCGGCCAAGCGGGCCGTGCCCCTGCTACGCCGGCTCGAGCGCTGGTCGCGACCGCGCATGAGCCTGTTCGAGACGCCGCTTGGCATGCGCACCGTCGGGCTCATCGTGCTGACGCTGTCGCTGGCGCTGATCGTGGCGGCGCCCTTCATCGGCCAGATCCCGCTCGGCATCGCGATCTGCCTCGTTGGCCTCGGCCTCGTCGAGCGCGACGGCCTGGTGGTGGTGGTCGGGCTCGCCGTCGGCGTGATCGGCGTCCTGCTGAATGCGGGCTTCGTCTACGCCATCGTGTCGGGCATCATGAGCGTGTTCAACCTCTGATCCATCAGGCTTCGAGGTGGCGCCGGCGCAGGAGTCGGCGCAGGAGGCCGCCGCGCGTGCCGACCAGCAGCGACACGAGATACAGCGCTCCAGCCGAGAGCACGATGGCGGGACCGGTCGGCAGGTCGGCATGATACGACAGGACGAGGCCCGACAGGCTCGCCAGCATCGCCAGCAGCATCGAGATTGGAATCAGCCCGCTGAGATCCGCCGCCCACAGCCGGGCGGTGATCGCGGGCAGCAGCATCAGCCCGACCGCCAGGAGCGTGCCCAGCGCCTGGAAGCCGCCGACGAGGTTCATCACGACGAGCCCGAGAAAGGCGTAATGGACAGGCCCGCCGGCGCGGCCGACGCTGCGCAGGAACAGGGGATCGACGCATTCCATCACGAGTGGCCGGTAGAGGGCCGCGAGGGCGAAGAGCGTGACCGTCGCGATGCCGCCGAGCAGCAGGAGGGCCGCATCGTCGAGCGCCAGGACCGTTCCGAACAGGATGTGCAGGAGGTCGATCTGCGAGCCGCGCAGGGATACCAGCAGCACGCCTGCGGCAAGGGAGATCAGGTAGAAGGCGGCGAGACTCGCATCCTCCTTGATGACGGTGGAACGGGTCACGAAACCGGCGAGCAACGCCACGGCGAGGCCGGCGGCAAGGCCTCCCAAAGTCATCGCCGGCAGCGACAGGCCAGCGACGAGGAAGCCGATCGCCGCCCCCGGCAGGATGGCGTGGCTCATGGCCTCGGTCATCAGGCTCATGCGGCGCAGCATGAGGAAGACCCCGATGGGGGGAGCCGACAGCGAGAGCGCGAAGCAGCCGACCAGCGCCCGGCGCATGAAGGCGAACTCGACGAAGGGTCCGAAGACGAGGTCGATCACGCGGCGTTTCCGTGATGGTGATCGTCCGGGCCGTGATGGTGCGGATGGGTGTGGTCCCGCGCGGGCTCGATGCCGGGCGAGGGGCCGTGCCCGTGTCCGCCATCATGGGCGCAGACCGCCGCATCCTCGTCCCAGGCTTCCGACAGGCTCTGGGCCCGCGCCAGGTTCTTCGCGGTGAGGACGCTCGCGGTCGGACCCCAGGCGACAGGCTCGCGCGCGAGCAGGAGCGTCGCGGGGAAATGCTCGGCGACTTGGCCGAGATCGTGAAGCGCGGCGACGATGGTGCGGCCCTGGCGGTGCCAAGCGTGGATCAGGGCCAAGAGATCATGCGTCGTTCGGCCGTCGACGCCGGCGAACGGCTCGTCGAGGAGGATGACGTCAGCCTCCTGAAGGATGAGGCGTGCGAAGAGCGCCCGCTGGAACTGGCCGCCCGAGAGGGTGCCGATCGCCCGGTCCTCGAACCCGTCGAGGCCGACGGCCGCGAGCGCGTCCAGCAGATCCGCCCGATGGCGCCGCAGGCTGCGCCACGGACCGTACCGGCGCCACAGCCCCATGGCGGCGAGGTCGAGCACGGAGAGCGGGAAGCTGCGGTCGATCTCCGCCGCCTGCGGCAGGTAGGCGAGGGCGCCCTCCGGCCGGTTGATCCGGCCGTCGAGGCAGGCGATCTCTCCGACGATGCCCTTCAGCAGGGTCGACTTGCCGGCGCCGTTGGGTCCGACGAGGGCGAGGAGCGCGCCTCCAGGAATGGTGCCGTCAAGGTGATGCACGGCCGGATGGCGATCGTAGCCGAGGGTCACGCCGTGCAGGGCGATGGTCCCGGGCGCGTGTCCGGGCGTCCGCGCGAGGCTCATTGCCAGGCCCACAGGATCGCCGCCCACAGGAGGCCGGCGAGCAGGCCCGCGGCGAGGAAGCGGAAGAGGGCGCTGGCCTGGAAAAGGGAGCGACGTGGAGGGGGCATGGATCTGATGGTTCGGGTCAGGGGAGGTCGATTGCCCGAACGGGAGCGTCGGATTATGGTCGCGGGTGATACACTGTAACACCCGCCCGGTTCAATCCGCGCTGCGGGACCGACGTTCGGGGAAGACGGGATGCATGATCACGCGACCGGGTCACCCGAGACGGCGGGAGGCTGTTGCGGCGCGAACGTGGTGGCGCGAGCCGAGCGGCTGTGCCGCGACCGCGACCTGCAGTTCACCCGTCTGCGTCGAGACGTTCTCGAGACCATCGCCGGGCAGACGCGCCCGCTGGGAGCCTACGACATCGCCGAGCGCCTGAGTGCACAGGGACGGAGGGTCGCTGCCGTCTCGGTCTATCGCGCGCTCGATTTCCTGGGAGAGCACGGTCTCGTCCACCGCATCGCCAGCCGCAACGCCTTCGTGTCCTGCGGCCACGAACACGGCGACGCCGCCAAGCTGGTCTTCCTGATCTGCCGCACCTGCGGGGGCATCGACGAGACGACGGCGCCGTCCGTGGAAACGGCCCTCGATCGCACCCTCGCGCAATCGGGGTTCAGGCCGTCGAGCCGCATCCTCGAGGTCGAGGGCGAGTGCGGCGCCTGCCTCGCTGGAAACGCGGCCTAACCGTGGGTTAGGGCCTCATCCTCATGACCCGAATCGGCAACACCCATCCGAGGCCGATGCGTGAGGCTCAATAGGCGTTGCGGTAGGCCCGCGGCGAAACCACCGTCTGGACCATGATCTGGATGTCGAGCCAGATCGACCAGTTGTCGATGTAGTGCAGGTCGTGGTTCACCCGCCGCTCCATGTCGAGGTCGGTGAGCGTCTCGCCGCGAAGGCCGTGGACCTGGGCCCAGCCGGTGATGCCGGGCTTGACGTTGTGACGGCGGGCATAGAGCGCGATGCGCCGCTCGAAGCTGCGGTCATGAGCCATGGCGTGGGGCCGGGGGCCGACAAGCGACATCTCCCCGAGGACGACGTTGAAGAGTTGTGGCAGTTCGTCGATGTTCGAGCTGCGCAGCATCGCTCCCACGCGGGTGATCCGGCTGTCGTTGCGGGAGGCCTGCCGGAACTCGGCACCGCGCTCGGTCTTCATGCTGCGGAACTTGTAAACGCCGAAGGGCTGCTGGTTGAAACCGTAGCGACGCTGCCGGAAGAAGACCGGACCCGGCGTGTCGAGCTTGATCAGGACTGCGACCGCGACGAAAAGCGGGGCGAGCATCACGAGGGCCAGAAGTGACAGGACGAGGTCCATGGTGCGCTTCAGGAAGATCTCCCCCGATTGGAGCGGCTTGCGCCCGATCCTGATACCGGAGAGTCGCCCGACTCGCCCGACCTGCAGGTCGGGGAACCGATCCATCATCGAGCCGGGACGCAGATGCACCGCCGCGGGGACCCGCAGGAACGCGTCGATGCAACGCTCCACATCCGAAGTCTCCGCCCACGGGACCAGGATGAAGACGTCGTCGGGGCGCAGGAATCTCACCACCGAGACGGCCAGATCGAGATCCTCCGAGATCTGCGCCTGCCGGGCGACATCGGCCGCTCCCACTTCGCAATGGCGCAGATAGCTCGTGCCGACGACGCGAAGGCCGAGGTCTTCGGCGTCGTTGTGGGCGTAGAACCGCGCGATGTCCTCTTCGTAGCCCACGAGATGGACGCGGTTGACCGACGATGACGTGGCGGTGATGCCGTGCCGGACCAGCTTGACCATGGCGTAGCGCACCATGAGCGTCGCCGGGAGACCGGCCACGAAGACGCCCAACGTGACCGCGCGCGACAGATCGTTCGAGGTCTTCGTGGCGAACCCGACGACCATCGTGACGACCCAGGCGGCCACCCACAGGGTCGCTGCCCGGCGGAGATGCGGACCGCGCGCGATCAGCGATTCGATGCTATAATCGTCCCGCACGAGATTCGTCAGCAGGATGACGAGGCAGAGTACGCCGGCGATCTGGAGGCCCGTGCCCGACGCGTCGACGGTGCCTCTACTTGCATAATAATAATACGCGATGTCGACGGCATAGGCCGTGCCGACGATGGTGATGAGGTCCGCCAAGGCGACGGCGCTCGATACCGCGAGACGAAAAGCGGCGCGGCTTCGCCTTGGCAGCAGGGCAGCCCAAACGTCGCGCCGCGCCGAAACGGGCGCAAGTTTCCGGTAGTCTCTCGGGAGCGGCTGCTGGAGCATTTGAATGCTGTGTACCGGCTTGGGCCTGGAAATGTTTCATATTGACCGGTCGCATCATCCGATCGGCTTTGGTCCTCGTTTCTCGGCAAGTACCATACCGATGAGAATTGCAGTTGATCTGAGCCGCCATAGCATGGGCAGTGTCTCTGCATTGTGAGCGGTGGGTTGCCGTTTCGAGGATGTGATCATCGCGAGCCGGTCGACGCACTTCGTCAATGACGGTCAGGGCGGACTCGCGACGCCGGCCCGATCCTCGATGCGCCGCCCAAAACCTCGTCGCAGCGTCGGATCGTTCGGGAAACGATCTCGACTGGCCGGTCGGAGGCGGATAACCGGCTGGGAAGCCGTGAGTTTTCCTCGAGACGCGTGCACCACGCCATCTTGGCGCCATGCCGCCCGGTCATGGCAGTGGCATCGACGTCTGGGCCCGAACGATGACATCCCCATCCAGCGAGACCATCGCGCCGTCTCGCGTTGCTGACGGGCGAACCGAGGCTTCGGCGGTTCCGGCTATCGCCATCCTGGCGTCACTCAGTCTGGCGCATCTCCTCAACGATCTCGTTCAGTCCCTGCTCGCGGCCATCTATCCGCTCCTAAAGGACGAGTTTCGGCTCGATTTCGGACAGATCGGACTCATCACCCTGGTCTTCCAGGCGACTGCCTCGGTGCTGCAACCGCTCGTGGGCCTGTACACCGATCGGCGTCCGATGCCGTTCTCGCTGGCGTTGGGAATGACATGCTCCCTCGTCGGTCTCGTCCTGCTCTCCGTGGCCTGGACATACGGTCTGCTGCTCGTGGCTGCCGGCCTCGTCGGGCTCGGTTCGGCGATCTTCCATCCGGAAGCGTCGCGGCTGACACGTGTCGCGTCGGGTGGGCGCTATGGGCTCGCCCAATCCGTCTTCCAGGTGGGCGGCAATGCGGGAACGGCGCTGGGGCCGTTGCTGGCGGCCCTCGTCGTGGTGCCTCGCGGCCAGGCGAGCGTCGCCTGGTTCGGCCTTGCCGCACTGTCCGGCATCGGTCTCCTCAGTGCGGTAGGCACGTGGTACCGCCGTCATCTTCGCACGAGGAGGTCACAATCGCGACGGAGCGGCGAGACGCCGGGCCAGATCCTGTCGCGGCGGCGGACCGTGGCGACGATCGGCGTGCTTCTGGTCCTGATCTTCTCCAAGTACTTCTACATGGCGAGTTTCTCGTCCTACTACACCTTCTACCTGATTCACCGCTTCGGCGTTCCCGTCGGGCAGTCTCAGGTCTATCTGTTCCTTTTCCTCGGCGCGGCGGCGGTCGGCACCCTCGTGGGCGGCCCGATCGGCGATCGCGTCGGGCGGAAGCCGGTGATCTGGGGATCGATCCTGGGCGTGCTGCCGTTCACCCTGGCCTTGCCGCACGTGAACCTGTTCTGGACCGTCCTGCTCAGCGTACCGATCGGCGTGATCCTGGCGTCGGCGATGCCCGCGATCCTGGTCTATGCCCAGGAATTGCTGCCTGGCCGGATCGGCCTCGTTGGCGGCCTGTTCCTCGGCTTCGCGTTCGGCATCGGCGGTATCGGGGCCGCAGCGCTCGGCGAACTCGCCGACCGCGACGGCATCGAATCCGTCTACGCACTCTGCGCCTACCTGCCCTTGCTGGGACTCACGGCGGTTTTCCTGCCGCGTCTACGGACGCGACGGGTCGCGGCCGTAGCCTGAGGGCCGAGCAATGGCCGGCCTCAGGCGGCCGCGTTGGCCTCCGGCCGGCTCACGGTCTGGACGGTCTCGAAGCCCTCGAATTGGGGATGGCCGAGATAGAGCGGCTTGGTGGTCGGCACCCGGCTGTGTGCCTTGCGGAACTGTTCCGAACGCGTCCAGGCCTCGAAATCCGCCTTCGATCGCCAAATCGTGTGCGAGGCATAGAGCACGTGGTCCTCGTGTTCCGGGCCTTTCAGCAACTGGAACTCAACGAAGCCCGCCATTTCGCCAAGATGGCTGTCGCGGCCAAGCCAGACCTGCTCGAAGTCCTGTACCGAATCCTTCACGACCTTGAACCGGTTCATCGCGATAAACATCAAGTCACTCCCTTTCTCACGGTGCTGGAAGCTAGGAGGATGCGTCGCAGATCGATATCTGACGCTTCGCCGCTGCACGGCCGGGACACGATCGACGGCATCGAGATTAGCATTGCCCAATTTAATTGCACGATCGCTAAATATCGAAGCCGGATGAAGGTCTTCGTTGACCAAGCAGAGCATTGATCCGCGGCACTGTGTCTTTTGAGGATTCTCCATGCGGACGCACTTGCCATGGGGATCTCATTCGTGGTCAAGCTGCTGGCGACGATACTTAGGCATGACGGGGACCAAGCCCTTGGGCTCTTACCTCTATCGCCCAATACGTTGTCTGATTTCGAATTCAGGTCTAGAAGCTGAGACTCTGCGCAGGCGGAGGTTCGAAGACGGATCGATACGATGCCGAAGACCAAGTGAAGTGACCGAGTAAGATGGACGCCCGCTCAAAAAGGTCCGGGTCGGCGTGCAGCGTAACGGCCGGACCGTACCGAGTGATGATGCCTAAACAGACCACCGACGTCGACCGACTGGTTGGAATTCGGATCACTGCCTTGCGAAAGGCGCGCGGCCTAAGCCAGACGGCTCTCGGCACGGCTGTCGGCGTGACGTTCCAGCAGGTCCAGAAATACGAGAAGGGGCAGAACCGCGTCGGTGCGGGCCGCTTGCGGGAGATCGCAAGGCTGCTCGAAGTGCCGGTCTCGGCGTTCTTCGAGGAGAGCGAGAACGGGACGCAGAACGATGCATTCGGCTTCCTCGGGACGCAGGGTGCCATCGAGTTGCTCAGAGCCTATGCGTTGATAGAGGACGACCAGCTCCGTCGGGACGTGCTCGCGCTGGTGCGGACAGCCTCGAAGATGGGCAAGCAGCCGGCCCCCCCGCCAGCTCCAGCTCCGGCGCCCGAGGCGGCCTGAACCTTACGCTCCGCTAAGCCGCTGCCGGTTTTCAGGCCAACGCCCGAATCTCGCCGGATAGGATACAAGGCGCCGTCTTCGGCCCCGTGGATCATCCGGCGATGAGGTGGAAGAAGCTGCCCGTGACGTTGCCGCGACGGTGCCCCGCGAGGCCTTGAGGCGTCCCTTCCGCATCGGTCACCGCGGCGAGCGCGATGTCATGGACCGGCGGATCGGTTCGCTCGCTGGCATAGTGGAACTCGTGACCCACGAGCCGAGCGCCTGCCCGACCGAGCACGCCGTCGGCGACGAGCGTCGCCACGCGGTAGCCGAGATGAAGGCGCCGGGCGCGGTACGACGTCGCCACCGGCAGAAGCGCCGTCATCGGGTGAGTGATGCCGTCGGCATCCTCCAGGCTCTCGCCGAGCACCATGTAGCCGCCGCACTCCCCGTGGACAGGTTTCGTCCGGGCGAAGTCCCTGACTCCGTCGCGGAAACGGGCGGCCTCCGCCAGGATCCCGGCGTGAAGCTCGGGATAGCCGCCCGGCAGCCAGCACACGTCGCAATCCTGCGGCGGCGGCTCGTCGGCCAGGGGCGAGAACGCAACGAGTTCGGCGCCCGCCCTGCGCCATCCGATCTCCAGATGCGGATAGAGGAACGAGAAGGCTGCGTCCGAGGCGACCGCGATGCGCTGGCCCGGTGGCCGCGGCAGGGTCGTAGGACCGGCCGGCAGGCCTGTACCGGACGCCGCGCCCAGGATGGCATCGAGGTCGAGCCCGGATTCCGCAAGGTCGGCGAGACGGTCGAGACGTGCCTCGAGGTCGCCGGTCTCGCGGGCCTGGACGAGGCCGAGATGACGCTCGGGCAGGGCAAGCGCGCCATCGCGCATGAGGGCGCCGAGCACCGGCATCCCGATGCGGGCGAGTCCCGCCTCGATGAGGCGCCGGTGCCGCGCGCTGGCCACCTTGTTGAGGACGACGCCGGCGATGCGGATGCGCGGATCGTAGGCCGCGCAGCCCAGCGCCACCGCGGCGGCGGATTGGGCGGCTCCCGACACGTCGAGCACCAGGATGACCGGCCAGCCGTAGCGGGCGGCGATGTCGGCGTTGGCCCCGGTGACGCCTTCGCGCGCGACGATGCCGTCGAAGAGCCCCATCGAGCCCTCTGCGATCACGAGGTCGGCCCCCGTCATGGCGATCCCGGCGACCCCGTCGAGGAGGGGTTCGGGCATCGCGAAGCTGTCGAGGTTGACGCTCGGTGCCCCGGTGGCGGCGTGGTGGAAGGCGGGATCGATGTAGTCCGGCCCGCATTTGGCGCCCTGCACCCGCAGGCCGCGCCGCCGCAGCGCCCGCATCAGCGCCAGGGTGACGGTGGTCTTGCCCGAGCTCGACCGGGGCGCGGCGACGAGAAGGCCGGGGACGGGGGTCACGGGACCGGTCCGCTTCTGTTCGCACCCGTCGGCCGGAAGCGCCGATCGTAATCGGTGGAATACAGCGCGCTCTCGCGGAAGTCCTGCGCCCCGAGCGCCGGTCCAACTAGGATCAGCGCCGTGCGCTCGAGGCCGGCGGCGGCGACCCCGGCGGCGATCGTGGCGAGCGTGCCCGTGAGCACGCGTTCGTCCGGCCAGGTGGCCCGGAACACCACGGCCACCGGGCAATCGGCGCCGTAGAACGGCGTCAGTTCGGCGACGATCCCCTCGACGACGTGGATGGAGAGATGCAGAGCGAGGGTCGCACCCGTGGCGGCGAAGGCGGCGAGCCGCTCGCGCTCCGGCATGGCACTCGCCCGCCCTGAGACCCGCGTCAGCACCACCGATTGTGCGACTTCCGGCACGGTCAGTTCCTGGCGCAGGACGGCGGCGGCGGCGGCGAAGGCCGGGACACCGGGCGTCACCGTGTAGGGGATGCCGAGGCGGTCGAGGCGCCGGGTCTGCTCGGCGAGGGCGCTCCAGATCGAGAGGTCGCCGGAATGGAGTCGCGCCACGTCCTGGCCTGCCTCGTGGGCGGCGCTGCATTCCGCCATGATTGCGTCGAGGTCGAGGGGGGCGGTGTCGACGATGCGCGCTCCCGGCGGGCACCAGCCCAGGATCTCGGGCGCGACGAGCGAGCCGGCGTGGAGGCAGACCGGGCAGCGCGCGATGAGATCACGCCCACGCACCGTGATGAGGTCGGCCGCACCGGGGCCGGCGCCGATGAAGTGGATGGTCATGGTGTCGGGCTTTGCCCGCAAACGGACGGGAGCGCCAGGGCGCAGGTCGCCCCGGCGCTGGCAATACGGGGGAGCACGAGCCGTCCCCCTTCGCCGACAGCCGCCAGGGCAGCGGCTTCCGCCAGCGAGCCAATCCCGCGGCTCGCCTCGATCCGGGCCGAACGGGTCGGCACGCGGGCATCGACAGCGACGAGGTCGGGCTCCGCTACGGCGATGACGACGACGCCGAACAGGTCCGCCGCGCGGCGCAGGGCTTCATCGTCCGCTTTGTCGCTCGCAGTCGCCAGCGCCCGCAGCCGGTCTGCTCCGATGCCGACGGCGTCGAGGGCTTGGTGGACCAAAGCGACGATCTCATCGGCATCGGTCGCCCGGCGAAACCCGACGCCCGCCACGAACATGCTCACGGCTTGGTCCAGATCCATTGCGTCACCGGCATCGCGCTGCGCCAGCCATGCATCCCGCCGACCGGGTCGGCCCGCGCCACGGAGAGCCGCTTCAGGGCTCCGCCATGGCTCGCGAAGGTCGACAGCAGGGCAGCCTCGCCTTCGAGGGTGACGGCATTGGCGACGAGTCGCCCGCCCGGCCCCAGGGCGGCAAGGGTCGCGGCGAGGATCGCCGGATCGGAGACGCCGCCGCCGATGAAGACCGCATCCGGCGCGGGCAGGCCGGCAAGCGCCGCCGGTGCGCGGCCTTCCACGACCCTGAGGTCGGGCACGCCGAGATTCGCGGCATTGCGCCCGATCCGAGCGGCCCGATCTGACTGCGCTTCCACCGCGATGGCGCAGTTGGCGGGATGGCGCAGGCACCATTCGATCGCCACCGAACCGGCGCCGGCGCCGACATCCCACAACAACTGCCCGGCAGCGGGCCGGAGCGCGGCCAGCGTGATCGCGCGGATCTCCGACTTGGTGAGCTGCCCGTCATTCTCGAACCAGGCATCGTCGAGCCCTGGGCTCAGCGTCACCACGCGCGCGCCCGGATCGGCTACGACCGCGATCGCCAGCGTGTTGAGGGCATCGACTCCGGAGAGATCGAAGCCGTTCGCCGTGGCGCTGCGGATGCGCTCGCGCCCGCCGCCCATTGCTTCGAGGACCGTGACGATCGACCGGCCGAAGCCGCGCTCGACGAGTAGGGCCGCCACGGCCGCTGCCGTCGTGCCGTCCCAGGCCAGCACGAGAAGGCGGGTGCCGGGCTGGAGGTGGGGAATGATGCGCGGCAGCGCCCTCCCGTGCAGGGTGACGCAGGCGCAGTCGGCGAGCGGCCAGCCGAGGCGGGCACAGGCGAGGCTGAAGGCCGAGGGCTGAGGATACGCGGCGATCTCGCACGGGTCGACGAACCGGGCGATCTCGGCCCCGATGCCGTAGTGGAACGGATCACCCGTCGCGAGCAGGCAGGTCGGGCGGCCGCGCCGGGCCAGGATCTCCGGATAGGCCGCCGTGATCGGCCTCGGCCAGGGTCGTTGCTCGCCCGTCACAGGCGCCGCCAGGGCAAGATGGCGCTCGCCGCCATAGACGATCTCGGCGGAACCGAGCGCCGCGCGGGCGGCAGGGCTGAGGCCGGCGCGGCCGTCCTCACCGATCCCGACGATGGCGAGCCAGCGCCCGTTGCTCGACAGCGCGTCATCGCTCATGGAAAAAGGCCCGCATGCGCATCCTCATCCTCGGCGGTACCAGCGAGGCGAGCGCCTTGATCGCCGCCCTTGCGGGCACGATGCACGAGGTCACGCTGTCGCTGGCAGGCCGCACCACGGCGCCAAAGACCGGTTCGGTACGGACCCGCATCGGCGGCTTCGGCGGCGCCGAGGGACTGGCCGCCTGGATGCGCGAGGACGGCACGGATCTCCTCATCGATGCGACGCATCCCTTCGCCGCACGCATATGCGTGAGCGCGGCCGAGGCGGCGAGGGCGGCCGGCATTCCGATCCTGGCGATCCGGCGTCCGCCCTGGATACGGGAGTCGGGTGACCGCTGGACCGAGGTCGACACCGTCGAAGACAGCGTCGCGGCCTTGGGCGAGGCGCCGCGCCGGGTGTTCGTGACCGTCGGCCGCCTCGAACTCGCGGCTTTCGCGGCGGCCCCCCAGCACGACTACGTGGTGCGCACGATCGAGCCGGTGGGCGATGCCCTGCCGGTTCCCCGCCTCACGACGATCGCAGCCCGTGGTCCCTTCGCGGCCACCGAGGAGGAGCGGTTCATGCGCGAGGCCGGCATCGCGGTGCTGGTCACCAAGAACTCGGGAGGCGACGCCACCTACGCGAAGATCACCGCGGCGCGGGCTTTGGGAATGCCGGTGGTGATCGTGCGCCAGCCCCTGAAGCCGGAGGTGGCGCGGGTGGCGGACGTGGCGGGGGCGATGGCTTGGGTCGCTCATGACCTTACGAAACGCCGAGAGAGTAGCCATGCGCCTCTTCCCTCCCCAGCAGAGGGGGAGGGTTGATGTGCCAACTTTCACGCCGGTACGCTGCGCGGCGTGTACACGAACGGCCGCTCAGCCTCTCCGCGCAGGATCAGCCGCGTCGCTGACGCGCCGATGATAACGAGGGTCGCCATGTCGGCCGCTGCCTCGCGCGCTTCCGCCAGCGTCAGCACCCGGATCGCCTCGTCCGGCCGCGAGACCGCACGGGCCAGCATCACCGGCGTTTCAGGCGCACGGATCTCCGCGGCGATGCCGAGAGCGGCGCCGAGTTGCCAGGGGCGGGCCGACGAGATCGGGTTGTAGAGGGCGACGACGAAGTCGGCCCGCAACACCGCCTCCAACCGCGCCGTGATCACCGGCCACGGCTTGAGGTTGTCCGACAGCGACATCGCGCAGAAATCCCCGCCGAGCGGCGCACCGAGGCTGGCCGCCGCGGCGAGCATCGCGGTGATGCCGGGCTCGACCCGGATGTCGAGGCGACGCCATTCCGGGTCGCCGGCCTCCACAGCCTCGAACACCGCCGCCGCCATGGCGAAGACTCCGGGATCGCCGCCGGAGACCACCGCGACGCGGCGGCCGGAGGCGGCGAGGTCCAGGGCCTGGCGCGCCCGATCGACCTCGACGCGGTTGTCCGAGGCGTGGCGCACGAGGCCGGGCCGCTCGGGCACGCGGGCGACGTAGGGGATGTAGCCGATCAGGTCCTCGGCCTGCGCCAGCGCCTCCGAGGCGGCGGCGGTGAGCAGCCGCGGATCGCCCGGCCCGAGGCCGATCACCGTAACGCTGCCTCTCACGGCCTCCGGCCCTCGCCGGGCACCAGAACCATCGAGAAGTAGGGCGCCGCGTCGTCGGGTTTTTCGCTCAGCGCGATCACCTTCTCGCCGGCCATCGTCCCGCGCTCCACGTAGACCGCGCGCTCCAGCAGCCCGGTCTCCGCCAGCGCGATTCGGACCTTGGGCAGGTTGCGCCCGAGCTTCATGATCACGGCGGCGTCCGTGGCGCGCAGGCGATCCACCAGGGCGGCATGCGCAAGGGTGGCGGGCAGGATCGTGAGGACGTCGTCGCCCCAGGTGATCGGCGTGCCGGCCCTGGTCCAGCAGCCGGACATGCCGGTCACTCCGGGGATCACCTCGATGGGAAAGCGGTCCTTCAGCCGGCGCCAGAGATGCATGAACGAGCCGTAGAAGAACGGATCGCCCTCACTGAGGATCGCGACGTCGCGGCCCGTGGCGAGGTGATCGGCGAGCCGGCCCGCCGCGTCGTCGTAGAAGCCGGCCAGTGCCGCGACGTAGTCGGCGTGATCGGGCGGAAGCTCGGTGGTGTAGGGATAGACGAGCGGGAATTCGCGGGCGGGGTCTCGCGTCACCGCGTCGGCGATGGTGCGAGCGTTGCCGCGTTTCCCTTTCTTGCAGAAATGCACCAGCACCGGCGCCTCGGCCAGCACCTTCATGGCGCGGACGGTCAGGTAATCCGGGTCTCCCGGCCCCATCCCGACGCCGAACAGCGTGCCGGTGGTCACGAGGCGGGGTGCCGCCGGCTCGTCGTGCGACAGGGGGGAGAGTGGCCGCTCGGTCGCGTCCATCACTCGACCTCGCAGGCCAACGCGTTCACCGCCGCCGCCGTCATCGCGCTGCCGCCGCGCCGGCCGTGGACCACGATGAAGGGCACCCGGCCGTCGCGCGCCAGCGCCTCCTTCGATTCCGCCGCGCCGACGAAGCCAACCGGGATGCCGACGACCGCAGCAGGCGGGGCGATGCCCTCGTCCAGAAGCTCGAGCAGGCGGAACAGGGCGGTCGGGGCGTTGCCCACCGCGACGATGCTGCCCGGCAGGTGCTCGCGCCACAGCTCCATGGCGGCGGCCGTACGGGTTGTCGCCATCTCGGCGGCGAGACCGGGCACGCGCGGGTCACTCAACGTGCAGATCACCCGGTTGTCGACCGGCAGGCGCGAGCGGGTGACGCCGTCGGCGACCATGCGCACGTCGCAAAGGATCGGCGCGCCACGCTTCAATGCAGCGGCTCCGGATTCGGCGAAATCGTCGGAGGCTTCCACGTCGGCGGGCAGGTCGGTCATGCCGCAGGCGTGGATCATCCGCACCACCACCCGCTCGGCGATGCCGTGGAAGCGGGCGAGGTCGGCCTCGGCCCGGATCATCGCGAAGGAGCGGGCATAGATCGCCTGCCCGTCGCGCAGGTAATCCGAGCGCGAGGCGGTTGGCGGGGTCATGGCTGTATCCTGAAGGCCGGGGCGAGGGCTTGCGACGGGTCGGCCCTCCTTAGACGCTCCAGCGCCGCCTCGAAAGTCAGGCGCATCGCCGGCATTGGACTTGGCGGTCCGCCGAGGACGATGCCGTAGAGGCCGTCATTTCCAACGAGGGTCAGGTCGGCGGCAGCCGGGTGGGCGCAGCCCTTCGAGCATCCCGAGACATGCGCGCGCAGGCCGCGCGCCGCGAAGGGCTGGAAGGCCTCCGCGAGGCGCGCCGCGTCGGCCAGCGTCGCGGTGGAGCCCGAGGCGCAGGCCGGGGCGCCGGGGCAGGCGGCGACGGCACTGCGGGGATCGTCTGCCCGTGTGATGAAGCCGAGACGGGAGAGGGCATCGCCGGCATGGCGGGCTCCTCCGAGGTTTGCCGTCACGAGGACGAAGCCGCGGCTGGGCGAGAGGTGGAGGTCGCTGGCCAGGGCTTCGGCGTGATCCGCCAGCCGGTCGAGGGCGTCGGCGCCGCATCGGCCGAAAGGAGCATCGACGAGAATGGAAGTGCTGCCGTCGGCGAGCTCGGTGAGCCCCGGTATGAGGCTCGCCGACGCATCGGGCCGTGGGGGCAGGGCGGCGGGTCCCAGCCTGTTCAGGAGACCCGTCCGCAGGGCGGGAGGCAGATCGCGAAGACGGCGAGCTCCGCTCGCGGCCAGTGTCTGCAAGGCAGCTTCGATCGCGGCGATGGCTTCGCGAGGCGTCATCGAGACGAACCATTCGGGTCCATCGGGTCCCGCCAGCGCGAGGGCGAGGGAACATGGGTCGATCGTACCCGTCGCCCGTCCGGGGCAGGGCGTGGTGTCTTCGTCGATGATCAGCAGCCGGATATCGGCGTCCGTTGCGGAGAGACCACCCACCCTTTCCCGGACGCCCGGAGCGTCAGCACAGGGTGATCCGGGACCCGGCGCAACGACCGGCCGAGGTAGCGGCGCCCTCTCGATCGTCACCAGCGCCTTGGCCGGAAGGCGCCGGATGCCGAGCCCGACCGCCTCGATCGCCCGCGCCAGGGCAAGCACCTCCGGTCCGGCCAACGGCGACGTCAGCGTCAGCCGCTGCGGCCCGCCATCGGCGCGGACGTCGCCGAGGCTGGCGCCGTCGAGGAGCGCGGCGAGCGGTGCCCGTGTGAGCTCCGTGACGCCGCGGATCTGGAGGTTGGCTCGCGCCGTCACGTCGATATGACCGTTGCCGAAGCGCCGCGCTCCCTCCGCGACCGCCCGCGCCTGAGCCGGCGTCAGGATTCCGAGCGGCGGGTGGATACGCGCCAGCAACCCGTCCCCGGTCGGCATCGGCCGGGCGAGGCTCGGGCACCAGCCGCGGCGGGCAGGAGCGTCGGGCAGGACGCGGCGGGCCACGTTCATTCCGCGGCCTCGCGCATGAGTTCGTCACGCATGAGTTCGTCGGCAGCCCTCGCGTTGCGGCGGCTCTGCCAGAGGCCGCGCGTACGTGCTTCGTCGAAGCGCTCGAGGATGGCGCGGGACGCGGCCGGGTTCGCGGTACGGAGTTGCTCGAAGGTGTCGATGTCGGCGATCAATGCGCCGTAGAGCCGGTCGAGGTCGTCACCGGATACGGCATCTGTGGTCGCGGCGAGGACGAACACCGCATCGACCCCCTGCGCCAGTTCCTGGGCGCCGCGATAGCCGTGGCGCAACTGCGCCGCGATCCAGCGCGGATGGCTGAGCTTTCCCCTGATCAGACGGGTCGCATCCTCGCGGGCCGTCCGGGTGCGCGGGGTCTCGGGTTTAGAGACATCGAGGCTGTAGAGGGCCGGCGTGCCGCCGGCCAAGGACGCGGCGGCGGCGAAACCACCCATTGCGTCGACGGCCGCGTCCCCGTCGAGTAGGTCGCGCTCGGCTACGTCGAACGCATGGACATAGGCGTCGGCCCTGGCCACTCGCTCGGAGAAGCCATCATCGGCGACGTCCGAGGCGCCGCCATAGGCGTGGGTCGTGGCTGCCAGATAGGCGCGGCCGAGCTCGTCTCGGTCGTTCCACTTTCCGTCGAGGGCGAGTTCGCCGGCCCCGGCGCCGTATCGACCGGGTGCGCCGCCGTAGATCCGGGCCGGCGTCTCGCCACGGCGCAGAGCGGCGGCGAGGGGATTCTCCTCGTCGGTCTCCGAGCGCTCGGCCACGGCCCGGGCGGCGCGGTCGAGGAGCGACAGGGTCTCGGGAAAGGTATCGCGAAAGGCACCGGAAACCCGCAC
>NZ_CAXUJR010000015.1:25564-38202 GCF_964251405.1 uncultured Methylobacterium sp.
CGAGGAGCGACAGGGTCTCGGGAAAGGTATCGCGAAAGGCACCGGAAACCCGCACGGTCACGTCGATGCGCGGCCGATCGAGGAGGGCGAGAGGCAGGACCTCGCAGCCGGTCACGCGGGTCGAGGCATGGTCCCAGACCGGGCGCACGCCCATCAGCGCAAGGGCATGGGCGACGTCCTCGCCGCCGGTGCGCAGGGTCGGGGAGGCCCAGAGGTCCATGACGATACGGGCAGGGTATTCGCCCTCGTCCTGAAGGTAGCGCAGCACCACCGCATCGGCGGCCTTGGCGCCGAGCATCGTGGCGGACCGGGTCGGGATTGCGCGGGGATCGAGGGTCGTGAGGTTTCGACCCGTGGGGATGACGTCGGTGCGGCCCCGGGAGGGTGATCCGGCCGGCCCCGGCGGGACGAAGCGTCCGTCGAGTGCAACCAGCAGCCCGCTCCGCTCGGCCACGGCGCAGGCGGCCGCGGCGTCGCTCGCTCCAGACCTGGCTTGCCCGAAGACGTGGAGCCCGTCACGGGTCGTGACCTCGGACAGGTCGCACAGATGCGCGTCGAGGGCGGCAAGTGCGTCGGCCATCGGCGTCTGGGCATCGATCCCAGCGCCGGCGATCAGCCCGGCTGCGTCTGCCTCGTCGAGGATGGTTCGGCTGATGATGGCGGCCCGGCGCGGATCGAGGACGCTGGCGCCCGAATATTCCTCGACGAGCTCGCGTAGGTGCGCGGCCTCGGGGCTCAAGCCGGCTTGGACAGCCTGCGGCGTCAGGTGCCCGAGGGCTATGCCGCCGAGCCGGCGCTTGACCGGTGCGGCCTCGCCGGGATCATCGACGATGAACGGATAGATCACCGGCAGCGGCCCCACCGCGAGCGCCGGCCAGCAATCGGGTGACAGGGCCACGGCCTTGCCTGGCAGCCATTCCGTGGTGCCGTGGGTGCCGAGATGGATCAGCGCATCGAACCGCGTCCGCAGGCCGAGATGGAACGCCAGATAGCCGTGGGTCGGCGGCTCGTCCGGGTCGTGGTAGCCGGCTTTTCGGTCGGCAGAGCGGCCGCGGTCGGGTTGGAGGAAAATCTGAAGGGTGCGGCAGGACACGCTCCGGAACCGGAAGGCGCCATCTGTGCAGACCGGATCGTCCTCCGGGGCACCCCAGCGCGTGCGAAGGGTCTCCCGCAGCGCCTCCGGCAGGCCGGCGAGCCATGTCCGATACGCGTCCAGGGAGACCGCGACGTCGAGATCGCCCCCGGTCAGCCGACGCATCAGGTCATCGGCCTCCGGTAGCGCGCCGACGGCATAACCCGCCTCCGCCAGGACGCAGGCGATCGTCCGCGCGCTTTCGGGCGTATCGAGCCCGACCGCGAAGCCGGCTCGCCCGCCACGGGCTGGATAATCGGAGAGGACGAGGGCGAGCCGGCGCTCTGCCCGCTTCGTTCGGGCAAGCCGGACCCAGGCCGCAACCCGGTCGGCGAGCGCCGCGATGCCGGCGGCGTCGGGCCGCGCCCGGCGCTCGCCGAAGCCCTCGATCTCGGGGGCTTCCTCCTTGAAGGAGATCGGAAAGCCCGAGAGCCGCCCGTCGAATTCCGGCAGGGCGACCTGCATGGCGAGGTCCGCCGCGCTCAGGCCCCGGGCGGAGGCCTCCCAAGCCGCTCGCGGCGAGCCAACCGTGAAGGCCTGGATCACCGGGCAATCGGCGTCGTCGAGCACGAATCCGGCATCGTCACGCGCCGAGAAAGCGGTTGCCGCCACGATGATATCGGGTTTCTGCCCGGCGATGGCGTCGCGAAGCGCCCCAAGCGCCTCCGGGTCCTTCAGGCTCGACACCGCGACGGCGACCGACGCGATCCCGCGGCTTCCGAGTTCGGAAGCCAGCACCGCCGCCGGGCCGCCGTCGCCGCCGAGGATCGCCGACCGGTAAACGAGGATGAGCGCGAGCGGCGGCGCGCCTCCGTGGCGCTCGGCCACCGGGCTGCGACCGACATCGCTGGCATGGTCCCACGACACTGGCCCGCAGCCGGGGCAGCAATGGAAGCCGCGTGGCAAGGCGCGAGGCGGCTCGGTCGTCACCGGATGGCCGATCTCTCCGGCGAGCCGTCGCAGCATCCGACCCAGATTCTCCGGGCCGCCCGCGCGGAAATAGGCGTCGAGGAGGCCCGACAGTTCTGGTGGCACGGTCGAGAAGGCGTCGAGCCTGGGATCGGGCCGGTCGTCGCCGGGCAGGACCGCCAGGGCGACCCCGTTGGCGCGGGCGGCTGCCGCGGCGCGTTCGATGCCGTAGCGCCAGTAGTCGAGGCCACCGAGGCAGCGGATGACGACGATCTTCGCCTTGGCGATCACGGTATCGACGTAGAGATCCACCGACATCGGGTGGCGCAGTTTGGCGAGCTTGGCGAGGCGCAGGGTGGGGGGGGCTGAGTGACCCGCTGCGGAGAGCGACACCTCCGCCGCGTGCGCGGCCGCGACGCCGACCAGATCCGAATCCGTGAACGACAGGAAGACGATGTCCCCCGGCGCCTGCCCGAGATCGACCGCGGCTTCGCCCTCGTCGAGGGAGACCGTATCGATGCGGATCAGGTGCATGGCGGACTATCCCGCCAAGGCGGCGGCGACCGCGCCCTGGTCGAAGCCCTTCAGCCCGATCACCACGAGGCGGCCGTCGCGGGGCTCGTTGCCGCGCCAGGGCCGGTCGTAATGATGGGCGATACGGGTGCCGACGCCCTGGACCACGAGGCGCATCGGCTTGCCGGCGACCTCCGCGAAGCCCTTGATGCGCAGAACGCCGGCCGTCTCCGTCGCTCGGGCGACGCGGACCGCGAGATCCTCGGCCGTTGCGCTGGCGGGAACGGCGATCGCCACCGACTCGAAGTCGTCGTGGTCATGATCCTCGCCCTCGCCGTGGTGGGAGGGACGGGAGGCCAGGTCGTCCTCGGCCGCGGCACCGAGCCCGAGCAGCACCTGCGGATCGATACGGCCGTGCTCGGTCACGACCATCTTCACGGCGCGCGGCAGCTGGCGCTCGATCTCGGCCCGCACCGCGGTGCGGCCAGACTCGTCGAGCAGGTCGGCCTTGTTCACGATAACGAGGTCGGCGCAGAGAAGCTGATCCTCGAACACCTCTTCGAGCGGGTTGTCGTGGTCGACGCTGGAATCGCCCGCGCGCTGCGCGGCGAGTGCAGCCGGATCGTCGGCGAAGAATCCGCCGGCGACGGCCGGGCCGTCTACCACCGCCACGACGCCGTCGACGGTGACCCGCGAGCGGATCGCCGGCCACTGGAAGGCCTGGACCAGGGGCTTCGGGAGGGCGAGGCCCGAGGTCTCGATGAGGATGTGCTCGGGCGGGTCGGTGCGGTCGAGGAGCTTGTTGAGGGCCGGCACGAAGTCGTCGGCGACGGTGCAGCAGATGCAACCGTTGGCGAGCTCGACGATGTCCTCGTCCTGACACCCTTGGATGCCGCAAGCCGCGAGGAAGGAGCCGTCGAAGCCGATATCGCCGAACTCGTTGACGACGATCGCGAGCCGGCGTCCGCCGGCATTCTCGACGAGGTGACGGACGAGGGTCGTCTTACCTGCCCCGAGGAAGCCGGTGATGATGGTGCAGGGGATTTTTTCCACGATGCTCATTCGGCTGCGTCCGCGAGGTTTTGGTCGCCGGGCGGCGGGAAAGGCGGGATGCGGGCGACGACGCCTTTGCGGAAGGCTTCGGGACGGGCCTTCCAAGGCACGATCCCGTCGGGCGTATCCGCGTAGAGACCGAGTCCGTCGAGAATGGTCCCGGCAGACGAGACGGGATCGAGATCTCCGTAGACGTAGGTCCAGCGGCCCTCCGAGGCGACCGCCACCGTGCAGGGACGCTTGCAGACCGAGAGGCATTCGACCCCCTCGATCCGCACGCCGTCCGTTACCACCGCCTCCTGCAAGGCAGCGAGCAGGCGGGCGCCGGCCCGTGG
This sequence comes from uncultured Methylobacterium sp., assembly GCF_964251405.1. GTDB lineage: Bacteria > Pseudomonadota > Alphaproteobacteria > Rhizobiales > Beijerinckiaceae > Methylobacterium. Next base: position 29,507 of record NZ_CAXUJR010000015.1, read on the forward strand.
CTCTGACGCGTCGTCCGCCATTCGGCAGGTGGTGCAGACGTAGAGGACGATGTCAGGCACGGGCAGCGACCGGGCGCGTACGGCCGAACGTCTGCCAGGCCCAGGCGAAGGCGAGGCCGATGACGATCCAGAACACGAAGGACACGCCGAGCGAACGCGCGGCGAACTGTGCGGCGTAGCCCGCCGGCAGGGCGGAGGCGGCGTGGTCCGTCTCCGGTGCGCCGGCGAGGTGCGGTGCGACGACGAGGACGAGGCCGCCGAGGATGGTGATCGGCACACGCCGGATCGCGATGAGGTAGAGCCCCATGGCCGTAGCGGCGGCCGTCATGATCCACCAGGCCTGACGCGTTTCCAATGGTGCGGCGGGCATGCCCGGAAGCTCCGGCGGCAGGCCGAGCGCAGGCGCCAGCGACACCGCCAGGAAGCCGGCGACGGCGAAGCCGACGCTCGATTCCATCGTCGGTTCGCGCCCGCAGGCGACGAGGACGGCACCGAGCAGCAGCGCGTAGCCGACGCCGCCGACGAGCGTCGCAAGGGCCGTGAAGGCCATCCGCTGGAAGCCGGGGGCCGGCTCCCAGACGGCGTCATTGCCGCCCGTCGGCGCATGGGCTTCGCCGTGGGCATGAACGCGAACCATCAACGACGGTGCGAGGGCGGCCAGAACCGGCACTTGCGCAGAAGCCTGAGTCTCGTAGCGCTCGGCGGCGAGGATCAGCGGTGAGGTCAGGGCGAGTTGCAGCCCCGTGGCGACGACGGCCGCAAGGAAGCCGGCGACCAGTGCCGCCGACAGCATTCGGATGATCATGGGATTCGTCCTGCCTTCAGGTCCGTTCCGGACGGATCAGTGGCAGGGAAAGTTCTGTGCGTGCCGGAAGTCGTGCGCCGCATTGTGCAGCGTCATCGAGGGCGCGAAGCCGGCCATGAAGACGAGGCCGAGGCCGAGCATGGCCGCCATCAGCACGGCGCCGAGGCGCTCGTTGGTACGGGCGCCGGCAAGGGTGAGCGTGTTCGTCGTCATGCGTGTCTCCGGCCGCCCCGCCGGCGGCGTTCGAGGAAATGCGGGCGGACGGCAGGTCTCCTGGCTCGCGGGTCTTGGTCGTCCCTGCCGCCTTCCCGGATCGCTCCAGTGGCCGATGACAGGCACTCACCGCTCACAGTTGCGGGGGCAGCCGCGGAATCGAGCAAATCCTTACGAACTTCGCTCTCACCGCATTCCCTTTTCACCCCGTTGCCGGGGCACCGTCCATCCGTCTCATTACGCCATCGCGGAGGCAGGTACAACGCGCAGCCCGATTGGATTCGCGCTTCCTTTGACCCCGTGGACGGGTTTCGGGCTAAAGGACGCCGATGCGGCAGACTTTTTCACGGATGACCCTCGTTCTCGGCGGCGCCCGCTCCGGCAAGAGCGCCTATGCCGAGGGGCTGGTCGAGGCCGCTCCCGCGCCCTGGCTCTACCTCGCCACCGCCGAGGCCTTCGACGACGAGATGCGCGCACGCATCGCGCTCCATCGCGAGCGGCGCTCGGAGAATTGGGTGACGCGTGACGCGCCGATCGACTTGCCCCGTGCCATAGCGGGCGCGCACGGGCCGGTGCTGGTCGATTGCCTGACCCTGTGGATGACCAATCTGATCCTGTTGGACGCCGACGTCCCCGATGCCGTCGCGGCACTCCTCGATGCCTGTGCGAACGCCCCGGGCCCGATCGTTCTCGTCGGCAACGAGGTCGGCCTCGGGATCGTGCCGGACAATGCTCTCGCGCGGCGCTTTCGCGATGAGGCCGGACGCCTGCACCAGCGCCTCGCCGCGCAGGCCGACCGCGTGATCTTCATGGTCGCCGGCTTGCCGATGACCGTCAAACCGCAACCCGGAGCGCAAGCATGAGCCTCGACGAGGAAGCCCGCCACCGCCTCAAGATGGAGAAGCGCAAGGCCGTCCAGGACGCCGAGGTCGCCGAGAAGACGATCGAGAAGGGCCTCCTCATCGTCAACACGGGTCCCGGCAAGGGCAAGACCACGGCGGCACTGGGCCTGATGCTGCGCGCGCTCGGCCACGGTTGGCGGGTCGGCGTGGTGCAGTTCATCAAGGGCGCCTGGGACACCGGTGAGAAGCACGCCCTGGCGACCTTCGGCGACCGCATCGCCTGGCACACGCTGGGCGAGGGCTTCACCTGGGAGACCCAGGACAAGGCCCGAGACATCGCCGCGGCCGAGCACGCATGGTCCAAGGCCCTCGACCTCATGGCCGACCCGACGATCCGAATCCTCGTTCTGGACGAGCTCAACATCGCGTTGCGCTACGACTACCTGCCCATCGACGAGGTGGTCGCGGCCTTCCAGGCGCGCCGGCCCGGCCTCCACGTCGTCGTCACCGGCCGCAACGCCAAGCCGGCGCTCATCGAGGCCGCCGACCTCGTCACCGAGATGGCCGTCGTCAAGCACCACTTCGCGGCGGGGGTGAAGGCGCAAGAGGGAATCGAGTTCTGATCAGGTCACTGGCCGTTCCCGACCGTTGATAGAGCAGGGGCAAGTTCGTCGCGGCTGTTTACATCATCCGGCTTCTGGATGATGTTTTCGCTGCAGGCAGCATGGCGGCGATGGGCAAGATCTACCAGTTCGGAAACGTCCGCATCGTCATCTACGCGAACGATCATCTTCCGGCGCATTTCCACATCCTCGCGCCCGGTGCCGAAGCCCTGGTTGGGATCTCTCCGCTTCGCATTCTGAAGGGTTCGGTGCCGGCGAAGGTCGAGCGAACAGCGATGACATGGGCGACCGCCAACGTCGCCATGCTCAAGGCCGAATGGAACCGCATCAATGCTCGTTTCCCCGTCGCCTGAGGAGGGCACCATGGCCGAAACCCTACCTCGCATCGCCTCCGTAGACCGGACCGGACCGACCTTGATCGCCGTAAGTTGGCAGCATGGCCCGTCCGACCGCATCGACTTGGCCGGATGGATCGGCACCGGTGGCGCCGTGCTGGATCCGCTCTCAGATTCGGCCCTTTTCGGTACTGTGAGGGTCGGCGAGTACGGGGCTTCCGTCGAATGGGGAGACCCGGACGGCGACCTCGCCATCGATGCCGAGCATCTGCACCGGCTCGCGATCGAGCAGCGCCCGTTCGGGCATCGGGATCTCGCCGCTTGGCAGGCTAAGGTTGGTATGTCGAACCAGGAAGCCGCCGAGTTCCTGTCCGTCTCGCTCAGTTCGTGGAACGCCTACAAGGCGGGGAGTGCCTCGGTGCCGGCGCCGGTGGCGATGGTGTGCCGGGCGGCCTTGCGGGATTCGATCCTGCTGCAGGCACATTACCGGCCGCGGAAGTCGGGACGGCCCAGAAAGGTGAACATCAGTTGACCATCACGGACCGGGTGCCATGCGCCGCCGAGACCGACACGAGTCCGTGGATTTGAGATGAAACCGCTGTCGGATCTGGGATTGCAACGATGACGGCTCGTGCCTTCATGATCCAGGGTACCGGATCCGACGTCGGCAAGTCGCTGATCGTAGCGGGCCTGTGTCGGGCCTTCGCGAATCGCGGCCTCGCGGTGCGGCCGTTCAAACCCCAGAACATGTCGAACAATGCCGCGGTGACGGCGGATGGCGGCGAGATCGGGAGGGCACAGGCGTTGCAGGCGCGGGCGGCGCGAGTGGCGCCGTCGGTCCACATGAACCCGGTCCTTCTGAAACCGCAGAGCGAGACCGGATCGCAGATCGTGGTTCAGGGCCGCATGGTTGGTACCGCCACCGCCCGCGACTACCAGGCTTGGAAGCCGCGTCTCCTCGCATCGGTGCTGGAGAGCTTCGCGCATCTGAAGGCGCAGGCGGACCTCGTCGTCGTCGAGGGCGCGGGCTCGGCCTCGGAGGTCAACCTGCGCCGGGGCGACATCGCCAATATGGGCTTTGCCCGCGCCGCCCACGTGCCGGTGATCCTTCTGGGCGACATCGACCGCGGCGGGGTCATCGCGAGCCTCGTGGGCACGAAGGTCGTGATCGACCCCGAGGATGCCGCGATGATCCGCGGGTTCATCGTCAACCGCTTTCGTGGCGACCCGAGCCTCTTCGCGGACGGGATGGCCATCATCGCTGAGCGGACGGGCTGGCCGAGCTTCGGCCTCGTGCCGCATTTCCCCGACGCGGCGCGCCTTCCGGCGGAAGACATCCTGGGGCTGAAGGGCTCGGCCGCCGGTCCCGGCAGGCGGGTCGTCGCGATGCCGGTGTTTCCCCGACTCGCCAATTTCGACGACCTCGATCCCCTGCGGGCAGAGCCCACCATCGCGGTCGTGCTGGTGCGGCCCGGCGAGCCGATCCCCGGCGACGCCGACCTGGTGCTGCTGCCGGGCTCCAAGACCACCATCGACGACCTCGACTTCCTGCGTGCGCAGGCGTGGGACGTGGACATCCACGCCCATGTCCGTCGCGGGGGGCGGGTGCTCGGCCTCTGCGGCGGCTACCAGATGCTCGGGCGACGCATCGCCGACCCGCACGGGATCGAGGGAGCGCCTCGTTCGGTGCCGGGGCTCGGGCTCCTCGACGTTGAGACCGTGATGACTCCGGTCAAGCGTCTCGAAGGGGTGACCGGAGTCACCATGCCCGACGACGTGCCTTTTGCCGGATACGAGATGCATGTCGGCGAGACGAACGGTCCCGACACGGCTCGGCCGTTGATCCGTTTCGCGGATGGGCGTGAGGACGGCGCCACCTCGGGCGACGGGCGCGTCGGCGGCACCTATGTCCACGGCCTGTTCGCCGACGATCGCCAACGCGCGGCCTGGCTCGCGCGGCTCGGCACGGCATCGAGCGGCGAGGGCTACGAGGCCGGGATCGATGCGGTGCTCGACTGCCTCGCCGACTATATCGAGCGGCACGTGGACTGCGACCGCCTTCTCGCGCTGACTTGACGCTCAGCGCCCCGACAGGAGAGCGGCCGCGGCGAGGACGGCCAGAGCCAGGAGCAGGCCGCAGGCGGTGCGGTAAAGCGCCAGCGCCCGCTCCACGTCCGCCGCGCCGGCTTCGACCCGCCCGTCGCCCATCCAGGCATCCTCGACCCTGACGGTCCCGTAGACCCGTGGGCCTGCGAGCCGGAGCCCGAGGGCACCCGCCATGGCGGCCTCCGGCCATCCCGCGTTGGGCGACCGGTGGTGTCCGGCATCGCGGCGGACGGCTCGCCAGGCGCCCGACGCCGATGCGCCGCGATGGCAGGCTGCCGCCGCGATGATCAGCCCGGCGGAGAGCCGTGATGCGGGCAGGTTGACGAGATCGTCGACGCGGGCCGAGGCCCAGCCGAAGGCCTCGTGGCGGGGCGTGCGGTGACCGATCATGCTGTCGGCAGTGTTGATCGCCTTGTAGAGGGCACCTCCGACAAGGCCGCCGATCCCGATCCAGACAGCCGGCGCGACGATCCCGTCGGAAAAGTTCTCGGACAGGCTCTCGATGGCCGCGCGGCAGATGCCGGCCTCGTCGAGACTCTCGGGATCGCGCCCGACGATCATGGCGACCTCGGTGCGGCCACCCGACACGCCGTCCCGGCGCAGGCCCGCCGCCACCCTGGCGACGTGCTCGTCGAGGCTGCGCTGAGCCGGCAGGCTCGCGCAGGCGACGCCGATGAGGATCGGGCCGATGAATGGCCCGGCCAGCCCGGCCAGCGCGCTCAAGGCCAGCGCGACACCGCCTACGACCACGGTGAGGATGAGGAGGCTGGCGATTCCCGCCATTTTCCGTCGGGTGGCGCTGCCGCGGTTCAGGCGGCGGTCGAGGGCGTCGATCAGGCGGCCGATCCAGGTGACAGGGTGGCCGACCGCCCTGTAGAGCGCGTCGGGATAGCCGGCCGCCGCCTCGATGGCGAGGGCGAGCACCAGGATCGGAAGCGTGTCGGGCGGATGGGCGAGGGCGGTCCAGGGCATTCTGCGGCGGAGGGATCTCTGACCGGGGAGGGGGCACCGATCGCCCATGGCGGCGACCTCGACGCGGCGCGGCGCCTGTTTCCGGACGCGCCCGAACCCTGGATCGACCTCTCGACCGGGATCAACCCGGTCCCCTATCCGTGTCCGCCGCCGACCGCCAGCGCCTTCGCACGGCTACCGTCGGCCACCGACCTCGCCGGCCTGATTCGGGCGGCGGCGGAAGCCTACGGCGCCGACCCTGCGACGATCGTGGCGGCGCCGGGCACGCAGATGCTGATCGAGACCCTGCCGCGGCTGCGGTCCCCTTCGCGGGTCGCCGTCGTCGGACCGACCTATGCCGAGCATGCGGCCGCCTGGAAACGAGGCGGACACGTCGTGGCGATGGTGGCGGATCTGGCTTCGGCCGGGTCCGCGGATGTGGTCGTGGTGGTCAATCCCAACAACCCGGATGGCCGCGTCGTCGCCGCCCGCGGCCTCCTGCAGATGGCAGCGACGCTCGGGCAGCGCGGCGGGCTCCTCGTCGTCGACGAGGCCTTCGCGGACCTCGAGCCCGTCGATTCGCTCGCCGCCGATGTCGCGCCCGGCATCCTGGTGCTGCGCTCGTTCGGCAAGACCTACGGCCTCGCGGGTCTCCGCCTCGGCTTCGCCCTGGCTGAGCCGGCCCTGTCGCGGCGGATCGCCCTGGCGCTGGGACCCTGGGCGGTGGCCGGTCCGGCGCTCGCCATCGGCCGGGCGGCGCTCGTCGATCAGTCGTGGCGGGACGCCGCCCGAATCGCCCGCGCTGCTGATGCGGGCCGCCTCGACCGCATGATTGTCCGTGGCGGAGGATCGGTCGTCGGGGGGACGTGCCTGTTCCGCACGGCGGATTTTGCCGACGGGCCGGCCCTGTTCCGACGCCTTGGCCAGGCCGGCATCTATGTGAGGCGGTTCGAACCGATGCCGGAGCGATTGCGATTCGGGCTGCCGGCGGACAGGACCGAGTGGTGCCGGCTCTCGCGCATCCTGCGTTGACCTGGCTCAGGCCGTCGCCGTCCGCCTCGGGTCGAGCACGGCCACGAGGAGACCCGCGCCCGCCAGGCAGAGCCCCACGGCGCAGACGCCGCCCCAGCCGAAGCGGAGGAAGGCCTGCGAACCGGCGAAGGCCCCGATCGCACCGAACACGAACATCATCGTGAACAGCACCGTGTTGATGCGGCCGCGCGCACCCGGCACGAGGGCATAGGCCCTGGTCTGGTTGGCGATGAGGGCGGCGTTGATCCCGATGTCGATGAGGAGGACGCCGAGCCCGATCGCCACCAGCGACGATGCCCCGGCGAACCACAGCACCGCGAAAGCCGCCATCACGAAGGCTCCGCCGGCCAGCACCACCGGGCGGGCGCCCCGCCTGTCGGTGAAGCGGCCCGAGAGCGGCGCGACCATGGCACCGCAGACCCCGATGATGCCGAACAGGCCCGCACCGGCCGCCGTGAGATCGAAGGGCGGCGCTTCCACCAGCAGCGCCAGGGTCGCCCAGAAGGCGTTGAAGCTGGCGAACAGGAAGGCCTGCGACAGGCTCGCGCTGCGCAAGACCGGCTGCGTCCGCACGAGGTCCATGATCGACAGCATCAGGGTGCGGTAGCGCAGGGGGGCTGTCTGCGGCGTTCTCGGCAGGGTCGCCGCCGCCACGGCGGCAATGCCGAGCGCGATGCCGCTGGCCGCGAAGAATACGACCCGCCAGCCGAAATGCGCGCCCACGAATCCGCTAACGGTGCGGGCGAGGAGGATGCCGCTCAGGAGACCCGTCATCACCTGGCCGACCATTCGGCCGCGGGTGGCGTCGGGCGCGAGTTCCGCCGCGAAGGGCACCGCCTGCTGCGCCGCCGAGGCCAGGAACCCGATGACGAGGCTCGCCAGCGCCAGGACAGCCAGGGTGGGGGCGGCCGCCGCGGCGATCAGCGCGATGCTGAGACCCAAGAGTTGCCAGATGATCAGGCTGCGACGCGGCAGGGTATCGCCCAGAGGGACAAGGCCGACGATGCCGAGGCCGTAGCCGATAAGGGAAGCGGTCGGAATCAGAACGGCCGCCTGCTCGCCGAACTCGGCGACAAGGAGGGCCAGCAGCGGCTGGTTGTAGTAGATGTTGGCAACGGCGCCGCCCGCGATCAGGGTAAGGCCGAAGCGCGCCCTCGCGGTGAAACCATGCGGATGGCCGTCGCTCAACGGAAAAGCCTCTGCGTGAGGACGGCGAGGCGCGTGCGTGTTGTCATCGAGGGACGATCCGGCGGCGGTTGCGGTGCCAGCGAACTACGTGCCGGGCCAGCTTCGGACAACCGCCACGAAGGCCGAGGCTGGGTCGCAGCATGGTCATCCGACCTGGGCTTGCCGGTCAATTTGGCCAAACCCATATCGATTTTGTTGCCGGTGCCAGAGTTGACCGGCTCAATGCTGCCGGGTCCGGCTTGGCAAGCACCCGATTGCAAGGTCTGATGGTCGCGCCGGGACACGGTGCCGATGTCGCGTTCCTTCCTGCCGCCGTCATGGAGACTGACATGCCCAGTTATCGTGTCGCCTTCGCAAAAGAGATCATGGGAGTGCCGTTCACGATCGGAGCGGTGGATATCCTGCGCGCCCGCGATGCCGGCCGTGCCCTCCGTGCCGCGGAGATCCGGTTCGCCCGCCAGCACGGCGTCGACGACTGGCGCCTTCTCGCGGATTGCGCCCGCGTCGAGTCCGGCGCGGAAAACCGTTCCTGAGGACAATGCCGCTGCACTTCGTGTGCGTCGCTCTGGCTCTCGGCGAAGAGCCGTCCTAAAGTAGAAGG
>NZ_CAXUJR010000015.1:38302-52807 GCF_964251405.1 uncultured Methylobacterium sp.
GCACTTCGTGTGCGTCGCTCTGGCTCTCGGCGAAGAGCCGTCCTAAAGTAGAAGGCTCGCCGGCCAAGGGCTGTCGGGATCGGCATCGCTCCAGGGGTGAAGGCTCAGGCGACTCGGCATGGCGGCGATCTCGTTCTTCGGTGACCTCCTCCAGACGATCAGCGACCGTGGTCGCGATCTCATCGGGTTCGGGCGGGGCGACCTCGCTGCCCGCGCCAACTCAGTCGAACTCGTCAATCTCTGCGAAGACCTCATCTCGCGGCGAGGCGAGGCATCCGGCGTCGCCCTCGCCCGCCTGATCCTCGACCGATACGCAGCATTCGCATTGGCGGAGAAGGCGACCTTCCTTCGCCTCGTCGCGATGGAGTTCGGCGCCGACTACAAGGCGGTCGAAGGGGCGATGACGGCCTATCGCGACAGCCCGACACGGGCGGCCTTGGGAGCCTTGCACGAAGCGGCCGAGCCTCGCAGCCAGGAACTGATCCGGCGCCTCAACCTTGCCCGCGACGGGACGTTCGCCCTCGTGCGCATGCGCGAGGATCTGATGACCCTGCGGCGGGAACTGCGCGCGGCTGGCGAGGATCACGCCCTGATCGAGGCGGTCGACAGCCTCGACAGCGACTTCGAGCACCTGTTCGCGTCGTGGTTCAACCGCGGCTTCCTGGTGCTGCGCCCGATCGCATGGACGACGCCTGCCCATATCCTGGAAAAGATCATCCGCTACGAGGCGGTGCACGAGATCGCCGGGTGGGACGACCTGCGCCGGCGCATCGAGCCGCAGGATCGGCGCTGCTTCGCGTTCTTCCATCCGGCGCTCGTCGACGAGCCGCTGATCTTCGTCGAGGTGGCGCTGACCTCCGGTATCGCGCCCGCCATCGCGCCGATCCTGGCGCATGAGCGCGATCCGCTGCCGCTTCGTGCTGCCAACACCGCGGTCTTCTACTCGATCTCGAACTGCCAGAAGGGGCTGGCCGGCGTCACCTTCGGCAATTTCCTGATCAAGCAGGTGGTTGAGGACCTGGCCCGCGAGATCCCGACCCTCAAGACCTTCGTGACACTGTCCCCGGTGCCGGGCTTCGCGAAGTGGCTCGACCGCGAGCGCCGGGCGGATGCGCCGCTCGGCCTGACCCGGGAGGACGTGGAGGCCTTGCGCCTTCTCGATTCGCCGGACTGGCAGGGCGACAAGGCAAAATGCGAGGCCGTGCGCAAGGCGCTGATTCCTGCGGGCGCCGCCTACTTCCTTCGCGCCAAGAACGAGCGCGGGCGACCCCTCGATCCCGTCGCCCGCTTCCACCTCGGCAACGGGGCACGGCTGGAGCGGATGAATTTCCTCGGCGACGTCTCGGGCAAGGGCCTGTCCCAGTCCTACGGACTTATGGTCAACTACCTCTACGACCTTGCGGCGATCGAGAAGAACCACGAAACCTACGCCAATCTCGGCACCGTCTCCGCGTCGAGCGCGGTCAACCGCGAACTGCGCGCCAACATTCCGCCGCCGCGCGCCGTCGCCCTTGCGGAGGCCTGAGCGCCCCGCTTCAGGATCGTGAGTTCCAGGAACGTCAAGTCCATGGTCAAGCACCTGTTCGATCTCGTCCGCGCGAACCTGCCAGCGGATCCGGCCGCCAAGACCTTCATCGAGACCGCCGAGGGCACCCGCCTCACCTACGCCGACCTCATGGAGCGATCGGCCGCCTATGCGTCGGCTCTGGTGGATCTCGGCGTGAAGCCGGGGGACCGCGTCGCCGTGCAGGTCGAGAAGAGCGCCGAGGTCGTCTTCCTCTATCTCGGCGCGGTCCGGGCCGGAGCCGTCTTCCTGCCGCTCAACACCGCCTATACGGCGGCTGAGATCGAGTACTTTCTGGGCGATGCCGAGCCGGCCTTGTTCGTCTGCGATCCGGGAAAACGCGCGCCCATGGAACCCGTCGCCCGCGCCGCGGGGGTCGGCCAGGTAGCCACCCTCGACGGCAATGGCCGCGGCACCCTGGCGGAGGCGGCCGATGCGGCCGGGACGGACTTCGCGGACGTACCGCGCGAGCCCGACGACCTGGCGGCGATCCTCTACACCTCCGGAACCACCGGGCGCTCCAAAGGCGCCATGCTGACCCACGCCAACCTCGCCTCGAACGCCGAGACGCTGGCCGAGACCTGGCGCTTCAGCGCGGACGACGTCCTGATCCATGCCTTGCCGGTGTTCCACACCCATGGCCTCTTCGTCGCCACCAACGTGGTGCTCGCCAGCGGCGCGGCGATGTTCTTCCTGTCGAAGTTCGACCCCAAGCAGATCCTGAGCCTGATGCCGCGCGCCACCACGATGATGGGCGTGCCGACCTTCTACACGCGCCTCCTCAAGGAGCCCGGCCTGACGCCGGACGCGACGAAGTCGATCCGCCTGTTCGTCTCGGGTTCGGCGCCGCTTCTCGCCGAGACGCACCGCGAATGGCAGGCCCGCACCGGCCACGCCATCCTCGAGCGCTACGGCATGACCGAGACCAATATGAACACCTCGAACCCCTACGAGGGCGCCCGCATCGCCGGCACCGTCGGGTTGGCCCTGCCTGGCGTCGCGGTGCGGGTGGTGGACCCCGAGACAGGAGCGCACCTGCCCGCCGACGCCGTCGGCATGATCGAGGTCAAGGGCCCCAACGTGTTCAAGGGCTACTGGCGGATGCCGGAGAAGACGGCCGCCGAGTTCAAGACGGACGGCTTCTTCATCACCGGGGATCTGGGCAAGATCGACCCTCAGGGCTACGTCCACATCGTCGGACGCGGCAAGGACCTCATCATCACCGGCGGCTACAACGTCTACCCGAAGGAGGTCGAGAACGAGCTCGACGCGCTTCCCGGCATCGTCGAATCCGCGGTGATCGGCCTGCCGCATTCCGATTTCGGCGAGGGCGTCACCGCCGTGGTGGTGGCCCGGGCCGATGCGCCGGGTGAGGCCGAGATGCTGCAGACCCTCGAAGGCCGGCTGGCGCGCTTCAAGTGCCCAAAGCGCATCCTGTTCGCCGACGAGTTGCCGCGCAACGCCATGGGCAAGGTGCAGAAGAACGTCCTGCGCGAGACACACGCACAGCTTTATCAGGGCTAGCGTCACCGTCGACTTGGCGCGGCCTCACCCCTGCGGGGATAAGGACGGAACGGCGTGCCGCCCGCCTCCGTTCTGCCGAGAGCAGGGCGGGTCCCGCCCCGCCTCAGCCCGGTTGCCCGATGTCATCGCCACACATGTCGAAAGCCGCCGGCGCTCCGGGTCATTCCCCGATCCTCTGGACGCTCCTGATGGGCGTCGCCCTCATCGTCGTGGCGGCCACGCCCCGGCAGCGTAACGAGCCCGCGGCCGGTCCGGCCGACGCACCGTCAGATCCGCGGCTCGTGGAAGGCGCGAGATCCTATAGCGGCCAGGCCGCAGCGCGCGTGGCGGCGATCGAACCGGAGCGCGGACGGACCGCGGACGCCCCTCACGAGATCACGGCCTCCGGCTGGAAGGACATCGGCTACCGGGTCTACCTCGAGTTCAACAAGGACCGCGTGCTCTCGGTGGCCGGCGGCGTGACCTTCTTCACCCTGCTCTCGCTGGTACCGGCCATCGCCGCGCTGGTGAGTTGCTACGGCCTCTTCGCCGACGCCACCGTCATCAACGGGCATCTCTCCGCCATGCAGGGCGTGCTGCCATCCGGGGCGGTGGAGATCGTCGGCGAGCAGGTGAAGCGCATCGCCCAGAAGAGCGACGGCTCCCTCGGGCTGACCTTCTTCACCTCGCTTCTGCTCTCGCTCTGGAGCGCCAATGCGGCCGTGAAGGCGATCTTCGACGCGCTCAACGTGGTCTACGAGGAGGAGGAGAAGCGCTCCTTCGTGATGCTCAACCTGCGCTCGTTGACCTTCACGGTCGGTGCCCTGGTCTTCGTCATCCTCGCGCTGGGCGGCATCGTCGTGCTGCCGGTGGTGCTCAACTTCTTCGGGCTGGGAAAGGGCGCTTGGCTCATCGCCCTCCTGCGCTGGCCGGCCCTGTTGATCATCCTGCTGGGGGGCTTGGCGCTGCTCTATCGCTACGGGCCGAGCCGGGAGCAGGCGCGCTGGCGCTGGGTCGGCACCGGCAGCATGGTCGCCGGCCTGCTCTGGCTCGTCGCCTCGATCCTCTTCTCATGGTACGTGGCGAGCTTCGGCAATTACAACGAGACCTACGGGTCGCTCGGCGCCGTCATCGGCTTCATGACCTGGATCTGGATCTCGACGACGATCGTGCTGCTCGGGGCCGAGATCAATGCCGAGATGGAGCACCAGACCGCGCGGGACACCACCACGGGTCCGGAACGCCCGATGGGCCTGCGCGAGGCACGCATGGCCGACACCCTCGGCGCAGCGGCCTGATCCCTCGCCGGCTCTACCTCGAAGACGGCGTGGGGCGCCCCATCTTTAACCCTCAGCAGAGATGGGAGGACACCATGACGGGAATGGTCGACGGCGCCAGCCAGGGCGAGACGATCCAGCGGACCGAAGCGGAATGGCGCGCGATCCTGACGCCGGAGCAATACCGCGTCCTGCGTGAGCACGGCACCGAGCGGGCCGGCGCGAGCTGCCTCAACGGCGAGAAGCGCCCGGGCACCTTCCTGTGCGCCGGGTGCGAACTGCCGCTGTTCGAGACCGGGACCAAGTTCGAGTCCGGCACGGGCTGGCCGAGCTTCTTCGATCCCATCGAGGACGCTGTCGAGACGCAGGTCGACCGCACCCATTGGATGACCCGCACCGAGGTGCATTGCGCCCGCTGCAAAGGCCATCTCGGCCACGTCTTCGATGACGGACCCGCACCCACGGGCCTGCGCTATTGCATGAACGGCGCGGCGATGCGGTTCGAGCCGAAGGCCTGACCTTCCGGGGGATGGGCTACGATTAAGGGATGGTGAGGAAATCCTTGCCATCCCGTATGCCCCGTCCGGCATGTCTTGATTTCGGCGCCTTTTTGCTTAGGCCATGACAAGGGTTATGGTCTTCGCCGTCAGGCGGTGACATCGCCTCGCATCGTACGGCATCGGCCACTCCCGGCTCCGATGCCGTCCGCCGTGAGATGCCGTGGGGGTTGAGTATGAGCGTCGTTCGCCGGTTTCTCGTCGCGTCCTCCCTCGTTCGCCTGATCCGCAAGGAGAGAGGCGGATCGCGCATCACCGAGGGTTATTTCCCGCCCCAGGGCGGACGGACCTCCTATGTCCGGGTCGATGGCCAGAACTGCCATCTCGTCCTCGTCACCTCGACGCCGGACGGCAACACGTCGGAAGAGCGCACGGAAGTGCCGCGGGCGCATGGCGACGCCCTGCTCGATGTCTGCTCCGGCAAGGCCGCCTACGACCGCACCGCGGTGGCCGTCGGCGGGGGACGGGAGGTGTTGGTCGACCGTTACGTCGCTCCGGCGAACCTCGACATCCTGAGCGTCACCTTCGAGAGTTCCGACGAGGCGGCCGGGTTTGGCGCGCCGGCCTGGTTCGGTCCCGAGGTCACCGCCGACCCGGCCTATGAGCGCCACGCCGTCGGGATCAACGGCGCGCCGCAACCCGGCGAGATCGGCCTGACCAACGCGGCCCTCGACGCCGTCCTCGACCTGATCGAGCCGCGTTTCGGGTTCGGCCGCTACAACAACGCGACCGCCGTCAAGGCTTCCGACGACGGGAGCGTGGTGAACTCCCTGCGCCGCATCGTCGGTACGACCCCGTCGACGGTGGCGACGGCGCCCCTCCCGATTCCCGCCCCTCAGATCACGCCGCCGCAGATGCCGTTCGTGGAGGCGCCTCCCGCGGACGAATCCGAGACGGGACAACCCGAGCCCGCCCCGGACACCCGCATGGAGGACGTGTTCGAGAGCCTGTCGCAGGCTCTCGGTGCCGCCGTTCACCCGCCGCAGGAGCCGGCGCGCGATGATGACGGGACGTTCGAGCGCTGGACGGTCCGCCCGCGGCGCAACCAGCAGACCTGATCGCGATATCGCCGATCGGACATGCGATCGGGGAGGGGCGAGTCCTCGCCGTCACGAGCGCAGCGGTTTAAGCGCTTGTCGACCTCGGTTCCGTCGATACGGGACGGCGTCGGGAAATCCCTTCGCAGGACCTATCGACGATTGAGTGCGGACACCGAACTCGCTACCTTCGCGGAGGATCATCCTAAAGAACGACGCGGCATAACGGCGCATAGGCGAGGAACTATGGATCAGACGATCACGTCCGGAACCGCGCCAGTAGCGACCATGCCGGCGGCCAAGGATCCCTGGTACAGGGTGCTCTACATCCAGGTCCTGATCGCCATCGTTCTCGGCATCTTCGTCGGCTACGTCTATCCGGAATTCGGCAAGTCGCTCAAATGGCTCGGCGACGCCTTCATCGCGCTGATCAAGATGATGATCGCGCCGATCATCTTCTGCACCATCGTCCACGGCATCGCCTCGATCGGCGACCTCAAGAAGGTCGGCCGCGTCGGCCTCAAGGCGCTGATCTATTTCGAGGTCGTCTCCACCGTCGCTTTGTTGATCGGCGTTCTCGTCGGCGAAGTGGTCAAGCCGGGTGCGAGCTTCAACGCCGACCCCGCGAAGCTCGACGCGACTCAGGTCGCCACATACGCCAGCAAGGCGGCCAGCGATTCGACCGTCGCGCATATCATGGCTCTGATCCCCAAGAGCTTCTTCGACGCGCTCGCCGGCGGAGACCTCCTGCAGGTGTTGCTCGTCTCGATCCTGACCGGCGTCGTGGTCACCGGCATGGGCCAGAAGGGCCAGTCGATCGCGCACGCCATCGACATGGCCGGGCAGGTCTTCTTCCGGATCATCGGGCTCATCGTGAAGCTGGCGCCGCTGGGCGCCTTCGGCGCCATGGCCTTCACGATCGGCCAGTACGGGATCAGCAAGGTGGTCGACCTCGCCTGGCTGGTGGGGACGTTCTACGTCACCGCGTTCCTGTTCGTCGTCATCGTGCTCGGCGGCATCGCCAGGATCGCCGGTTTCTCGATCTTCCGCTTCCTCGCCTTCATCAAGGACGAGCTTCTCATCGTGCTCGGCACGTCGTCGTCGGAGACGGTGCTACCGCACATGATGACGAAGATGCGCCGTCTCGGCGCGTCCGATTCAGTGGTCGGCCTCGTCATCCCGACGGGGTACTCGTTCAACCTCGACGGCACCAACATCTACATGACGCTGGCGACGCTGTTCCTGGCGCAGGCGGTGGGGGCCGACCTCACCTTCGGCCAGTACGCCACCATCATCCTCGTGGCGATGCTGACCTCGAAGGGCGCCTCGGGCGTCACCGGAGCCGGCTTCGTCACCCTCGCGGCAACGCTGAGCGCCATTCCCAACAATCCCGTGCCCGTGGCGGCGATGACCCTCATCCTCGGCGTCGACAAGTTCATGTCGGAGTGCCGGGCGCTGACGAACCTCGTCGGCAACGGCGTCGCCACCATCGTGGTAAGCCGCTGGGAGGGCGAACTCGACCGCGAGAAACTGAACCAGGTGATGGCACACCCCTTCTCCATCGGCACCGAGATATCCGATCACGCGCCGAACATGGATCTCGCGCCCGACGCTGCGACCCCGGCCACCGCCATCCGCTGAACGACGGCATCTCGGGCTCATGACGCCGCCACGTTTGCGGGTCGGGATCGATCTCGGCGGCACCAAGATCGCCGGGATCGCCCTCGACGAGGGCGGCGCAACGCGCGCCGACCGCCGGATCGCGACGCCGCGGGACGATTATCGCGAAACGGTCCTGGCGGTCGCCGGGCTCGTCGCCGGTCTGGAAGCCGATGCGGAGGGTACCGGCACCGTCGGTGTCGGCATGCCGGGCGCGATCTCGCCAGCCACCGGCCTCGTCAAGAACGCCAATTCCGTCTGGCTGAACGGGCGGCAGTTCCAGACCGACCTCGAACGGTGCCTCGGCCGCCCCGTCCGGATCGAGAACGACGCGAACTGCCTCGCCGTCTCGGAGGCGGTCGACGGCGCGGCGGCGGGTGGCGCCGTCGTCTGGGCCATCATCCTCGGAACCGGCGTCGGCTCCGGCATCGCGATCGGCGGGACCGCGCTGCCGGGGCGTCACCGCATCGCTGGGGAATGGGGGCACAATCCATTGCCATCGCCCCGCGACGACGAGCGCCTTGGCCCTGCCTGCTATTGCGGGCGCCACGGCTGCATCGAGACCTGGGTGTCGGGAACGGGCCTCGCCTCCTCCCACCGGCGACGGACCGGCCGTCACCTCTCCGGCGAAGACATCGTGAGCGCCTGGAGGACGGGAGAGGCCGAAGCAAGCCGGACACTCGCCGACTATATCGACCGCCTCGGTCGGTCGATGGCGCACGTCGTCAATATCCTCGACCCCGACATCATCGTCATCGGCGGCGGACTCTCCCGCGTCCCCGAAATCCTGGCCGCACTTCCAGCCGCGATGGCACCGCATGTGTTCTCGGATCTCGTCGAGACCCCGATCCGCGCGAGCCTTCATGGGGACGCATCCGGAGTCCGTGGCGCGGCCTGGCTTTGGAACGACGCCTGACCGGGGCTGTCGCCGCGCCAGAATTGAACAGGCGTCCTGGCGACGATCGCACGATCCCATGAAAGCCCTTGCCATCGCGTTGCAACGGACATAAAGATATCTTTATGTCTCATGAGGTCTCAGAGCTTATTTCCTTCACTGCCGCCCTCGGCGTTCTTCGGGCGGCGGCGGAGGAGACGCGCCTGCGTATCCTGGCCCTGTTGGCGGACGGCGAATTGTCGGTGTCGGATCTCACCGATATCCTCGGGCAGTCGCAGCCGCGCATCTCGCGCCATCTCAAGCTCCTCGTCGAGGCCGGCTTGGTCGAGCGGCACCGCGAGGGGGCCTGGGCCTTCTTCAGGCTGTTCGATGGCCATGCGGGGCTCGTCGACTCTCTGATCGGCGGTCTCGACCGGGCCGGTGCGCCCCTATCCGAGGACCGCGCGCGGCTCGAGGCGGTGCGGTCGCAACGGGCCGAGACGGCTCAGACCTTCTTCGCCAGGATCGCCCCGAAATGGGATCGGGTGCGTTCGCTGCACGTGCCCGAGGCGACCGTCGAGGCTGCTGTTCTGGAGATCCTGGGGATGCGTCCCGTCCGCAGCCTCATCGATCTCGGCACCGGCACGGGGCGGATGCTCGGGCTGCTCGCCAGCCGTGCCGGGCGGGCGACGGGGCTCGATTCGAGCCATGCCATGCTGTCCGTCGCCCGGGCCAATCTCGAGCGGATGGGGCTGTCCCGGGTCGACCTGCGCCAGGGCGATATCCACGCGCCACCCTTCGGGCGGGGCGGTTTCGACCTCGTTCTGGTGCACCAGGTTCTGCATTATCTCGACGATCCCGCCCGGGCGCTGCGGGAGGCGGCAAAACTCGTGGCCCCGGGTGGTCGGCTCCTCGTCGTCGATTTCGCCCCGCACGACCTTGAATTCCTGCGGGAGGCCCAGGCCCATCGGCGCCTCGGCTTTTCCCGCGATCAGGTCTCCGGCTGGCTCGCCGAGGCCGGCCTCGGCGCCGTTGCGACCCGCGACCTCGTACCCGCCGGCGACGCCGCCGATCAGCTCACCGTGACCCTCTGGCTCGCCGCCGAGACGGAGGTCGCCATCCTGTCCGAGGACGCGCGAGCGGTGGCCTGACCCGCGTCGCACTCCCCACGATACCGTCTGAACCGACCGAGATTGAGGACGATCCCGATGCCCAACCCCTCTCAGCACCGCGCCAGCCGCGACGGCTACCTTCCGATCCGCGTCTCGATCGAGTTCTTCCCGCCGAAGACCGACGAGATGGAGAAGATCCTGTGGTCGTCGATCGAGCGGCTCGCGCCGCTCCAGCCGAAATTCGTCTCGGTGACCTACGGCGCCGGCGGCTCCACCCGCGAGCGCACCCACAACACCGTCGCGCGGATGATCAAGGAGACGAGCCTCAAGCCCGCCGCCCATCTCACCTGCGTCGACGCCACCCGCGAGGAGATCGACGCGGTGGTGCAATCCTACTGGGATGCCGGGGTGCGCCACATCGTGGCCCTGCGCGGCGATCCGCAGGACGGCGTCGGCACCGCCTACCGCCCCCATCCCGGCGGCTACGCCCAGACCTCCGACCTCGTGGCCGGCATCAAGCGCATCGGTGACTTCAAGGTCTCCGTGTCCGCCTACCCGGAGAAGCACCCCGAGGCCTCAACCCTCGATGCCGACATCGACGCGCTGAAAGCCAAGGTCGATGCCGGAGCCGATCAGGCGATCACGCAGTTCTTCTTCGAGAACGACATCTATCTTCGCTACGTCGACAAGGTGCGAGCCGCCGGTATCGACATTCCGATCATTCCGGGAATCCTGCCGGTGCAGAACTTCAAGCAATCGGCCAATTTCGCACGCCGGACCGGCGCGTCCGTGCCGTACTGGCTGGCCGCCCGGTTCGAGGGCCTGGAGGACGACGTCGAGACCCGGCGCCTCGTCGCCGCCGCGGTTGCGGCCGAGCAGGTGCTCGACCTCGTCGACCAGGGTGTCGGCGACTTCCACTTCTACTCGATGAACCGCTCCGATCTCGTCTACGCGATCTGCCACCTGCTGGGCCTGCGTTCGCAGGCGCCGAAGGTTGCGGCTCAGAAGGCGGCGTGACCCGACGTCAGAGATGAACGCGCTTCTCCTTCCCCTTGCGGGGAGGAGCCGGAGGTGGGGGTAGAGCCGGATACCGCGCGACTTCTCCTGAACCACCCCCGCCTCTACCCCTCCCCGAAAGGGGGAGGGATTTCCCCCGGACCTCACCTGAGAGACTCGATGACCGATCTCCGCCCCGTCGACGGCACCGAAATCGAAGCAGCACTGCGCCAGCGCGCCCAGGAAAAGATCCTTGTCCTCGACGGGGCGATGGGCACGGTGATCCAGCGGCTCGGCTACGGCGAGGCGGACTTCCGGGGTGCCCGCTTCCTCGACCACGGCCACGACCAGAAGGGCAACAACGACCTTCTGATCCTGACCCAGCCCGACGCGATCCGGCAGATCCACCTCGATTACTTCCTCGCCGGCGCCGACATGTGCGAGACGAACACGTTTTCCGGCACAACGATCGCCCAGGCCGATTACGGCATGGAATCGATCATCCACGAGCTGAACCGGGACGGCGCCCGCCTTGCCCGCGAGGCTGCCAAGCTCGCGGAAGAGCAGGATGGCCGCCGCCGGTTCGTGGCAGGCGCCATCGGCCCCACGAACCGCACGCTCTCGATCTCGCCCGACGTGAACGATCCCGGCTACCGGGCAGTGACCTTCGATCACGTGAAGGAAGCCTATGCCGAACAGGTCCGCGGCCTCATCGACGGCGGCGCCGAGCTGATCCTGATCGAGACGATCTTCGACACGCTCAACGCCAAGGCGGCGGTGGCGGCGACGTGGCAGGTGTTCGACGAACTCGGGCTCCGGCTCCCGATCATGATCTCGGGTACGATCACTGATCTGTCCGGCCGTACCCTGTCCGGCCAGACGCCCGAGGCCTTCTGGAACGCGCTGCGCCACTCCGCGCCACTCACCATCGGCCTCAATTGCGCGCTCGGCGCCCGCGAGATGCGCGGCCATATCAGCGAATTGTCGCGGATCGCCGACACGTTGGTCTGCGCCTACCCGAATGCCGGCCTGCCCAACGAGTTCGGTCTCTATGACGAGAGCCCGGAGGCGATGGCGAAGCTCGTGGCCGAATTTGCGGAGGGCGGCATCGTCAACATGGTCGGCGGTTGCTGCGGCACCACGCCGGATCACATCCGCGCCATCGCGCAGGCCGTGGCCGGCAAGAAGCCCCGCGCGATTCCCGAGCCGCCGCGACTGATGCGGCTCTCCGGGCTGGAGCCCTTTACGCTGACGAAGGAGATTCCCTTCGTGAACGTCGGCGAGCGCACAAACGTCACCGGCTCGGCCAAGTTCCGCAAGCTGATCACGGCGGGCGACTACGCGGCGGCCCTCGACGTCGCCCGAGACCAGGTGGCGGCGGGCGCAACCATCATCGATGTGAACATGGACGAGGGCCTGCTCGATTCCGAGAAGGCGATGGTGGAGTTCCTCAACCTCGTCGCGGCCGAGCCCGACATCGCCCGCGTGCCGGTGATGATCGATTCCTCGAAGTTCACGGTGATCGAGGCCGGCCTGAAATGCGTGCAGGGCAAGCCGATCGTGAACTCGATCTCCATGAAGGAGGGCGTCGAGAAGTTCATCGCCGACGCGAAGGTGTGCCGGTCCTACGGTGCCGCCGTGGTGGTCATGGCCTTCGACGAGCAGGGGCAGGCCGACACGCTGGAACGCAAGGTCGAGATCTGCACCAAGGCCTACAAGGTCCTGACCGAGGAAGTCGGCTTTCCGCCCGAGGACATCATCTTCGATCCCAACGTGTTCGCGGTGGCGACCGGCATCGAGGAGCATAACGGCTACGGCGTCGCCTTCATCGAGGCGACGCGGATCATCCGCGAGACGCTGCCCCACGCCCACATCTCGGGCGGCATCTCGAACCTGTCCTTCGCCTTCCGCGGCAACGAGCCGGTGCGCGAGGCGATGCACGCCGTGTTCCTCTACCACGCCATCCAGGTCGGCATGGACATGGGCATCGTGAACGCGGGCCAGCTCGCGGTCTACGACCAGTTGCCGGCAGAGCTGCGCGAGCTGTGCGAGGACGTCGTCCTCAACCGCCGCGACGATTCCACCGACCGGCTGCTGGAGGCGGCCGAGCGCTTCAAGTCCGGCGGCGGCGTCCAGGCCAAGACCGCCGACCTGACTTGGCGCGAGGCCCCGGTCGCCAAGCGGCTGGAGCACGCGCTGGTCAACGGCATCACCGAGTACGTGGTGGCCGACACCGAAGAGGCGCGGCTCGAATCCGCACGCCCGCTCCACGTGATCGAAGGCCCGCTCATGGCCGGCATGAACGTGGTCGGCGACCTGTTCGGCTCTGGCAAGATGTTCCTACCGCAGGTGGTGAAGTCGGCCCGCGTGATGAAGCAGGCGGTCGCCTATCTCGAGCCGTTCATGGAGGCGGAAAAGCTCGCCAATGGCGGCGACGGCAAGCGCCAGGCCGCGGGCAAGATCCTCATGGCGACGGTGAAGGGCGACGTTCACGACATCGGCAAGAACATCGTCGGTGTCGTGCTCGCCTGCAACAACTACGAGATCATCGATCTCGGCGTGATGGTTCCGGCGGCCAAGATCCTCGACATCGCTCGCAAGGAGAATGTCGACATCGTCGGCCTCTCCGGCCTGATCACACCCTCGCTCGACGAAATGGTGCATGTGGCCGCCGAGATGGAGCGCGAGGGCTTCGACGTGCCGCTCCTCATCGGTGGGGCGACGACGAGCCGTGTCCACACGGCGGTGAAGATCCACCCCTCCTATGCCAAGGGCCAGACCGTCTACGTCACGGATGCGAGCCGCGCGGTCGGCGTCGTGTCGAGCCTGCTGTCGAAGGAGACGCGGGACACCACCATCGCCAACATCCGCGCGGAGTACCGCAAGGTCTCGGACGCGCATGCCCGCTCCGAGCTCGACAAGCAGCGCCTGCCGCTGGCCAAGGCCCGCGCCAACCCGTTCAAGATCGACTGGTCCGGCTATGCGCCGAAGAAGCCGACCTTCACGGGCACGCGCGTGTTCCGCACCTACGAGGTCGCCGATCTCGTCCCCTACATCGACTGGACGCCGTTCCTGCAGACCTACGAGTTCAAGGGCCGCTACCCGGCGATCTTCGAGGACCCGAACCAGGGCCCGGCCGCGAAGGCCCTGTTCGACGACGCTCAGGATATGCTCAAGCAGATCGTCGAGGAGCGCTGGTTCAACCCGAAGGCGATCCTCGGCTTCTGGCCAGCCAACTCGGTCGGCGACGATATCGCGCTCTACACCGGCGAGAGCCGGTCCGAGAAGCTCGCGACCTTCCACGGTCTGCGCCAGCAGCTCACGAAGCGGGACGGGCGGGCCAATACCTGCCTGTCGGACTTCGTCGCGCCGGAAGGATCGGGCATCGGCGACTATGTCGGCGGCTTCGTCGTCACCGCCGGCCTGGAAGAGGTCCGCATCAGTGAGCGCTTCGAGCGTGCGAACGACGATTACCGCTCGATCCTCGTGAAAGCGCTCGCCGACCGCATCGCCGAAGCCTTGGCCGAGCGCATGCACGAGCGCGTCCGGAAGGAATTCTGGGGCTACGCACCGGACGAGGCCTACGCGCCCGAGGACCTCGCGAAGGAGGAATACGACGGCATCCGGCCAGCACCGGGCTACCCTTCGCAGCCCGACCACACCGAGAAAGTCACCCTGTTCGACCTGCTCCAGGCCGAACCGCGCATCGGCGTGAAGCTCACCGAATCCTACGCGATGTGGCCCGGCTCGTCGGTCTCGGGCCTCTATATCGCCCACCCGGCGGCGCATTACTTCGGCGTCGCCAAGGTGGAGCGCGACCAGGTCGAGGATTACGCTCTGCGCAAGGGCATGGATCTGACGGCGGTCGAGCGCTGGCTCGGTCCGATCCTGAACTACGACCCGGCCCGCTACCTCGCGGTGGCGGC
>NZ_CAXUJR010000016.1:0-8236 GCF_964251405.1 uncultured Methylobacterium sp.
AACGGAGCAGCGCCCAGAACCGGGGCGAATGGTTCATCTCGCGCAAATGCGCCATCTCGTGCGCCACGAGGTAATCGAGCACGAGGGGCGGCGCCAGGATCAGGCGCCAGGAGAAGTTGAGGTCGCCGCTCGCCGTGCACGACCCCCAGCGGCTGCGGGTATCGCGCACCGTGATGCGCCGGGGCCCCTGGCCGAGGGCTGCGGTGTAGGCAGCGACGGCGGTGCCCAAGTCCTTGCGGACTTCGCGATCGAGGAAATCGCGGACCCGTCGTGCCACGTGAGGCGCCTCGCAGGAGACGGCGATGACGGGCTCGCCATCGATCGCCTCGCACGCCGTGGCGCGGCTGCGGGTGCCGCGATGGACGACCCGGTGGGGTGTTCCGCGCAAGGGCAGGACCGAACCGGCATCGAGCGCGATGCGTTCGGGCACCTTCGCAAGCCGCATCGCGATCCAGCCGCCATGGCTCTCGGCGAAGCGCTGCGCGGTCGAGAGCGCCGTCCGCGCCGGCAAGGTCATGACGACCTCGCCGGTGGCGTTGCTGACGCGCAGCGTCAGGCGTCGCGCGGTCGTACGCCGACGCAGGCCGACGCGAAGTCGTTCGTCTCCGTGCTGGATCTCGATATGGTCGGGATCGGGGACGGGCCGTCGCCGGAGTGCGAGTCGCATGGGGGCAGCTTAGCCATCCACCGCGTCCGCTTCCATGCCCCGCGGCAGCCGAATGTCTGTTCTCAGCCGACCTGGCGCAGGTGCGTTACGCGGGACGTCGCCAGACCCTGCATCTCGCGCACGAAGGATGCAATCCGCGGCGCGATGACGGTGCGGTAGCGCGAGCCGTTGAAGACGCCGTAATGCCCGACCCCCTGCTGCAGGTGATAGGCTTTGCGGTCCTCGTGCAGGTTCGGCGTCAGGTCGAGGGCCGCCTTGGTCTGTCCGACCCCGGAGATGTCGTCGTTCTCGCCTTCGATCGCCAGGATGGCGCAGTGGCGGATGGCACCGAGATCGACGCGCTCCCCCCGGTGGTACATCTCGCCCTTGGGCAGCGCATGATCGACGAACACCGTCCTCACCGTCTGCAGGTAGAACTCGGCCGTGAGGTCCATCACGGCGAGGTATTCGTCGTAGAACTCGCGATGCTTGTCGGCCGAATCGCCGTCGCCGGTCACGAGATGATCGAACATCTCCGAGTGGGCATCGACATGGCGGTCCATGTTCATCGCCATGAAGCCGGAGAGCTGGAAGAAGCCGGGATAGACGCTACGCCAGGCTCCCGGGTAGCCGACCGGTACGGTCGTGATGCAGTGACGCTCGAACCAAGCGGTGCCACGCTCTTGGGCGAGACAATTGACGGCGGTGGGCGAGCGGCGGGTGTCGATCGGTCCGCCCATCAAGGTCATCGAGACAGGCACGCCCGATCGCCCCTTTGCCTCCATCAGCGCGACCGCGGCGAAGACCGGCACCGCCGGCTGGCAGACGGCCATGACATGGAGATCGGGGCCGAGGTCCCGGAACATGTCCTTCAGGTAATCGATATAGGTGTCGAGATCGAAGCGCCCCTCGGAGAGCGGCACCGCGCGGGCATCCACCCAGTCCGTCACGAAGACCTGATGGTCGGGAAGCAGCGCCTCGACCGTGCCGCGCAGAAGCGTCGCGTAATGGCCCGACATCGGCGCGACGACGAGGATCTTCGGCTGGGGCTCGGCCGGCCCGCGCACGAAACCGCGATCGAAGGTGATGACGCGACAGAACGGCCGCTCCCAGACGACGCGCTCGCTCACCGGCACGCTGACGCCGTCGAAGACCGTTCCGGTCAGGCCGAAACTCGGCTTGGCATAGCGCCGGGTCACCCGCTCGAACATCTCGCAGGCGGCCTTGGCCGAGCGGGCGTAGGGCGAATAGGAGTACGGATTGGCCGGATTTTCGAGGCTGTGCTTGAGCATATCCGCGGCGATGCGGGCGGGCGCCGTCGACCAGCGCGCCATCTCGTACCAGTAATAGGCCTGACTCATCACCGCCCTCACGCGTCCCGTCAATCGAACAGATGGTGCACGAGGAACCTGAACGACTGCTCTCCAGTTCCCGTTCCCGCCGGATCCGGACGGGTTGATCGCGCGACGGGGATGGACGGCCCGGCTGCGGGCGCTATCGTTCCCCCATCATGATGGACACGGAAACGAGCGGATTCGTCCGGGCGGCGCGGCACCTGCGGCTCGACACCTTCGTCCGGCTGCGCTGGCTCGCCATCACGGGCCAGAGCGCCGCCGTCGTGGGAGCGCAGTTCGGCCTCGGCCTGCCTCTTCCGTTCGGATGGTGCTTCCTCGTCATCGCGGCCTCGTCCTGGCTCAACCTCGCCTTGAGGATCCGCTTTCCGGCAAGCTATCGGCTCAGCGACGATTCGGCGGCGCTCCTGCTCGCCTTCGACATCATCCAGCTCGCGGCGCTGCTCTTCCTCACCGGCGGTCTGCAGAACCCGTTCTCCCTGCTGTTCCTCGCCCCGGTCCTGATCTCGGCGACCGCCCTGCCGCCGGAACGGACCCTGGCACTGGGACTACTGGCGGTGGGCCTTGCGACCTTGCTCGCCCTCGTCCACCGTCCGCTGCCCTGGTTCAGCGACGGGCGGCTCGAACTGCCATTCCTCTACATCTCGGGCGTCTGGACCGCGATCCTGCTCGGGACGGCATTCACCGGGGTCTATGCCTGGAAGGTCGCGGACGAGACGCGCCAGCTCGCTCAGGCGCTCGCCGCCACCGAGCTGGTGCTGGCGCGCGAGCAGCACCTCTCGCAGCTCGACGGTCTCGCGGCGGCGGCGGCCCACGAACTCGGGACACCGCTGGGGACGATCATGGTGGTGACGAAGGAGCTGACCCGTCAGCTCGGCGCCTCGGCCTCGCCGTCCGTGCAGGACGACCTGAAGCTCCTGCGCGACCAGGTCGACCGCTGCCGCGGCATCCTCTCCAAGCTCACGTCGCTGGACAGCGATGAGGGCGGCTTTCTGCAGACCGTGACGCTCAGCCACCTCGTCGAGGAACTCGTCGAGCCGCAGCGCGCCATGGGCGTCGCGCTGGACATCACCAAGCACGGGGAAGGCCCCGAGCCGGTCTGCCGGCGCAATCCCGGGATCATGTATGGACTCGGCAACATCGTCGACAACGCCGTCGACTTCGCCGAGAGCCGGGTCGCGATCGAAGCGCGCTGGACCTACGAGCGCGTCTCGCTCGAGATCCGCGACGACGGCCCAGGCTTTTCCAGCGAGGTGCTGCTGCGCGCCGGCGAGCCCTACGTGACCACGCGCAGCCCGGATAAGTCGCGCCAGGGCGGCGAGGCCGGGGCCGGGCTGGGGCTCGGGCTGTTCATCGCCAAGACCTTGATCGAGCGATCGGGAGCACAGCTCTCGCTTTCGAACGTGTCCAGCCACGATGCGGAGGGTCAACCGACCACCGGCGCCGTGGTGCGGATCTCCTGGGCGCGTCACATCTTCGAGAGAGAGACGATTGCGCTCAAGGAATCCGATGCGACGACTGTCTCCCCCCTGATCGAACGCGGTGCGGTACCTATATAAAGTTCCTCAGAGTGATCAGAAAACTGGAGGAGCGTCAGATGCTGACGCAAGCTGCAATACCGAATGCCGACCCTGTCTCGCTGGCCGACAACGATCCGTTGGCGGCTTTCTCGGATCGCAGCCTGCTGATCGTCGACGACGATAAGCCGTTCTCGACCCGGCTCGCACGGGCGATGGAAATGCGCGGATACAGCGTTCGGGTCGCCGAGAGCGTCGCGGAAGGGGTGTCCGCCGTCGAGGCGCATCCACCGGCCTTCGCGGTGATCGACATGCGGCTCGGGGACGGCAACGGCCTCGACGTGATCGCGCGGCTCAAGGAGCGCCGTCCCGAAGCGCGCGGCGTCATCCTGACCGGCTACGGCAACATCGCGACGGCCGTCACTGCGGTGAAGCTCGGCGCCTTCGACTACCTCGCCAAGCCGGCCGACGCGGACGAGATCCACGGAACGCTGATGGCCCAGCCGGGCGAGCGCGCCGATCCGCCCGAGAACCCGATGTCCGCGGACCGTGTGCGCTGGGAGCACATCCAGCGCGTCTACGAGCTCTGCAGCCGCAACGTCTCGGAAACGGCCCGCCGCCTCAACATGCATCGTCGCACGCTTCAGCGGATTCTCGCCAAGCGTGCTCCGCGGTGATCGTGGGCCAGTAAAGCTCGTTTTCCGCATGGGGACGGCCGATATTGCGGCCCTCCGGCTGTTTGAGCTATGCCCGCGGCCTGTCCGCGCCGTGAGGGGTCTTGTCCCCCTCATGGTCTGAAAGGTGAGTCGACCCGTGAACACGCGTAACCTGATCACGATCGTCAGCATGATGGTGCTGGTCGGCACCGAGGTCTTTGCCGTAGCGATCGCGTCGGGTTGGGCACTTGCCGGCCTGTTCGATCTCGGCGACCGGGCCGGGCACGTGCTGATGGTGGTCTTCAGCGTGTTCGCCGCGTGGGTGATGCTCCAGCTCTGGCGCCGGGCCACCAGCATCGAGCCGATCCGCGGGGCGTCCACGCCGCGCTGACGCCGTCGAGGCGGCGGCTCGCGTTGCCAGTGCGGGGATTACGGACTATCCGCAGGGCAGATTTCCCTCACCGGATCGGTTGCCCGCCCATGAAAGCCCGCATCATCGTCACCTTGAAGACCGGCGTGCTGGACCCCCAGGGCAAGGCGATCGAGGCGGCCCTGTCCTCCTTCGGTCTCGACGGGATCGACGGCGTGCGTCAGGGCAAAGTCTTCGACATCGAGCTCGGGACGATCGACCGCGCGAGCGCCGAGGCGACCCTGCGCCAAGCCTGCGAGAAGCTGTTGGCCAACACCGTCGTCGAAGACTACGCGATCGAGATCGCCTGATGCGTGCCGCCATCGTCGTCTTTCCCGGCTCCAACCGCGAGGCGGACGTGGCGCGGGCCTTGAGGCTCGCGGGTGCCGACGTCACCACCGTCTGGCACACCGAGACGGCGCTGCCGGCCGGCACCGACCTTGCCGTGCTGCCGGGTGGATTCTCCTACGGTGATTACCTTCGCTGCGGCGCCATTGCCGGGCGCGCGGCGGCGATGGATGCGGTGCGGGCCCATGCAGAACGCGGCGGCCTCGTGCTCGGCATCTGCAACGGCTTCCAGATCCTGTGCGAATCCGGCCTGCTGCCGGGTGTTTTGATGCGCAACGTCGACCGGCGCTTCATCTGCCACCGGCAATTGCTGAGGGTTGAGCGGGCCGATACCCGCTTCACCTCGG
This sequence comes from uncultured Methylobacterium sp., assembly GCF_964251405.1. Taxonomy (GTDB): domain Bacteria; phylum Pseudomonadota; class Alphaproteobacteria; order Rhizobiales; family Beijerinckiaceae; genus Methylobacterium. The sequence goes on from NZ_CAXUJR010000016.1 coordinate 5,276, forward strand.
CCTACGAGAAGGGCCAGGTCATCGACGTCTGCGTCGCCCATGGCGAGGGCAACTACTTCGCGGATCCTGAGACGACCGCACGAATCGAGGGCGAAGGCCGGGTCGCCTTCCGCTACTGCGATGCCGGCGGTGAGACGACCGTGGACGCCAACCGAAACGGGTCGCTCAATTCGATCGCGGGCATCTACTCGGACGGGCTCAACGTGCTCGGCCTGATGCCCCACCCGGAGAACTTCGTCGAGGATCTGGTCGGCGGAACCGACGGGCGGGGGCTGTTCGCGAGCCTGGCGGCTTAGGAAGCCCGCACTCTCCTCCCCCTTGCGGGGAGGAGTTGGAGGTGGGGGTGGTTCCGCTGGCCTCCGCAGAGGGTCACCCAGCCAGCCCCACCCTCGGTCCCTCGCCGCGAGGGGGAGGGAAGGGCGTCTCTCAATGTCCCTCGAACTCCATCAGCGTCCGCACCGGCACGTCGAGGTCGCGCAGCTTCTGCGCGCCGCCGATCTCCGGCAGGTCGATGACGAAGCAGGCCGCCACCACCTCGGCGCCGATCTGGCGCAGCAGGTTCACCGCGGCGCAGGCGGTGCCGCCGGTGGCGATGAGGTCGTCGACGAGCAGCACACGGTCGCCCGGTTTGATGGCGTCGACATGGATCTCCATCTCGTCGGTGCCGTATTCGAGGGCGTAGGCGATCGAGACGGTGGTGTGGGGGAGCTTGCCCTTCTTGCGGATCGGCACGAATCCCGACGAGAGCTGGTGCGCCACGGCGCCGCCGAGGATGAAGCCGCGTGCCTCGATGCCGGCGACCTGATCGATCCGCCCGCCCGCGAACGGATGCACCAGCGCGTCCACCGCCCGGCGGAACGCGCGCGGGTCGCTTAGCAGTGTGGTGATGTCGCGGAAGATGATCCCGGGCTTGGGGTAGTCCGGAATCGAGCGGATCGAGTCCTTGAGCGCGATGTGGCGGCGGGCTTCCATGCGGACGGCTTTCGTCGATTCTGGCGTTTGACGCGCGCGTTAGATCAGAAGCTACGCCGGCTGGAAAGTCGGACCCACCTCACGCATGTGCCCGGCGCAGGAGCTTGACCAGTTCGCCGTGCAGAGCCTCGTTTCCGCAGGCGACCGAGCGCGCGGCGAGGGGTTCGGCGCCGCCGTCGGCGCTGGTGACGAAGCCGCCAGCCTCGCGCACGATGATGATGCCCGCCGCGATGTCCCAGGTCTGCAGGTCGCGCTCCCAGTACAGGTCGGAGCGGCCGCAAGCGACGTAGGCGAGGTCGAGCGCCGCCGAACCGAAGCGACGGGCGCCTCCCGTCACCGCCATCACAGCGGCGACCTCGCGCAGGAGCTTGGGATGGTCGCCGCGCCCGAGATAGGGCGAGCCATAGGCGACGAGGGCGTCCGCCATGTCGATGCGCCCCGAGACGCGCAGGCGGCGGTTGTTGAGGTAGGCGCCCTTGCCGCGCTCGGCCACGAACAGCTCGTCCTTGATCGGATCGTAGATCACGCCCGCCACGATCTGGCCGTCGCGCTCCAGTCCCACGGAGATCGCGAAATGCGGGATGCCGTGGAGGAAGTTGGTGGTCCCGTCGAGGGGATCGACATGCCAGGTATGGCTCTTGTCCTGGCCCTCGATCGCGCCGGACTCCTCGAGGATCAGGCCGTAGCCGGGGCGAGCCTTCATCAGGGCGTCGCGCAGGACCTCCTCGGCCTTGCGGTCCGCGGCAGAGACGAAGTTGCCCGGACCCTTGCGGGAGACCTGAAGGTTCTCGACCTCGCCGAAGTCGCGCTTGAGGCTGCGGGCCGCCTTGCGCACGGCGTCGACCATCACGGTCATGAGAGGTGAGCTGATCATCGGTCTGCTGGTCCGGGTCGTTGGAAGGGCGAGAAGGCGGAGCGGTCCTGGCCACCGAGGTCGCGCACTCGACTGACGCAGCCGAGCGGGACCCGCGAGAGAGATGCTCGTCGCCATCGGTGGCGCCGGTACCTCGGGACGGGGGAGTTCCATCGGAAGCGGTCCGCCCGACGGCCCTCCCCTTAACAGATCCGGTCCGGCCATGACACGTCCCACGCGTCCGGCCGACGCGGGTCTGCCTCGCGCGGCGGGGATGCCGCTCAGTTCATGCTGACGCGTTCGGCCGCCAGTTTCTCCGCCCGGCCGCGATCCTCCGTGCTGAGGCCGGCGAGCGACTGGTCGAGCCAGGCGTCGCTGAGCCCCTGCGCCGAGGCCGCGAGGTTCCAGGCCGCCGCCTCGACTAGGTTCTTCTGGACGCCGCGCCCCGCCGCGAACAGCCGCGAGAGGCGGTTCTGCGCGATGGCGTTCCCGCGGGACGCCGCATGGGCGAAATAGCGCGCGGCGCGGATCTCGTCCTTGGGAATGCCGGTGCCGTTGAAGAGCAGGATGGCGAATTCGACCTCTCCTGCAAGGTCGCCGTTATCGGCCGCGCGCCGGAACCACTCGGCCGCCTTGGCCGGGTCCTTCGTGACGCCGCGCCCCTGAAGATGGAGCACGCCGATATTGTGCTGGGCCGCGCCGATCTCCCCCTCGGCCGCCTTCTGGAACAGGGAGGCAGCCCTGGAGAGCTCGTTCGCATTGCCCGTGCCCAAGAGGAGCAGGCCGAGATTGTAGGCGGCCGTCGCGTCATCCTTGTCCGAGGCCTTCTCGAGCCAGGCCCGCCCGGCCTTGGCGTCCTTGGGGCCGCCGCGGCCATCGACCGCCATCAGTCCGAGGGCCGCCATGGCATGGGCATCGCCCTGCGCGGCCGCGAGCCGGTACCATTCGGCCGCCTTCACGGCGTCCTGGCGGATGCCGAGCCCCTGGTTATAGAGCTCGCCGAGCAGCGTCATGGCGGCGGCATCCTTCTGGTCCGCCGCGAGCCGCTTCGTCGCCTCGCGAAAGGCGGTGGCGTATTGGCCGCGCTGGTAGGCGCCGAAGGCGATATCCGGGGCTTTGCTCGACGGCCCCGGCAC
>NZ_CAXUJR010000016.1:8336-18580 GCF_964251405.1 uncultured Methylobacterium sp.
CGCGCTGGTAGGCGCCGAAGGCGATATCCGGGGCTTTGCTCGACGGCCCCGGCACGGCCCCGACCGCGCCGGGTGTGTAGGGCGTCGGCAGATCCTTGAGTGGTGCCACCTTGATCGTGCGGGGGCTCGCCGGCACCACGTCCTTCGGCGTCTCCCCCAGGGCCGGAGCTACCGAAGCGAGGGCGAGGCCCGCGACGACGACCTGCGCCAGCCTCACGAAGTCGGCTCCCGGGCGGCCAGGAGTGCCTGGACCGCGGCGAGATCGACGCCTTCGTCCATCCAGAGCGCACTCTCCAGGCCGAGAAACTCGGCCTCGGTCGTGGCCAGCTCTTCGAGCTGCGAAGCGGCATGCGCCACCGCGATGCAGGGCGTCTCGAAGATCTCGACCCACCACTGAGTCCGCGCCAGCACCGTTTCGGGCTCCGGCGCGACGCCGTCCGGGTACAGGCCGCCGAACATCACGTAATCGACCCCGGCTTCACCCGCCTCCATGGCGAGGTGCTTCGATTCGAGCCCCCCGGCCCCGAGGATGCGGCCGTCGGCGAGGCGTCCGCGCAGGTCGCGCAACGCGCCTTGCGCCGGCTTGTCGAGATGGACGCCGTCGGCGCCGCCGCGCGCTGCGACGCTGACGAGGTCGCCGGCATACCCGCCGCAGGCGACGAGGAAGGCCGCGCTCCTGTCCTCGCCCGCCGGCACGATCCGCTTGACGAGGTTGACGAGGCTGCGCTCGTCCGCGGGCGCTAGGCGAAGAATGACGGCCGCGACGTCGGCCGTTGCGCAGGCCCGCCGAACAGCCTCGACCAGGGCGTCGGCATGGCTCGCCTCCACCCCATGGGGGGTGAGCAGGGCGAGGCGGGTGCGCGGCTCGGTCATCGTGCGGCCTGGGTTTGCATCATGGCCGGGGCTTACCCGATCCTGGGATCGAGCGAGCCCTCGGCATAGCGCTTGGCCATCGAGGAGACCGAGACCGGGCGGATCTTGCCGCCCTGGCCGGCCGTGCCGAACTCCTCGAAGCGCTGGCGGCAGAGCTTCGTCATCGCCTCCATGGCGGGCTTGAGGTACTTGCGCGGATCGAACTCGGCCTTGTTCTCGGCGAGGATCCTCCGGATCTGCCCGGTCATCGCCATGCGGTTGTCGGTGTCGATGTTGATCTTGCGCACGCCGTGCTTGATGCCGCGCTGGATCTCCTCGACCGGCACGCCCCAGGTCGGCTTCATCTCGCCACCGTACTGGTTGATGATGTCCTGCAGGTCCTGCGGCACCGACGATGAGCCGTGCATGACGAGGTGCGTCGAAGGCAGGCGCCGGTGGATCTCCTCGATCACGTTCATGGCGAGCACGTCGCCGTCGGGCTGACGGGTGAACTTGTAGGCGCCGTGGCTGGTACCCATCGCCACCGCCAAGGCGTCGACCTTCGTGGCCTTGACGAACTTCACGGCCTCGTCCGGATCGGTGAGGAGCTGGTCGTGGCTGAGCACCCCTTCGGCGCCGTGGCCGTCCTCGGCCTCACCCTCGCCGCTCTCCAGGGAGCCGAGCACGCCGAGCTCGCCCTCGACCGACACGCCGGCCCAATGGGCCATCTCGGTGACCTTGCGGGTGATTTCGACGTTGTAGGCGTAGTCGGCCGGGGTCTTGCCGTCGGCCTTCAACGAGCCGTCCATCATCACCGACGTGAAGCCGTACTGGATGGCCGTGGCGCAGGTGGCCTCGTCGCTTCCGTGGTCGAGATGCATGCAGACGGGGATGTGCGGGTAGATCTCGACGAGGCCGTCGATGAGCTTGGCCAGCACGATGTCGTTGGCGTAGGCGCGCGCGCCCTTACTCGCCTGGAGGATGACGGGCGAGTCGGTGGCATCGGCCGCAGCCATGATGGCGAGGCCCTGTTCCATGTTGTTCATGTTGAAGGCCGGCACGCCGTATCCATGCTCGGCCGCGTGATCCAGGAGCTGCCTCAGGGTGATGCGTGCCATTGGTGTCTCCTCGATGCCAGCACCCCAAAAAGGCGCTCGAATAGTCAAACTCGGCCCCGCCATGTCATTCCGGGGCGCCGAAGGCGAGCCCGGAACCCAGACCCACAGGTATCGCAGACCTGAGAAGTGTCTGCGGTTCTGCGTTCCGGACCCTGCTACGCAGTCCCGGAATGACAGATCACAGTGCTCAGCTTCACCCCTTGACCCGCAACGCCTCGACGCCGGGCAGCACCTTGCCCTCGAGCCATTCGAGGAAAGCGCCGCCGGCGGTGGAGACGTAGGAAAAGTCGTCCGCCACGCCCGCATGGTTCAGTGCCGCCACCGTGTCGCCGCCGCCGGCGACCGAGACCAACTTGCCGGCCCGGGTGCGCTCGGCCGCATGACGGGCGGCGGCCACGGTGGCGGCGTCGAAGGGTGCCATCTCGAAGGCGCCGAGCGGTCCGTTCCAGACGAGCGTCCCGGCCTCGTCGATGGCCGCGTTGATCTCGGCGACCGAAGCCGGGCCGGCGTCGAGGATCATGCCCTGTGCCGACACGTCGTCGACGCCCACGGTCTCGTTCGAGGCATGGGCCTTGAACTCGGTGGCGACCACCGCATCCACCGGCAGGATGATCCGGCATCTGGCAGCCGCGGCGGCCTCGACGATGCGACGGGCCGTATCGGCGAGATCCTTCTCGCAGAGCGACTTGCCGACATCCTTGCCCTGTGCGTGCAGGAAGGTGTTGGCCATACCGCCGCCGATGACGAGCATGTCGACCTTGGTGACGAGGTTCTGCAACAGGTCGATCTTGGAGGAGACCTTGGCGCCGCCGACCAAGGCGATCACGGGGCGCGCCGGGGCTTCCAGTCCCTTGGTGAGCGCATCGAGCTCGGCCTGCATCAGCCGTCCGGCGAAGGCAGGAAGCACGTGGGCGAGGCCCTCGGTCGAAGCATGGGCGCGGTGGGCCGCAGAGAAGGCCTCGTTGACGTAGATATCGCCGCTCGCCGCCAGCGCCGCCACGAAGGCCGGGTCGTTCCCCTCCTCGCCCGCGTGGAAGCGGGTGTTCTCGAGAAGCAGGACCTCGCCGTCCTTGAGCAGGCCCACCGCTCCGGCCGCGGCCTCGCCGATGCAATCGGCCGCGAAGGCGACCGGACGGCCGAGATGCTCGGACAGGGTCGCGACGACGGGCTGAAGGGACTCGCGCGGCTCGCGTTTGCCCTTCGGTCGGCCGAAATGCGCCAGGAGCACCACGCGTCCGCCCTGGTCGGCTATTTCCCGGATGGTGGGGACGATCCGCTCGATCCGGGTCGCATCGGTGACGCGGCCGCCATCCATGGGAACGTTGAGGTCCACCCGCAGGAGCACCCGCTTGCCTTTGAGCGAGCCGGCATCGTCGAGGGTACGGAAAGCGGTCATCCTGGCCTTCTCGAACAAGGAGCGGTTGGCGCAACGACGCCGGTCAGACCGGGATCATCGCCTGGAGGTTCAGGCGCTGCGCAGCGATCATGAGCACGACGGTGAGCACCGCCGTGATGATGGCGGTGAGGACGAGGGCGCCGGCGCCGGGCAGGCGCTTGGTCCGGTCGGCGATCGCCCGGACCTCGCTGCGGAGCGCAGTGAGATCGGATTGGCGCGCGCTCTCGTTCATGCGCTGCGAGGCGCCCTCCACCTTCTCCTCCATCCGCGACAGCAGTGCTTCGGAGCGGGCGTATTTGTCCTCGATCCGCGCGCACTTGTCCTCGATCCGCGCGAGCTGGTCGCCGCTAGAGCCCGCCGGCAGGATCGTTTCGGCCTTGCCGACGACGGGGGGCGACCCCGTCTGCTGGCTCGCGGCGGCCCGGCTCTCGGGGACCGGCGCGGTCTCCGGGGGCCTCGCGCCTGGGATGAAGCTGGCTCCGGTCGACGGGGTCGGCGAGGTCTCTGTCATCTCAGGCGCACCATGCTGTCTTGCAGAACGAGTCCGGATTTCGGCCGGTGAGGCTCAGAGCAGCTTGCCCATGGCGACGGCCGTGTCGGCCATGCGGTTCGAGAACCCCCACTCGTTGTCGTACCAAGCGAGGATGCGCACGAAGGTGCCGTCCATCACCTTGGTCTGGTCCATGTGGAACGTCGAGGAATGCGGGTCGTGGTTGAAGTCGATCGAGACGTTGGGCGCGTCGGTATAGGCGAGGACGCCCTTCAGGGGACCGTCGGCCGCCGCCCTGATCGCCCCGTTGATCTCCTCGACCGAGGTCGCGCGCTTGGCCGTGAACACGAGGTCCACCGCCGAGACGTTCGGGGTCGGAACGCGGATCGAGGTTCCGTCGAGCTTGCCCTTCAGCTCCGGCAGCACGAGGCCGACCGCCTTGGCCGCTCCGGTGGAGGTCGGGATCATCGACAGGGCCGCGGCGCGAGCCCGGTAGAGATCCTTGTGCATCTGATCGAGGGACGGCTGGTCGTTGGTGTAGGAATGGATCGTGGTCATGAAGCCGCGCTCGATCCCGACGAGGTCGTGCAGGACCTTGGCGACGGGCACCAGGCAGTTGGTGGTGCAGGAGGCGTTCGAGATCACGAGGTGATCCGCGGTGAGCGCATGGTGGTTGATTCCGTAGACCACGGTGAGGTCGGCGCCGTCGGCGGGCGCCGAGACGATCACGCGCTTGGCGCCGGCATCGAGATGGGCCTTGGCCTTGTCGCGGCTCGTGAAGATGCCGGTGCATTCGAGCGCGATGTCGACGCCGAGTTCACGGTGGGGAAGCTCGGCCGGGTTGCGCACCGCCGTGACCTTGATGCGGTTGCCATCGATGACGATGCAGTCGCCGTCGACCTCGACCTTCGCGCCGAATCGGCCGTGGATGGAATCGAAGCGCAGCAGGTGCGCGTTCGTCTCGACGGGGCCGAGATCGTTGATCGCCACGACCTCGATGTCCTTGCGGCCGGCTTCGTGGATGGCGCGCAGCACGTTGCGGCCGATGCGTCCGAACCCATTGATGGCAACCTTGACCGTCACGGCCTCAATCCTTCTTCTGTCAGGGTGCCGGACGTCCGGTTTCCCCGTAACGCCCAAATCGGCGCGGCTGGGCCATTGGGCAAGACCTGGGGACAAGACCTCGGTGCCGAGAATTGACCCCGAGGACCCGGCACGCAATCGTCTCGATCTCGAGATCGCCCCTTCGCGCCGCGCTCGTGCTGAGCGATGTTACGTTTGAACCTGAGATGAACCGCGCCGGCTCCACTCGCGCCCACGACCGAAGGACGATCGCGTGGAGGCGCAGGCGGAGCCCGAGCGAGCCATGCCCCCTGAAAAGGACCTGTCCTCAGGCGAACGAGGGGTCCCCTACCATGGCGTCCAGGACTGGCAAAGGTTGGCGGGTGACGAACCTGCGCGAGAGTCAGGTTGATTTCGGGTCGCGACCGGTTCGACAATGCAGAATGACGACATCGCATGCGGCGGTCTTTGGGATAAAGGGAATATGAGCCGCTCTTCCGGACAGGGATTGGTTCGCCTTGAGGCGGCTCTGGCGCGTCTCGAACAGGCGGTGGCGCAGCGCTTCGAGGCGGAGCGCGCGCCGGGCGAGATCGAGACCGAGCTCGCGATCATGGGCGAGGACCGCGCGCGCCTCGGCGCCGAGCTCGATGCGGCCAGCGCGCGACTCGCCGCGGTGGAGGCCGCCACCGACGACGTCGGCCATCGCCTCGGCCGGGCGATCTCCGCCGTCGAGGGCGTCCTGCTGCGCCCGCGCCGCCATCCCGACCTCTGATCGACAGGCCTCCGGACCGCGATGCCACAGATCAACGTCACCATCGACGGCAAGAGCTACCGGATGGCCTGCGCCGAAGGCGAGGAGCCGCATCTCGCGGCCCTGGCCGAGAGCTTCGGCGGCCGTGTCGCGGAGATGCGCCGGGCATTCGGCGAGATCGGCGACATGCGCCTGCAGGTCATGGCGGCGCTCACGCAGGCCGACGACCTTCTCGACACCAAGCGCAAGCTCTCCGACCTCGAGGCCGAGGCCGAGGCGATGCGCCTTCGTCTGGCCGCCATCGATGCGGAACGCGCCGCCGAGGACGCGCTGGTCGAGGACGGCCTGAACCGCGCCGCGGATCGGATCACGCGGCTGTCCAACCTGTTGTCGGCGGGGTAACGACGAACCGAAGCGTCCCCTCGCGATGCCGGAGGTTCTGGTCCGCTGACAGGCCTCGATCGCCAGCGGAGCGACCTTCGAGATGACGGTGCCGCTACGGCCGGCGGATGGACGCTACAGACCCTTCGTGACCCGAGCCGATCCGCGACGGCGTGGGCAGGATCGTTCGATGGTTCGGCGTGAACACCGACATCTCCGATCAGGTCGCGGCAGGGACGGCGTTGCGCGCCGAGCCCGATTGCAGCCGGAACAGCTTGGAGGCGATGCGGGAGCGCACGATGCCGACCGCTTCGGCATGGTGTTGCGCGCCAACGGGGACAGGGCGTGGGCGCGTGACACGGCTTGATCGGGCCGGGTGATGAATTCGCGGCGAAAAACCGCCTGCTTCGCCATATGATGCGAGGCGCCCCTGGCGCTACGCCGCGGCCGACGCTACATGGGGTCGGCGGGGCTGCAGAGTGCGTCAGGAGCACTTTCCCCGGGGCCTTATCGACTCCCCCGGGAGCTGTCCCTGGCCTCGTCCCTGGACTTGGTCAACACGGCGCCCACCTACACTGTAGGTTTCCCGGGATCGATCCTCCAACGGCTCACGTGGCTCCGCACTCCTCTCCGACCTCTGGCCTCAAGGCCGACCTGCGTAATTCCGCCCTCGCTCGCCGAGACGCGCTCGATATCGAGTTGCGCCGCGAAGGCTCCGCACGCATCGCCGAGGACATCGCTGCCATCCCGGGTTTGGCACGGGCCGAGATCGTCGGCGCGTTCTGGCCGATCCGCAGCGAGGTCGATCCGCGTCCCCTGATCAGGCATTTGTTCGACCGCGGACAGCGGGTCGCCCTGCCTAAGGTGACCCCCTCCGGACTGGTGTTCCGCGAGTGGAAGGCCGGCGAAGCCCTGGTTCGGGGCAGCTTCGGCCTCAGCGAGCCGCGCGACGACCTCCCGCCCCTGGATCCGACCGCGCTGATCGTGCCGCTCGCGGCGTTCGACCGGCGCGGCCATCGCATCGGCTACGGGCGAGGCTATTACGACCAGGCGATCGCGCGCCTGAGCCTCAACGGTCCGGTGCTGACGATCGGCGTCGCGTTCTCGGTCCAGGAGATCGACGAGGTGCCGGCGGAATCACACGACCAGCCCGTCGACCATCTCGTCACCGAGGCCGGTCCCGTTTCCCTCGTCCGGACCTGAAGGCTCGACCTCATGCGCCTCCTCTTCCTCGGCGACGTCGTCGGGCGCCCGGGCCGCAACGTCGTCGCCGACAAGCTCCCGCGCCTGCGCGAGCACTGGCGCCTCGACTGCGTCGTGGTCAACGGCGAGAACGCCGCCGGCGGCTTCGGCATCACCGAGGCGATCTGCGACGAACTTCTCGGGGCCGGCGCCGATGCGGTGACGCTCGGCAACCATTCCTTCGACCAGCGCGAAGCCCTCGTCTTCATCGCGCGCCAGACCCGCCTCGTGCGGCCGGCCAACTACCCGCCGGGCACGCCGGGGCGCGGGGCAACGGTGGTCGAGACCCGCGCGGGCGCGCGCGTCCTCGTCCTCAACGTGATGGGGCGGATCTACCTCGATGCCCTCGACGATCCCTTCGCGTCGGCCGAGCGCGAGCTGTCGGCCTGCCCGCTCGGCGAGGTCGCGGACGCGGTGATCGTCGACGTCCATGCCGAGGCGACGAGCGAGAAGCAGGCCTTCGGATACTTCCTCGACGGCCGGGCCAGCCTCGTCGTCGGCACCCACACCCACACGCCGACCTCGGACCACCGCATCCTGCCCGGCGGCACCGCCTATCTGTCGGATGCCGGCATGTGCGGCGACTACGATTCCATTCTCGGCATGCAGAAGGACGAGCCCCTGCGCCGTTTCCTGCAGAAGACGCCCGGCGCCCGCCTGGAGGCGGCGCAGGGCGAGGGCACGCTGTGCGGCATCGCCGTCGAGACCGACGACGTCACCGGGCTGGCGAGGCGGGTGGCGCCGGTGAGGCTCGGGCCGCATCTTGAGGAAACCTGGCCACACGACTGGGATTAGGGTGCCCTCTCCCAGGTTGGTTTGCGCAGAGCGAGCGGCGCGGGCTTGATCGCCGAAGGGCGTGGCGCCAATGTGCGGCCGCAATCGCCCAACGTAGCGGCCATGGGCGCTGCCCGGCGCGGAGGGCTGCCTTGGCCTTCGCCAGGGAGGCCCGGATCTCGAAGAAGAGCCTCGACCCGATGGCGACCCCTCCCGCGTCCACCGCCGAACCGCTGGTGAAGCCCGGCATCTACCTGATCCGGATGCTGGTCTTCCTGATCCTCGTCGGCTTCCTCGCCTTCGTCCTTTTCAAGCAGATCACTCCGGCCTTCCTGGCCAACCCCGGCCTCAACGGGCTCATCCTCGGGGTGCTGCTCATCGCCGTCCTTCTGGCCTTCGGGCAGGTGCTGCGGCTCTATCGCGAGACCGGCTACGTCAACGCGGTAGCGACCGGCGCGACGCCGGCCAAAGCGCCCTCGCTCCTCGCCCACATGGCGCCGGTGATCAAGGCGCGGCGCGAGGGCCGCAGCCTGCCCGGCCTGCGCGCGTTCCTCGACACCACCGCGGCGCGGCTCGACGAGGGCCGTGAGATCCTGCGCTACGTCGCCGGCCTCCTGATCCTGCTCGGGCTGCTCGGCACCTTCTGGGGCCTGATCGATACCCTGAGCGCCGTCGGTTCGGTGATCCGCACCATGCGCGGCGGCGGCGAGGCCGGCGCGATGTTCGACGAGTTGAAGAACGGTCTCGCGGTGCCCTTGAGCGGCATCGGGCTCGCCTTCTCGGCGTCGCTGTTCGGGCTCGGGAGCTCGCTGATCATCGGCTTCCTCGACCTGCAGGCCGGCCAGGCCCATGCCCGCTTCCACAACGACCTCGAGGATTGGCTCGTCTCGGGCGAACCCGAGGGGACGGTCGTCGCGCCGCAGATCGCCAGCCAGGTCCCGGCCTCGGCCAAGGAGCTGACGGAGGCCGTGGAGCGCCTCACCGCCGTCGTCGCCGAGGGCGCCAACGGCCGGGTGGCCACGCAGGCGATGACCAACCTCGCGGAGGGCATCCAGGGCCTCGTCCAGCACATGCGCGCCGAGCAGCAGATGATCCGCGATTGGGTCGAGGCGCAGGCGAGCCGCGAGCGCGAGCTGAAGCAGGTGCTGGATCGCCTCGGCCGCGAGCGCGCCTGATGGCCTCGCTGCGCACGCGGCGCGACCGAAGCCTCAACGTCTGGCCCGGCTACGTCGACGCCCTGGCGACGCTGCTGCTCGCCGTCGTCTTCCTGCTGACGATCTTCGTGGTCGGGCAGTTCTTCCTGTCCCAGGAGATCACGGGACGGGATTCCGTCCTCAACCGGCTGACCCGCCAGATCGCCGATCTGACGGACCTCCTCGCCCTGGAACGCTCGACGAAGCGCGCGCAGGAGGAGAACGCCGCGAACCTGCGCAGCACGCTGCTGGCGACCGAGGCCGACCGCAGCCGGCTCCAGGTCCTGGCCGAGAGCGCCCAGGGCACCGGCTCCCGCGCGGGCGAGCTCGACAAGCAGATCGCGGTGGAGCGTGCCAACACCAATCGGGCGCTGTCGCAGGTCGACCTCCTCAACGAGCAGATCGCCGCCATGCGCCGGCAGCTCGCCGCCCTCGAGGACGCGCTGTCGGCTTCGGAGAACCGCGACAGGGAGAGCCAGGCCCGCATCGCGGATCTCGGAAGCCGCCTCAACGTAGCGCTGGCGCAGCGGGTGCAGGAGCTGGCGCGCTACCGCTCCGACTTCTTCGGGCGCCTGCGCCAGATCCTCGGTAACCGACCCGACATCCGCATCGTCGGCGACCGCTTCGTGCTGCAATCCGAGGTGCTGTTCCCGGCGGGATCGGCCACCTTGAAACCTGAGGCCGCGCCCGAGATCGACCGCATCGCGGTCGCGATCCTCGACCTCACCCGCCAGATCCCCGCCGACATCCCGTGGGTCCTGCGCATTGACGGGCATACGGATGCCCGCCCGATCGCGAGCTCCCAGTTCCCGTCGAACTGGTCGCTGTCGGCGGCCCGCGCCATCGCGGTGGTGCAGTACATGGCGGGCAAGGGCATCCCGCCCCAGCGCCTGCTCGCCGCCGCCTTCGGCGAGTTCCAGCCGCTGGAGGCGGGATCGAGCGAGGAATCCTATTCCCGCAACCGTCGGATCGAGCTCAAGCTGAC
>NZ_CAXUJR010000016.1:18680-31435 GCF_964251405.1 uncultured Methylobacterium sp.
CGGGATCGAGCGAGGAATCCTATTCCCGCAACCGTCGGATCGAGCTCAAGCTGACCGAGCGATGAGGCCACCGGAGGCGCCCGCCCGCAGCCGTTCCGCCACCAGGGCCTGAAGCGACCAGAGGTGGCGGTCGTGGATGCCGAGTTCGGCGCAGGCCAGCACGGTTCGGCGAAGGTACTCCGCGCTCGGGCCGAGCCCGCCATTGGCCGACGCGATGAGGCTGGCGATCGCGGGCTCGTCGAGGCGGCCGGTGTAGCGGTCGCAGGCCGGGTTCGCCACGAAGGTCAGGGCCGTGACCGTGCCCGAGGCCGTGTCCACCGGCACCCAGCGGGCGCGGTAGCCGTTGCCGCGCATCTCGCGGCGCCAGACCGGCATCAGGACGTCGCGCAGGTTGCCCGACGGCAGGCGGAAGACCACGCCGTTGCAGATTCCGCCGGCGACCAGCGCCAGGACGAGGCCCGGATGGTCCGCCGAGCCGCGAAAGCGCCGCTGCAGCAGGCAGAAGCGCCGGTGCCAGCCGCGGACGCGGCCGATGCGCTGCTCGACGACCAAGAATTCCGGCTGCCAGATCAGCGAGCCGTAGCCGAACACCCAGGGTCCGGCGGCAGCGTCGATGGAGGCGGGCATGGCGCTCAACGACGTATCGAGGCCCGCCTCGACTTCGGCATCGCCCAGGAGGGGCATGGCGGTGGCGTCGTCCGCCAGCAGGCCCGGATGGGCCCCGGCGATGAGGTCTACAGTGAGGGCCAGACGGCGGGCGGACATGACCTCTCTCGGCGTCGCCCGGCCCAGCGGCCAGGAAGGACTGCGGCCAAGCAAGATTTGGGCAGGCCGGGACGCGCTTGCGCGCCCCGGCCGTCGCCTCAGCGCGCGCCGAGGAGTTCGACGTCGAAGATGAGGGTGGCGTTGGGCGGGATCACGCCGCCGGCGCCGCGGGCGCCGTAGCCCTGCTCCGGCGGGATCACGAGGCGGCGCTTGCCGCCGGTCTTCATCGTGGCGACGCCGGCGTCCCAGCCCGCGATGACCTGGCCGGCGCCCAGCGTGAAGCTGAAGGGCGTGCCGCGATCGCGGGAGGAATCGAACTTCTTGCCGGGCTTGCCATTCTCGTCGAGCCAACCGGTGTAGTGGACGTCGACCTTCTGGCCGGCCTTCGGCTCTGGTCCGGTGCCCACGACCTCGTCCTGATACTTCAGGCCCGAGGGCATCGTGACGAATTCGGCTGAGGCGGATGCTGTCATGGCGATCAACGTGGCTCCGGCGATGAGGCTGAGGGTGCGTGACATGCGGCGTTACGTGTCCTGTCTGACGTGCCGAGGCGGTCCGTTAGCACAGGCTCCCATCCTCTGCCGAGGGGCAATGGATGTCAGCGGCCGCGTCGCCACTGCGACGGTAGCGCGATGACGGGGCTGGCGATCCCGTGAAGCGCGTCCGCCGCCACCGCCATTGCCATGGCCCGCATCGCCGCCGCCGCCGCCATGGCCGAGGCCGCCCCGATGAGGCCGAACCGAGGGATGGAGGCCCAGCACAGGATCGCCGCGAGCAACAGCGTGGCCAGCGTGATCGCCGCCGCCAGGCGTTCGCCGCCGAGCATCGTCAGAAGGTGCTCTCCCGGCCCGAACAGGCTCGCGGCGACGCTGCCGGCAACGAGGATCGCCAGGACCGGCAGGCTTCCCCGGAAGGCAGGCCCGAACAGATCGAGGAGCCAGGGCGCGCCCGTCAGGATGGCGGCGCCGACCGCGACCGTTCCGAGGGCGGTGAGTTGGGCCTGGTCGGTGACGAGCCGCTGCAGGGCGTGGTGCTGGCCCGAGGCCGACAGGGCGGCGAAACGCTGGGCCGTCGCGGCGGTGGCGGCGAAGGCGACGAACGCGACGAATTGCTGGATACGGGTCGCCGCGAAGTAGAGCCCGACGATGGCCGGCGTCGTCATCAGGCTGAGGACGAGCACGTCGACCACGCCGAAGGCCGCGGCGGCGAGGTCGCCGGCCGCGATCGGAAGGCAGGCACGCATCCATACCCGCCAGCGGTAGCGGCGGGGTCCGGCCGGGATCGCGCGCGCCAACCGCAGGATCAGGCCGCCGACCTGGGCGATCAGGGCGAGACCGGTGGCGCCCGCGAGGCAGGCCATGGCGATCCAGGCTTCGGGTGGGGCGCCGGCGCCGACCGCGACCACCATCGCGACCATCATCAAGCCCTGGCGCAGGAGGTAGGGCGGCGCGATGGCGAGAACGGCCCAGTTCTGGCTGCGGGCGACGCCCTCGCCATAATCCTGAAGGGCGAAGAGCGGGAGAACGAGGGCTGCGACGAGGATCGGCGCGGCATAGGGACCGGCGAGCAGCGATCCTTCGATCGCGACTGCGGCGAGACCGAGGCCGGCGAGCACCAGGCCGCCCGCCGCCGACAGGGCCGCTCCGCCCCGGATGAACCCCCGCACCGCGTCGAGATCGTCGCCGGCCTGGTCCGCCGGGATGAAGCGGCAGGCGCCCTGCGAGAACCCGAGGGTCGCGGAATGTCCGAGGATCGCGATCCACACCGAGATCGCGGCGAAGGTACCGTACTCGGTAGCCCCCATCAGCCGGGCCATCAGGACCTGGGCCAGATAGGCGAATCCGGCCGCCGCGATCCGGATCGCGAAGACGGTCAGCGCGGCATGAGAAGCCCGACGGCCGACGGACACGACCGGTGCAGGGATGGCGTATCCCGGCTGCCCGTTCCGGCGGATTCCGACGAAGGCTTGCATCGGAATGGATCGGGTGGTCGCCGGAACCGTCACGGGGCCTCCGGCCACTCGCCGCTCAGGCGATACCGCGCTAGACCGACATCCTAGGCCAAGGGCGTTGCGGCGAGGTTAAACCTCAGCGGCTCGCCGGTTCGCCGGCAGGCGATGCTTCCGCCGGTGCGGCCGCTCGCGCGCCTTCCGTGGATGGCGCGACCGTCGCCAGCGGGGTCTGCAGCAGCGACAGGCTGATGGCGCGGCTGACATGCTCGGCCATGCAGCGCAGACCGAGATCATTCAGACGGAACTGCTGGCCGAGCATGTGGGCCTCGCCCTTGTCGCCGGCATGACTGGCGAGATAGCGCATGGCCTCGTAGCGCTGCACCAGCGGCACTTTTTCACGCGCGGCGATCGCCTTCACCCGCTGGACGATGCTCGAATAATAGGCGTCGTCGGCGAGGCTCGCGGTGTAGAGCGGGTCGACCAGTACGACATCCATGTCGTGGGACTTGATCCACTGGACCGCATCGGTCAGCGCGTCGGCGAACACCTCGATATCGACACGGGCGAGGGCATCGTGGGTGCCGACCTGCCAGATGACGAGATCGGGCTCGAACTCCGCCACCATGGCCCGCATCCGCTCGGCGGCCCCGGAGGCGATCTCGCCGGGCAGGCCGCGGCCCTCGATCTCCACGTCGATGGTCGGGATCGACCGTTCCAGCGCCGATTCGAGCTTCACCGGATAGGAGGTCGACGCGCCCGCGCTTGCGGCCGGCGCCCCGACGGCGAGGATGCGGACAGGGCGCTTCTCGGCCAGCGCGGCCTTCACCGCGGTGAGGCCGTTGAGGGCGTAGAGCTTCGAACTCGGGACCCTGCATTCCGGCGACAGGGTCGCATCGGGGGTCTCGGCACCCTCCGTCGCGACCGACCTCGGTGGCGACACGACGGTCGGGGTCGCCTGCGACTGAGCCGCCTGTGCGACGAAGCCTAGCGTGAGGCCGAAGACGAGGGCCGTGGCTTTCGCGAGCGCCATTCGACGAACCATGCTGTGATACCCAGAGCAGTCAACCCAGACAATACGACCGAACAGTCAATGAATACACCGCCGCCCGTCTGGAATCTGACGAATTGCGCCGCAAGACTCAGGAGGGAGGCGATCGAGAAGACGGCAAGCGAGTTGCGGCCGAGCCCGGACAGGTAGCGCACCACCGGACCGAGGCGCGGCGCGACGAAGCCGTAGACGGATTGGAAGGCGAGCAGGACACCGACGAAATGGATGAGCCGAGCCGGCGACAGGTAGGTCTTGTCGAAGGTGAACAGCAGCCGCGGCTCCGGCACCAGCAGCGGATCGGGCCGCAACTCCCACACAGAGAGCACGATCCCAAGCGCCACGATGGCGAGCCCCAGTGGCGTGAGACGTTTCGTCCAGAGTCGGAGCAGAGGGAATTCGCGGTGCCAACCCTGAAGGACGAAGCCGAGGACGAGGAGGAGCTGCCAGCACAACGGGTTGAAGAACCAGTCACCCTCGCCCGGCCATGACGGCAGGTTCCATTCGAAGACAAGGCTCGCGCCGTAGAGGGCGGCGGACAGCCCCAGTGCGACGGTACGGCTCAGTCGGGCGATCAAGACGAAGACCGGGGCGATCCCGATCAGCAGCACGTAGAGCGGCAGGATGTTGAAGAAGCCGAGCTGGTGGGTGAGCAGGACGAAACCGACCATGGTCTGGATCGGGTCGGCGAAGAACCCGCCGGCATTGTGCCATTCGAGGATGATCGGATTGTCGAGGACGAGCGCCGTTCCGGCGATCATCGCGAGGGCTACCGCCATCGTGGTGATCTGTGCCCGATAGACCTCGACGGTGCGCGACAGGAGACGCAGCACGCTGGTGAGGGCCGGTTCGGGCGCGCCGTCGCGCGCATGGGTCGCGATGCCGATCGACCATCCGGCCAGGAACACGAACAGCTCCGCCGCGTCCGAGATGCCGTATTGCGAGTAGGTGTAGCGCTCGAAGGTGTTGCCCGGGATGTGGTTGATGAAGATCGTCACCAGGGCAAGGCCGCGCCAGAAATCGATCGCGTTCGGGTCGCGCATCGTCAGGTCGGCTCCGGCGGTCGGTTGGGCTTGAGGGTGGCCCTGATAGGCCTCGCCCCCCGATCTGCAAAGGCCGTTCCCGCCCGATCACGCTGCGGTTCGAACCAGTGGCGAGCGTGAAACGTTGGCACGCGACGTCCTCGCTCACCTCTTCCTGGATCCCAGATGCCTCTATCCCACAAGCCACTTCACCGACAGGTCATCGTCATCACGGGCGCTTCGAGCGGCATCGGACTCGCGACCGCACGCATGGCGGCCAAGCGCGGCGCGAAGGTCGTGCTGGTGGCGCGGAACGGCGAGGCGCTCGAGACGATCCGGTCGGAGATCGAGGCGTCCGGCGGTCATGCGATCGCGGTGACGGCGGATGTCGGGGAGCGTCGGGAGGTCGAGGCCGTGGCGGCAGCAGCCGTGTCGGCCTTCGGTGGTTTCGATACCTGGGTGAACAATGCCGGGCTGACGATCTACGGCCGCCTGTGGGAGGTGAGCGACGCGGACCACGAGCGCCTTCTCAGGACGAACCTGTGGGGCACGGTGCTGGGTTCCCTCGTCGCGGTGGACCACCTCAGGAAGGGCGGCGGCACCCTGATCAACGTCGGCAGCCTCGGCTCCGATCTCGCCTTCCCGCTGCAGGGCATGTACTGCGCCAGCAAGCACGCCATCAAAGGCTTCACCGATACGTTGCGGATGGAACTTTTGGAGGAGGACGCGCCCGTCTCGGTGACGCTGGTCAAGCCGGCCTCGATCGACACGCCGCTGCCGCAGCACGCCCGCAACTATACGGAGTCGGAGCCGAAATTGCCGCCGCCGGTCTACCGCCCGGAAGAGGTCGCGAATGCCATCCTCCACGCCGCCGTTCATCCCGTGCGCGACGTCTATGTCGGCGGCGGCGCCAAGGCGCTCGCGAGCTTCAAGGAATTCGCCCCGGGCGCCTACGACGCCCTCGCACCCTTGGTCACGTCCTTCCAGAAGCGAAACGAACGCCCCAGGGATCCGGCGGGCTCGCTCCATTCGGCGAAACCCGACGGTCGGACCCGGGGAGATCACCCGGGCTTCGTGATGCCGTCGAGCGCCTATACGCGCATGAGCCTGCACCCGGTGTCGACCACGGCGGTCGCCCTGGGCCTTGCAGGAATCGCCATCGTCGCCGGCCTCGGCGCTCGCGGCGGACGACGGTAGGGATGGCACCGATGCCGGTCGCCGACACCGCCTTCCGCGAGGGCGGATCGAACGTGCTCGCGCTCCCGCCCCGCCAAGGACGGGGGACGTCCCCCGATCGACGGGTCGTGCGGGCCTTGGGCGGCAGGGGGATCGCCTATGTGGAGGCCGGCTCCGGCCCCGACCTCGTGCTCATCCACGGCGCGCTCCTGACGCTGGAGGATATGTGGCTCGGGCCGATGACGGCGCTGAGCCGGCACTTTCGCGTCATCGCCGTGGATCGTCCGGGCCACGGTGCCAGCGACCGCATCCGGCTGACGGACGGCTCACCCTGGACCCAGGCGGAGATCATTCGCGATGCCGTCCAGGCCCTCGGCCTGCACCGGCCGGTGATCGTCGGGCACTCCTTCGGCGGCGCGGTCGCGCTGTCCTATGCCATGAGCTTTCCCGACGAGATCGCCGGGGTCGTCGCCATCGCGCCGATCTGCTTTCCCGAGCCGCGGCTCGAGAATGTCCTGTTCGGACCGCGTGCCATCCCGGTGCTGGGAGACGCCCTCGCGTTCACCGGCGGAGCGGTCGTCGACACCGCCCTGATGCCCCTGCTGTGGCGCGCGATGTTCCTGCCTCAGCAGATGCCGCCGCGCTTCGCCGCGGAATTTCCGTTCGCGTGGGCGCGCCGACCGGCCCCGATGATCGCCAACGGGGAGGATGCCATGGCGCTCTGGCCCGGCCTCGCCCGTTCGGCGATGAGCTATGCCACCTGCCGCTCACCGGTCCACATCCTCGGAGGCGATTCCGACATCGTCGTCTCCACCATGTTCCACGGATGGAACGCGGCCCAGCTCATCCCCGATGCGCAATTCGAGCTCATCGGCGGCGCCGGTCACATGCTCCACCACTTTCACACGGAGGAAGTGATCGCGGCAGCGCTTGCGATCGGCCGTCGGTGATCGGCCGCAACCATCGGAAGACCGGACCGGTGCGGCCGTTTGGGAGCCGACTGATCCGTTCGGCCCGGTCGAGGGTTGTATGCCGACCACATGGGACGGATTCCGTGAGTGCGATCGCACGTAGCCCGTGGCCATGGCGCGTTTTTTGACGTTCACCGTGACGAGGTCGCCTTCGAACCATCTCGACGCCGCAACGATGTACCGAGTACGCCCATGACCACGCACACCGTTCCCGACGCCGCACCGATCCCGACCGGGGTGCCCGGTCTCGATCACGTGCTGTCCGGTGGCTACGCCGCGAACCGCGCTCACCTCATCGAGGGGCGCCCGGGCTGCGGAAAGACCACCATGGGGATGCAGTTCCTCATGGACGGCGTGCGGCGGGGCGAGCGCGGCCTCTACATCACCCTGTCGGAGAGCCGGCGCGAACTCCTCTCCGTGGCCGAGCGGCACGGCTGGTCGCTGGACGGCGTCGACATCTACGAATTGGTGCCGCCCGAGCTCAGCCTCGATTCCGAGACCCAGCAGAGTCTCGTCCACTCCTCCGACCTGGAGCTCGGCGAGACCGTCCAGATGGCCCTGGCGGAGATCGAACGCGTCAAGCCGGTGCGGGTCGTGTTCGACAGCCTCTCGGAGATCCGGCTGCTGTCGCAGGGCTCGCTGCGGTACCGACGTCAGGTCCTGGCACTCAAGAGCTACTTCCTCATCAACGATGCGACCGTGCTGATGCTCGACGACCTCAGCGCGGAGGATGACGACCTCAACCTGCATTCCATCAGCCACGCGGTGGTCCGGCTCGAACAGATCACCCCGAGCTACGGCACGTCCCGGCGACGGCTCAACGTCATCAAGATGCGAGGCACCCAGTATCAGGCCGGCTACCATGATTTCGTGATCCAGCAGGGCGGTGTCCGGGTGTTTCCGCGCCTGATCCCGGGGGATCATCACCGCGCCTTCGTTCCTGGGGTGGCCAAATGCGACGTCCCTGCACTCGACCTCGCTTTGGGCGGCGGCATGGACAACGGCACCAGCACGCTGATCATCGGGCCGTCCGGCGCCGGCAAATCGACGCTCGCCCTGTGCTACCTCTTCGCCGCTTTGAAACGCGGCGAGCCTGCCCTGGTGGTCAGCTTCGACGAGACCACCGGGATTCTCATGCAGCGGGCAGTGGGCGTCGGGATGGACCTCTCCCCCTATCTGCGATCGGGCCTTCTGCGGATCGAGCAGATCGATCCGGCCGATGTTTCGCCGGGCGAGTTCTCGGGCCGCGTCCGGGACGCCGTCGAAGCGGACGGTGCACGCCTCGTCGTGATCGACAGCCTCACCGGCTACATGAGCGCGATGCCGGACCAGCCCTACCTCGTCCTGCAGATGCACGAGATGCTGACCTACCTCAATCAACTCGGCATCGTGACCATCCTGATCCTCGCCCAGCACGGCATGGTCGGCCGCATGGATTCCGTGGTGGACCTCACCTATGTCAGCGACTCCGTGGTGATGCTGCGCTTCTTCGAGGCGTCGGGCCGCGTGCGCCGGGCGCTGTCCGTGCTGAAGAAGCGCACCGGGCCTCACGAGGACACCATCCGCGAATTCAAGATCGATGGCGGCGGCTTGCGGGTCGGCGAGCCCCTCACCGATTTCCGCGGCGTCCTCACCGGCGTGCCTGTCTACGAAGGCGAGCGTCGGGATTTGATGCGGGACAGAGGCACAGATGGAGCAGCGTGACCGCGTCGCATTCATCCTGGCGCCGGCCGGTCGTGATGCCCAGGTCGCTTCGGCCATCCTCGACGAGGTCGGCATCGCCTCCGAAGCCAAGCCAAACCTCGATATGTTGGTCGCGGAACTCGACCGGGCAGCCTGCGCGGTCGTCACCGAGGAGGCGTTGCTGCGTTGGGACCGCCGCGCCATCGCGCAATGGGTCGAGGTTCAGCCACCCTGGTCGGACTTTCCCTTCATTCTCCTGAGCCTGCGCGGCAGCATGCCGGATCGCCGCCTCACCGACCTCCTCGGCAACGTCACTGTTCTGGAGCGGCCGTTCCATCCGGCCGTGCTCGCCAACGCCGTCCGGTCCGCCCTGCGGGCGCGGCGGCGGCAGCGCGAAGTCGAGGCCCACCTGGTCGAGCGCCAGCGCACCCATGAGCGCCAGGCCCTCTTGATCCGCGAACTGCACCACCGTGTGAAGAACACGCTGGCCACCGTGCAGGGGCTCCTCGGCGCCACGGCGCGATCGACGAAGGACGTCGAGACCTTCTACCACTCGTTTTCCGACCGGATTGTCTCGCTCGGCAAGACGCACAACCTGCTCACCGAGGATTACTGGCAGACGGCACCCCTCGAGGACCTCCTGCGCAACGAACTCGGCCCCTACAACGATGTAGGTGAGACACGGATCATCCTGGACGGTCCGGAGGTCGAGCTTGCCGCCGACCTTGCGGTGCCGACCGGAATGGCGATCCATGAGTTGACCACCAATGCTGCCAAGCACGGCGCGCTGACCCTGCCGGAAGGCCGCATCCGCGTCCTGTGGTCGGTGGAACAGGGCGAGGCGAAGCGGACCCTGCATTTCGACTGGATCGAATCGGGCGGGCCGGCCGTCGCCCCGCCACAGCGCAAGGGCTTCGGCTCGACGCTGCTGCAGAGGGTGCTGGCGCAGCAATGCAGTGCGATCGTCGCGATCGAGTACGCCGCCACCGGCCTCCACTTCCACATGGAGGTGCCGCTCGCGGAGGAACGCCTGGTGCCGACCTACTGACGGATCGGGACGTGACCGGTGACCCGGTCACTCCATCACGGCGGCCTTCATAATCACCACCATGATGGCCTTGGCCGGCGTCTCGCCGATGCAGCGCAGGCTGTGGGGACGGTCACAGCGATAGCGGAGTGTCTCGCCCGCACGGGCGCGGTGATGGGTGCCCGCGACGTCGACCTCGAACAAGCCTTCCGTCACCGTCAGGGATTCCACCGAACCGCGCTGATGCGGGTCCGAGTCGAGGACGCCGCCCGGCTCTGCGGTGACCTCGTACCATTGCAGCCACTCGACGGTCTTGATCCAGCCGACGATCGAAAGCCGGACGCGTCCGTCCTCGGAGATCAGGTTCGGGGTATCGGCCCGCGAGATCTTCTCGATGAACGGCTCTTCGTCGCTGGTCGCGAGCACGCGCTCGATCGAGACATCGAGGGCTTGGCTCAAGCGCCAGATCGTGGCGAGCGTCGGGTTGGTCTCGTTGCGCTCGATCTGGCTGATGATCGATTTCGCCACGCCGGATTGCTCGGCCAGCTCCGACAGCGACAGGTTGTAGGCCTTGCGCAACCGCTGGATCGTCTTGCCGAGTTGGCCCGACAGGACCTGCGCGCCCGTCAGGACGTCCCGCGGGCGACCCCGCTCCGCCGTCGTCACCTCATCCTGCATCACCGCCGAACCCACGCCTTGTTCCGTTAACCGGACGATCGTACGCTACTACAAACGCATTCCGGCATCCGGCGCAAGGTTGGAGATCGGGTTCGCGGGGTCCGCCGATCAGCGCCAGAGGGCGTGGAAGTGGTGGACCGGACCGTGTCCGCGACCGACCGGGACGGTGTCGGCGGAGGCGATCGCGGCCGTGACGTAGCGCTTGGCCTGCGCCACGGATTCGGCCAGCGGAAGCCCGCGTGCGAGCCCCGCCGCGACCGCCGCCGAGAGGGTGCAGCCGGTGCCGTGGCTGTTGCGCGTGGGGATGCGCGCCGCGGAGAAGCGCCGCATGGTCCCGTCGGCGCCCATGAGATGATCGATGCTCTCGGTCCCGTCGGCATGGCCGCCCTTGATCAGGGCGGCGCGGGCGCCGAGCGTGAGGAGCCGTCGTCCCTGCGCGACGGCGGCGTTCTCGCTGTCCGCCGGCGGCTCGTCGATGAGGCAGCCGAGTTCCGGCAGGTTCGGGGTCACGAGGTCGGCCAACGGCAGCAGATGCTGTCGCAGGGCCGCGACGGCCTCGTCGGTGATGAGCCGGTCGCCGCTGGTGGCCACCATCACCGGATCGAGGACGATCGGGATGCCTCCCGCGTGCCGCGCGAGCCCTTCGGCCACAGCCACGATGGTCTCGACCTGCGACAGCATCCCGATCTTCACGGCCGTGACGGCGAGGTCCGAGAGGACGCTCTCGATCTGTGCCAGCACGAAGGCCGCGGGAACGTCGTGGATCCCCTGGACGCCCATCGTGTTCTGGGCGGTGAGCGCGGTGATCACGCTGGCGCCGTAGACGCGCAGGGCCGCGAAGGTCTTCAGGTCCGCCTGAATTCCCGCGCCCCCGCTCGAATCGGACCCGGCGATGGTGACGGCGATCGGTGTCATGGCGTTCCGTGGAGGCTGGCGTTCAACGATTTGTCAGGAGCTTACGCGGCGATGCCGCGCGCCGCGAGAGCGGAATCGATCCGGTCGCGCAGGTCGCGGGCGCGACCCTCGACGGAATCGCCGCCGAACAGCGACGAGATCACCGCGACGCCGTCGGCGCCGGCACCGATGACGGCCGCCGCGTTGCTGGCGTCGATGCCCGCGATCGCTCCGAGCGGGAACCCGCTGCCCCGCGCGAGGCGCGCACGGAACGCGACCCGGCGGAAGCCGTCGAGACCGATCGGGGGATCCGGATTGTCCTTGCTCGCCGTCGCGAAGACGCCGCCGATGCAGGCATAGTCCGCCGGCGTCCTGTAGAGTTCGTCGGCCTGCGCGCCGGTCTTCAGCGTCAGCCCGATGATCGCCCCGCGGCCGAGGAGGTTCCGGGCGTCGGCGGGATGCATGTCGCTCTGACCGAGATGGACGCCCTCGACGCCGGCCGCCAGCGCCAGGTCGACCCGGTCGTTGACGAGGAGCGGTACGCCGGTACCGGCCAAGGCCGCGTGGATCGCCTTGATGCGGGCCAGGGCCGCGCGGGCATCGGCGATGTCCTTCTCGCGGTACTGGAGCAGGGTGCAGCCCCCTGCGGCCGCCTCTGCCGCCATGGCCTTGAGGCGCGATCCATCCGCGCCGCAGACCCCGACGTCGAGGATGCCGTAGAGGCGCAGATCCACCGCCACGGTCGATCCCGCCGCGTTCTCCTGTCCGATCACCGTGACGGCCTCCCTATCTGCAGTTTCGCTCAAGTTAGAGCCAGCGCGCGCCGGCAGGAAGCCGTCGATCCGCAATGCTGCTGACCAAGTGAGGCCTGCCTGCTGGCCAAGGGAGGCCGGCGGTCCCATCTCGGCATTCCGGGGCAGAGGGAGGATACGATGGCGAAGACCGAGAAGGAGAAGATGCTGGCCGGGGAGATCTACCACCCCGACGACGACGAGCTGCACGCCGATGCCGAGGAGTGCCGGGCCTGGCTCGTGCGCTACAACGCCAGCCTCGCCCTGGCGCCGCGGGAACGACGCGCCCTGCTGCGGGAACGCTTCGGCTCGGTCGGCGAAGGGGCGGTGGTGCGGCCGCCCTTCCACTGCGATTACGGCGCCAACATCAGCCTCGGCACGAGCGCCTTCCTGAATTTCGGCTGCGTCATCCTCGACGTCACATACGTGACCATCGGCGACCGCACGCAGATCGGTCCGGGCGTCCAGATCCTCACCGCCGACCATCCGCGCGATGCGTCGCAGCGCGAGGCGGGCTTCGAGTTCGCAAAGGCCATCTCGATCGGCAGCAACGTGTGGATCGGCGGCGGCGCCCTCATCCTGCCCGGCGTCACGGTGGGCGACCACGCCATCATAGGGGCCGGCAGCGTGGTGACGCGGGACGTTCCGGACGGTGCCACCGTCGTCGGCAACCCCGCGCGCGCACTGGCGAATCCACCACGTTGACCCCGGTCAGCGATATGCGAAGAGCAACGTCACTGTCATCTGGCTAG
>NZ_CAXUJR010000016.1:31535-51510 GCF_964251405.1 uncultured Methylobacterium sp.
TCGGCGGTCGGGCTCGTGGCGGTCATCGTCGCGGCGACGGACGGCGAGCCGCGGGCGCTGACGGTCCAGGTGCCGGGCCAGGCACCGGGCCGGCAGGACGGCCTCCCCTACGGCCCTCTGGTACCCGAGCATCCCACCCTGGAGCGCGGTCTGCGCGCCTGGGTCGAGCGCCAGACGCATCAGCGCCTGGGCTATGTCGAGCAGCTCTACACCTTCGGCGACCGCGACCGGCAGGGAGACGCTTTGGGGGGGCTTCACTCGCTGTCGGTGGCGTATCTCGCCCTCGTCCGCGAGATGCGCCCGGCGGGGCTCGCGGAAGCGTCCTGGCGCAACTGGTACCGCTACCTGCCCTGGGAGGACTGGCGCTCCGGCCGGCCCGACGCGCTCGGCGAGATCGAAGCGAAGCTCCTGGCCTGGGCCGACGAGACCGGCGACCCGAAGCTCAAGCGGCGGCGCGAGGACCGGCTCGGCCTCACTTTCGGCCTGTGCGGCGGCGCCTGGAACGAGGAGCGCGTGCTCGAACGCTACGAACTCCTGTTCGAGGCCGGCCTGATTCCCGAGGCGCAGGGTCAGCCCGGCGAGGCCCGCTGTTCGGAGATCGCCGTCACCGGACAGCCCATGGCCTTCGACCACCGCCGGGTGCTCGCCACCGCGATCGGGCGCATGCGCGGCAAGATCAAGTATCGTCCGGTGGTGTTCGAGCTGATGCCGCCGACCTTCACCCTGTTCCAGCTGCAGCGAACGGTGGAGGCGCTCTCGGGCACCGAACTGCACAAGCAGAACTTTCGGCGCCTCGTCGTGCAGCAGGGCCTCGTGGAGGAGACGGACGACGTCACCAGCGGCACCACCGGGCGCCCGGCCCGCCTCGTGCGGTTTCGCCGGGAGGTTCTTCTCGAGCGGCCGGCCCCGGGTTTCCGGCTCACCCCGTCGCGTCGTTCCACCTGAGGCGACGGCACCGGTACGCCCGCGAATTGTTGCGTCGCAAAATTGTTATGCTCAGTTCCAGCATATCTAGACAAGCGCCGCCCCGCATCCTACGTTAGTCGGCACAATGCTCAATTTGAGCATAAGTGAGGAGGCGTTCATGGCGGCCACCACGCTCCCGGCGAGCCGGATCTCGTCCGCGGCTTTTCCCCTGCCGCAGATCTACGATCGGGTCAGCCGGCATGTCCCGGCGATCGAGTGGCCGGCGCTCGCCGGAGACGTCGAGGCGATCCTGGCGCTCAAGAAGGCGCGCAACGCCGTCATCCTCGCCCACAACTATCAGGCGCCCGAGATCTTCCACACCGTGGCCGATATCGTCGGCGACAGCCTGGCGCTCGCCCGCGAGGCGGTGACGGTGGATGCCGACGTGATCGTGCTCGCCGGCGTACACTTCATGGCCGAGACGGCCAAGCTCCTGAATCCGAGCAAGACGGTCCTCATCCCGGACCTGCGCGCCGGCTGCTCACTCGCCGATTCGATCACGGCCGCGGATGTCCGCGGCCTGCGGTTGAAGCATCCCGGCGTACCGATCGTGACCTACGTCAACACCTCCGCCGCCGTGAAGGCGGAATCGGACATCTGCTGCACCTCGGGCAACGCCGTCGACGTTGTGCGGTCGCTGAATGCGCCCCGCGTGCTCATGATCCCCGACGAGTTCCTGGCCCAGAACGTCCAGGCGCTGGTGCCGGAGGTCGAGATCCTGACCTGGGCCGGCCATTGCGAGGTCCACGAGCGCTTCACCCCCGCCGACATCCGCGAAGTCCGCGACGCCTATCCGGGCATCACGGTGATCGCTCACCCCGAATGCCCGCCGGACGTGGTCGCGGAATCGGATTTCTCCGGCTCGACCGCGATGATGATGAACTTCGTCACGGACAAGCGCCCGGCCCAGGTGGTCCTCGTGACCGAGTGCTCGATGGCCGACAACATCGCGGTGGCCAACCCCGACATCGAGTTCATCAAGCCCTGCAACATGTGCCCGCACATGAAGCGCATCTCCCTCAAGAACATCCGCCACGCCCTGGAGACCCTGACCCACGAGGTCACGGTGGAACCGGAACTCGCCGAGCGCGCGCGCGCCGCGGTGGAGCGCATGCTCGCGGTGCGTCCGCGATGAACGCACCGTCCCGCTTTCCCGTCCGCCCCCTGGGGGTGGACCGCGTCGTCGTGGTCGGGGCCGGCGTCGCCGGTCTCGCCACGGCCCTGCGCCTCGCGCCGCTGCCGGTGACCGTGGTGACGGCCTCACCGCTCGGCTTCGGCACCGCCACCGGCTGGGCTCAGGGCGGGATCGCCGCCGCGATCGCCGAAGACGACGCACCGGCCCTGCACGCGGCCGATACCGGGGCCGCCGGAGCCGGCCTCACCGATCCGGCCGTGGCGCGACGCGTCACGGAGGCCGGACCGGGCCTGATCGACTGGCTCGTCAACCTCGGCGCGCCGTTCGACCGCGATGGGGACGGCGCCCTCGCGCTCGGGCTGGAGGCGGCGCATTCCCGCCGCCGCATCGTCCGCGCAGGGGGCGACTCCACCGGGCGTGCCGTGCTCGAGACGCTGGTGCGGGCCGCGATGGCGACGCCCTCGATCGAGATCGTCGTCGCCTCGGTCCGCGACCTGATCCGGGATGGACAGGGCGGCGTCGCCGGCGTGGTCTGTGAGCACGACGGCGCGATCTTTCCGATGCCCGCCCGTGCCGTGGTGCTGGCCACCGGCGGTGTCGGCGCGCTCTATGCCTCGACGACCAACCCGCGTGGTGCCACCGGCCGCGGCCTCGCCTTGGCGGCACGGGCGGGTGCGGTGATGCGCGACATGGAGTTCGTGCAGTTCCACCCCACCGCCATCGCCACCGGCGCCGACCCGATGCCGCTCGCCACCGAGGCCCTTCGCGGCGAGGGCGCGCGGCTCGTCGATGGGGACGGAACGCCGGTCATGGCCGGCATCAGCGGCGGCGACCTTGCCCCGCGCGACGTGGTGGCTCGCGCCATCTTCCAGGCACAAGGGCGCGGTGCCGAGGTCTTTCTCGATTGCCGTGGCGCACTCGGCCTGCGCATGGCGAGCCGGTTTCCGACCGTGGCGGGCCTGTGCGCCGCCGCCGGCATCGACCCGCAGCGCCAGCCGATCCCGGTGCGGCCGGCGGCGCACTACCACATGGGCGGCGTCAAAGTGGACGACGCCGGGGCATCGTCTGTGCCGGGCCTCTACGCCTGTGGCGAAGTCGCCTCGACCGGCCTGCATGGCGCCAACCGGCTCGCCAGCAATTCGTTGCTGGAAGCCCTCGCCTTCGCTCCGCGGATCGCCGGGGCGATCGCGGCGGCAGCGCCCCGGAGCGCATCACCGCTACTCTGCGAGGAGGCGCGGCCCGTCTCCGATCTCGCGGGCCTGCGCGCGCTCATGGAAAGCCGGGTCGGGGTCGTGCGCGATGCGGAAGGCTTGACCGAGGCGGTGAGACGCCTCGCGCCCGCTGCCCGGTACGGCTGCGACTCGGCCCTCACCGGGCTGATCGTCGCGGCCTCGGCCCTGGCGCGGACCGAGAGCCGCGGCGCCCATTGGCGCAGCGATCACCCCGAGCAGACTGCGCCCGGCCACACCGAGACGACGCTGGCGCAGGTATGGGCCTCGGCAGAGAGTCTCGCCGAAGCCGCGACCGTCGACGCCTGAGAAGAGGGGCAAACCGATGCGCGACGACCTCCCACCCCTCCCCCGCCTCCTCGTGGAGCCGATCGTCCGCGCGGCGCTCCTCGAAGACCTGGGCCGAGCCGGCGACATCACCACCGACGCCATCGTGCCGGCGAGCGCCCGGCTCGACGGCGTCATCGCCGCCCGCCAGAACGGCGTGATCTCCGGTGTCGACGCCGCCGCGATCGCCTTCGCGCTGATCGATCCCGCCGTCGAGGTCGTGGTCGAGCGCGGCGACGGCGCCCTCGTCGGCCCCGGCGACGTCGTGCTGCGGCTATCCGGCCCGGCGCGTGCCATCCTGACCGCCGAGCGCGTCGCCCTCAACCTGCTCTGCCGGATGTCGGGGGTGGCCACCGCCACGCACGGCCTCGTCGAGGCTGCCCGCCCGCACGGCAAGGCCAGCATCGTCTGCACCCGCAAGACCACGCCGGGCCTGCGCGCCCTGGAGAAGCATGCTGTGCGCGCCGGCGGCGGCTCCAACCACCGCTTCGGCCTCGACGACGCCGTGCTGATCAAGGACAACCACGTGGCCGTGGCCGGCGGCATCGTGCCGGCGATCACCCGTGCCAGGGCCCGGGCCGGTCATCTCGTGAAGATCGAAGTCGAGGTCGATACCCTCGACCAACTCGAACAGGCTCTGTCGGTCGGCGCTGATGCCGTGCTCCTCGACAACATGAGTCCCGAGCAACTGGCGCGCGCCGTTGCGATGATCGCGGGCCGGGCGCTCGCCGAGGCGTCGGGCCGGATCACCCGCGAGACGGTGGGCGCCGTGGCGGCCTCCGGGGTCGATCTCATCTCGTGCGGCTGGATCACCCACAGCGCACCGATCATCGATCTCGGCCTCGACGCGAGCTGACTCTTGCGGCTAGATTCCTAAAGCCAAGCCGCCACACTGTTGCCACAGAGTCACGTCGGTGGGGCGAGTGTTGCTGCAGCGCGATTTGACCTTGGCTTTAGGCGGGGGGCGTTTACGTCTTGGCGATGCTCGTTGCGGTATGTTGCGTCGCTGCCGCCACCGAGTTTCCCTAAAGATTATCGCCCGTTTTCGAGAGGCCTTGATGCGTCGTTTCGCAACCGCCCTGACGGGGCTCGCCTGCATGACGAGCGCATGGGCCGCGCCCGCTGCGGCCTATGAGATCGACCCTCTCACCCGCCAGCCCCTCGACAACGCCCTCATGGTCCGGGTGCGTCCGCAGAACGAGCCGGTTCCGACGGCGAGCGTGTCGCTCAGCCCGTCCGACCCGCTGGCCTCCGCCGTACCGCAGATGTCGGCGATTCAGCGCGAGACGGTGGCGTATAACGGCCCGTATGGCGCCGGCACCATCGTGGTCTCCACCGCCGAGCGTCGCCTGTACTACGTGATGGGCAACGGCCAGGCCCTGCGCTACGGCGTCGGCGTCGGCCGTCCCGGCTTCACCTGGGGCGGCGTGCAGACGGTGACGATGAAGCGCGAATGGCCGGATTGGCGTCCCCCGGCCGAGATGCTGCGCCGCCGCCCCGACCTGCCGCGCTTCATGAAGGGCGGCATCGAGAATCCGCTCGGCGCACGCGCCATGTATCTCGGCGGCTCAATCTACCGCATCCACGGCTCCAACGAGCCGGAGACGATCGGCACTGCCGTCTCGTCGGGCTGCATCCGCATGACCAACGACGACGTGGCCGATCTCTATACCCGCGCCAAGGTCGGTACGAAGGTCATCGTCCAGCGCTGAAAATGTTATGTGATGGTGAAACGGGGTCGGCGGGAACGCCGGCCCTTTTTGCGTTAGCGGATCAGCGGTTGAAAGTGTCATACAGATCCGGCCACTCGGAATTAGGCTCTTCGATGAGGCGGACCTTACAGTCACGTTGACGCCACCTGCGTTTCTGGGTTCCGGGCTCGCCTGCGGCGACCCGGAATGACCAAAGTCGCGCTCTATACTCAGTGGCACCCACATCCGCTTCCGCAACTCCCCTCCCCGTCTGGCTTGGCTGCCACAGGCTTCGCCGCCGACCGCTTCGCCGGCTCCCGGCTCAAACCCCGCTCCTCCAGTTCCGCCAGATAGGTCGGCCAGCGCTTCCGGTATTCGCGCCCGAGGTCGTAGAGGTAGGCCCAGCCGAACAGGCCGGTATCGTGCATGTCGTCGAAGGTGAGCTTCACGGCGTAGTTGCCCACCGGCTCCACGGCCAGGATCGCCACGTCGATCTTGCCGCCGATCACCTTGCGCTCGGACGGGGAATGGCCCTGCACTTCGGCCGAGGGGCTCGACACCCTGAGATACTCGGCCGGGAGCGCGAAGCGGCCGCCATCCTCGAAGGCGACGTTGAGGGTCCGCTTGTCGCCCGACAGGCGGATCTCGGTCGGCCAGCGCTCGGAATTCGCCGGAACATCCTGACGCTCGACGATCTGTTGGCTCATGGCGACCTCCTCGACCCGCGTAACCCAGCCGCGCGGCGCGCGCGCTTGCCCACAGGGGCGCGAGACCTCATATGGCTGGTCATGCTAGGTTCGTCACGCGACCACGCCCCCGAAATTTCCTCCGGCAAGAGTCCCGAGTCCAGCATGGGCGTTCCCTACGCCGTCCCCAGTGTGACCGCCCCGCTGATCGACCCGTTCGAGCGGGCGATCACGTATCTGCGCATCTCGGTGACCGATCGATGCGACCTGCGCTGCGTCTACTGCATGTCCGACGACATGACGTTCCTGCCCAAGGGCGACCTGCTCTCGCTGGAGGAACTCGACCGGCTCTGCGCCGTCTTCGTCGGGCGCGGCGTGCGCAAGCTCCGGATCACCGGCGGCGAGCCGCTGGTGCGGCGCGACATCCTGCACCTGTTCCGCCGCCTTTCCCGCCACCTCGACAGCGGCGCTCTCGACGAGCTGACGCTGACCACCAACGGGACGCAGCTCGGCCGCTTCGCCGGTGAACTCGCGGCCATGGGTGTGAAGCGCGTCAACGTGTCCCTCGATACGCTCGACCCCGCAAAGTTCCGGGCGGTGACCCGGCGCGGCGACCTCAAGGTGGTGCTCGACGGGATCGAGACGGCGCGCAAGGCTGGGCTCAAGGTCAAGATCAACGCCGTGGCGCTCAAGGGCGTCAACGAGGACGAGCTCGCCGACATGATCGCCTGGGCGCATGGCGACGGCATGGACATGACGCTGATCGAGGTGATGCCCCTGGGCGAGATCGAGGGTGACCGCACGGACCAGTTCCTGCCGCTCTCGGTCGCGCGGGCACGCCTGGAGAGCCGCTTCACCAT
Source organism: uncultured Methylobacterium sp. (assembly GCF_964251405.1). Taxonomy (GTDB): domain Bacteria; phylum Pseudomonadota; class Alphaproteobacteria; order Rhizobiales; family Beijerinckiaceae; genus Methylobacterium. The sequence continues at coordinate 38,430 of NZ_CAXUJR010000016.1, forward strand.
GGTGCCGCTCCCGGACCGCACCGGTGGCCCGGCACGCTATGTCCGCATCGCTGAGACGGGCGGGCGCCTCGGCTTCATCACGCCGCTGACGCATAATTTCTGCGAGAGCTGCAACCGGGTGCGCCTCACCTGCACCGGCAAGCTTTACATGTGCCTCGGCCAAGAAGACGCCGCCGACCTGCGATCGGCCCTGCGGGCCTCCCCCGACGACGCCCTCGTCACGCAGGCGGTCATCGACGCCATCGCCAGGAAGCCCAAGGGCCACGACTTCGTCATCGAGCGGGCGCGGCCCGCGGCGGTCCCACGCCACATGAGCGTGACCGGCGGCTGAACGATCTCCCCCGGGTTTGACGCTCCACGACTTCGAACCTAGACCGCGTCCAGTATTCCTAATGGGTGAAGATGGTCATGGCGAAGGTCGCATTCCTGGGGCTCGGGGTGATGGGTGGCCCCATGGCCGGCCACCTTGCCGCCAAGGGTCACGACGTCACCGTCTATAACCGCACCAGAGCCAAGGGCGAAGCCTGGGTTGCCCGCCATGGCGGCACCTTTAGGGAGACGCCGCGCGAAGCCGCCGAGGGCTGCGAAATCGTCTTCGCCTGCGTCGGCAACGACGACGACCTGCGCGGCGTGGTCCAGGGTGAGGATGGCGCCTTCGCCGGCATGCAGCCGGGGACGATCTTCGTCGACCACACCACGGCCTCCGCCGAGATCGCCCGCGCCCTGTCGGCCGTGGCGGCGAAGGCCGGCATCGGCTTCATCGATGCTCCGGTCTCCGGTGGCCAGGCCGGGGCCGAGAACGGTACCCTCACGGTCATGTGCGGCGGCGAGGCCGAGACCTACGCGGCGGCCGAGCCGGCGATCCTCTCCTTCGCCAAGGCCTCGCGGCTGATGGGGCCGGTGGGTTCAGGCCAGCTGACCAAGATGGTCAACCAGATCGCCATCGCGGGCGTCGTCCAGGGGCTGGCCGAAGCGATCCACTTCGCCAAGCACGCGAACCTCGACGTCGAAGGGGTCCTCGACGTGATCTCGAAGGGTGCGGCCGGCTCCTGGCAGATGGAGAACCGCGGCAAGACGATGAACGCCGACAAGTTCGATTTCGGCTTTGCCGTCGACTGGATGCGCAAGGACCTCGGCATCGTCCTGGCCGAGGCCCGGCGCAACGGCGCGCAACTCCCCGTCGCTGCCCTCGTCGACCAGTTCTACGCCGACGTCCAGTCGATGGGCGGCCACCGCTGGGATACGTCGAGCCTCATCGCGCGCCTGCAGCGCTGAGGAGCGACCATGCGAGGTCGAGGGCGTCGTCCGGGTCGGTCCAGCGCCAGTCGGCCCCCATCTGGTGTCGGAACCACGTGAACTGACGCTTGGCGTAGCGGCGGGTATCGGCCTGGCCGCGCCGGATCGCCTCGTCTCGCCCGATCTCACCGTGCAGATGGGCGATCAGTCCCGGCACCCCGTGCGCTCTCATGATCGGAAGCAGCGGATCGAGGCGGCGCTCGGCGAGCCTTGCGACCTCGTCGAGGGCGCCTTCTTCCACCATGGCGATGAAGCGGGCATCGATGCGCTGCCGCAGCACGTCGCGGTCAGGCGCCAGGAAGAGCTTGACGAGCGGCTTGCCCGCGAGGGGTCCGGGCCGGCGCAGGCCCAGGAACGCGGCAAGCGGGCGGCCGGTCGCGGCGAAGACCTCGAGCGCGCGCATCACGCGGGCACGATCGCTCGGCCGCAAGGCTTCGGCGCCGACCGGGTCCTTGACGGCGAGTGCGGCATGCAGCGCCTCGGTCGGCCGATTCTGCGCCCAGTCGCGGATCTCGGCGCGAACCGCGTCCGGCACGGCGGGAAGATCGGACAAGCCCTCCTCCAGGGCCCGGAAATACAAGCCGGTGCCGCCCACGAAGATCGGGATCGTGTCGGATGTCGCGAGTTCGGCGATGAGGGTCCCCGCCTCACGGGCGAAATGGCCGGCCGAATAATTCACCGCTCCGTCGACATGCCCATAGAGCCGGTGCGGAACCGCGCCCTCCTCCTCGGCGCTCGGGCGGGCCGACAGACGCCGCAGGTCGGCATAGACCTGCATCGAATCGGTATTGACGACGACACCCGCAAGTCGGCGCGCCAGTTCCAGGGCGAGGCCCGACTTGCCCGAGGCGGTCGGCCCTGCAATGAGGATCGCGGACGGTCGACCTTCGGGCTGCGACGGCGCGGGCCGTTCTTCGTCGGGCGGCGGCAAGATGGGGATGCTCCCGGATGACCCTCGTTGCGACCCTGATAGCAAACGAGCGCCGCCCCGCCATCACGGATGCGGTCCTGGCCGAAGCCCGCGCCGTGCTCGCCACCGATCATCAGCCGCGTATCCTCCACGGCGAGGTCGCGGCGGAACTCCTCGTGCCCGGTGACGCCGCGGCGGCTCCGGCCCTGGCCCGACGCCTGCGGGCCGCCTTCGCCGCCGAGCCCATCGACGTCGCGGTGCTGCCGGGCGGGCGCCATCGCCGCAAGCGACTCTTCCTTGCCGACATGGATTCCACCATGATCGAGCAGGAATGCATCGACGAGCTCGCCGACACTATCGGCCTGCGCGCGCGCGTCTCGGCCATCACCGAGCGGGCGATGCGCGGCGAGATCGCCTTCGAGCCGGCCCTGCGCGAGCGGGTGGCCCTGCTGCGCGACCTTCCGCTGGACACGATCGACGCGCTGATCCGCGAGCGGATCACCCGGACGCCCGGCGGCCGGATACTGGTTCAGACCCTGAAGGCCCATGGCGCCCATACGTGCCTGGTCTCGGGCGGCTTCACGCTGTTCACCGGGCCGATCGCCGCGATGATCGGTTTCGACGAGGCGCATGCCACCACGCTGGGCGTCCGCGACGGGCGTCTCACCGGAACCGTCGAAGAACCGATCGTCGGCAAGGAGACGAAGCGGGCGACACTGATCGCCCTGCGCTCGCGCTTAGGCCTCGATCCGGCCGAGACGCTGGCCGTCGGAGACGGCGCCAACGACCTCGACATGCTGGGAGAGGCGGGGCTCGGCGTCGCCTTTCGCGCCAAGCCCAAGGTCGCTGCCGCCGCGCGAGTGCAGATCGAGCACGGCGACCTCACCGCCCTCCTGTACCTGCAGGGCTATGCGGCGAGCGAGTTCGTCGACTGATCAGGGCTTCCGGTCACTTCGGAAGCGTCTGAGCAGGTCGGTCGCTACTCCAGCCCGATTGCGACGAAGCGCACGTCCCCGGTCGCCGACGCCACCAGCAGCAGCACCGACTTGCGGCCTTCCTTCTTGATCTGATCGACGCGCTTGGTCACGTCGGCAGGGTTGCTCACCGCTTCCTGCCCGACCTCGACGATGACCTCGCCCGGCTTGATCTGCTTGTCCGAGGCCGTGGAGTTGGGGTCGACCTTGGTCACCACGACGCCCTTGAGGGTGTCCTTGATGCTGTAGCGGCGGCGAAGCTCGTCGGTGATGCCCGACAGGCTGAGGCCGAGCGCCTGGCGAGTGACACTTTCCGCCTCCGGCTGGCGGACATTGGCGAGCTGCGGCTTCTCGTTGTCCTCGAGACGGCCGAGGGTCACGGATTTCGTCGCCTCCTGACCCTTCCGCACCACGATGACCTCGACCGTCTTGCCCACCGGCGTCGCGGCGACGATTCGGGGGAGGTCGCCGGAGGACTGCACGACGGTCCCGTTGAAGCGGGTGATGACGTCGCCGACCTCGAGACCCGAGGACTTGGCCGGGCCCTTCTCGTCGATCCCGGCGATCAGCGCGCCCTTCGCGCCGCCCTTGAGGCCGAGCGCATCGGCGGTGACATCGTCAACGTTCTGGATGCGAACGCCGAGCCAGCCGCGCCGGACCTCGCCGAAGTCGCGCAATTGCTGGATCACCGGTCCGGCGGTGCCGGTCGGGACCGCGAAGCCGATGCCGACCGAGCCGCCGGTGGGCGACAGGATGGCGGTGTTAATGCCGATGACCTCGCCGTTCATGTTGAACAACGGTCCGCCGGAATTGCCCTTGTTGATGGCCGCATCCGTCTGGAGATAGTTGTCGTAGGGGCCGGACTCGATGTTGCGGCCGCGCGCCGAGACGATGCCGGCCGAGACCGATCCGCCGAGGCCGAACGGGTTGCCGATGGCGATCACCCAGTCGCCCGGACGCATCTTGTCCGAATCGCCGAGCGGCACGGCCCGGAGCGGCTTGTCGGCCTCGGGCTTCACTCGGAGCACGGCGAGATCGAGCTTCGGATCCTTGCCGATGATCTCGGCCTTCAGCTTGGTGCCGTTATGCAGGATGACCTGGATGTCGTTGGCGTCGCCGATGACGTGGTTGTTGGTCACGACGATGCCCGAAGCGTCGATGATGAAGCCGGAGCCCAGGGAGTTCGACTTGCGCTGCTGACGGGGGCTCTCGCCCTCGCTGCGCTCACCGCCGCCACCGCCCCGTTGACCGCGCTTGTTGAAGAAATCCTCGAACAGATCCTCGAACGGCGTGCCGGGCGGAAGTTGCGGCAGGGTGCGGCTCGTCGGAGGCCGTGACTCCACCGTCGTGGAGGCCGAGATGTTCACGACCGCGTCGGTCACCTGATCGGCAAGATCCGCCAGCGATTCCGGACCCTTCGCGAAGGCGGGCACCGGCAACGCCGCGAAGGCGACGGAGGATCCGAAGGCGAGTCCGGCCAGGGCCGCGCGGGTCCGTAGGCGGAAACCGTGGGCAGGGGGTGCCTTCGCGGCGCTCGCGACGGAAACCATGATCGACCTCTCGATTGAAACGATGCCTATAGATCGTCCTGCCCGAGCCGCGATCAAGGGGAACCGGCGCCCTGCCGCGTTCCGCCGCGGCCACAGGCCCGTCCGTCCGAGATGGCGCCGTCCAGGCGGCGCCACCCCGGATGCTGGCCTCAGCGCGCGGGTGCGGTCGACCCGGTGGAGCCGGGATCGCGGCTCGCCCGCGGAGCGGTGCCGGGAGCACGTCCCTGCGGATCGCTGAAGTAGCGGAAGAAGTCCGAATTCGGGCTGATCACGAGCCGGGTATCCGAGCCCTTCAGGCCGGCCTCGTAGGCCTGCATCGACCGGTAGAAGCTGAAGAAGTCCGCGTCCTTTCCGTAGGCCTCGGCAAGAATGCGGTTCTTGTCGGCGTCTCCCTGGCCCCGAAGGGTCTCGGACGTCTGGTTGGCTTCCGACAGGAGCACCGTCACGTCGCGGTCGGCCTTGGCCTTGATCGTTGCGGCCTTCTGGTCGCCGTTGGCGCGGATATCGGCGGCCTCGCGCTTCCGCTCGGTCTTCATGCGCTCGTAGACCGCGGTGGAATTCTGCGGCGGAAGGTCGACCCGTGTCATGCGCAAGTCGACGATCTGGACGCCGAGATCCTTGGCCTGACGGTTCACGTCTTCCTGGATCTCGTTCATCAAGCTCGCACGGCCGGTCCGCACGATGGCGTCACGGGTCGAACGGGCCAGCACGTTGCGCAGGGCCGAGTTCGTAAAGCTGGCCAGCAGCGTGTTGGCGCGGGAGACATTGTTGGCCGACTGGTAGAATTTCAGCGGATCGAGGATCCGGTAGCGCGCGAAGGCGTCCACTTCGAGGTTCTGCCGGTCGGCCGTCAGCAGGGTCTGGACCGGCAGGTCCAGGTCGAGGACGCGCTTGTCGAAGATGACGACGTTCTCGACGAACGGGATTTTGAAATACAGCCCGGGCTTGTCGGTGCCGGTCTGGTTGAGCACGGCGCGCACGCGGCCGAGCTGCAGGACGAGCGCCTGTTGCATCTGCCCGACGGTGAAGACCGAGGCGTAGAGGGCGACGGCGATCGCGGCCGCGATGATCGCGGCGCCCGTGCGGATGACCTGGCCGTTCATCGTGCGACTCCCCCTGCCGTCGAGCCGGGGCTCTGGCGCCCGAATTCCGTCAAGGGCAGGACCGGCAGCACACCGGCCGCCGTGGTTCCGGCGACACCACCGCCGCCCTGGTCGATGATGACCTTGTTCACCGAACCCAGGACGCGCTCCATCGTCTCGAGGAAGATGCGTTCACGGCTGATGACCGGGGCGATCCTGTAGGAGTCGTAGACCTGCTGGAAGCGCGCGGCCTGGCCGGTCGCCTCGGCGGTGGCCTGGGTCCGATAGGCTTCCGCCGCCTGCACGATCTGCGAGGCTCGGCCACGGGCCTGGGGCACCACGCTGCTCGCATAGGTGCCGGCTTCGTTCTGGACGCGTTCGGCATCCTGCTGGGCGGCATTCACGTCGATGAAGGCGGGCCGGACCTCCGGGGGCGGGTTCACGCTCACGAGCTGGACCACCTCGATGCGCACGCCGGCGCCGTATTCGTCGAGCGCCTTCTGGGTGATCTCCTTGACTTCCTGGGCCACGCTCGACTGCTCATTGGTCAGGATCGGCTGGATGTTGCGCCGGCCCACCACCTCGCGCATCGCGCTCTCGGCGATGGCCTTGATGGTGCCCTCGGGGTTGGCGAGGTTGAAGACGTAATCGGAGGCCTTCAGCGGATTGACGCGCCACTGCACCTCGAAGTCGAGATCGACGATGTTCTCGTCGCCGGTGAGCATCAGGCTCTCTTCGCCGACGTCGCGGCCGCGGCTCTGCGCGCCGACGCCCGGACGATAGCCGACGGCGACGCTGTTCACCTGCCCGACATTGGGCTTCTCGACGCTGCCGATCGGATAGGGAAAGTTGTAGTGCAGGCCGTCGCTGGTCGTGCTCGTGTAGCGGCCGAAGATCGTCTCGATGCCGACCTGCTGCGGCTCGACCTTGTAGAAGCCGGTGAGCAGCCAGGCGCCGAGGGCGAGACCGGCCGCGACGAGAACGCCGCGTCCACCGCCCATGCTTCCGCCGGGCATGACGCCGCGCAGGCGATCCTGGCCCCGTCGCAGAAGATCCTCGAGATCCGGCGGCGTCTTGCCGCCACCGCCACCGCCGCTGCCCCAGGGGCCGCCGCCATTGCCGCCGCCACCGCGCCCCCAGGGCCCTCCCCCGTTGCCGCCGCTGCCGCCGCTCTGATTGCTCCAAGGCATGCTGGCCGATCTCTCCTACTCAAGCAGCGTCGTGTATCGACGGGATCATCTCGGTACGGACGACCCACCGGTCGGGATACCCGACGCTCAGCACCTGCGTGCCGCCGCTCAGTCCTGTCAAGGCTCGGAAGTGGGCACGCCCGCGGGCAAAGGCAACCTTGACCATGCGGTTCTGCACAATGGGTCGCGGGTCAAGGTGAACGCATCAGCGCTCGCGGATCAGGTCGACGAAGCTGAAGGGATGCGCGTCGTGCTCGCCCGCAGGGTGCGGTTCGCGCCCGATCTCGCGGAAATCGCGCCGCTCGAAGGGCGGAAACAACGTGTCGCCGTCTGGGCTCGCCTCGACCTCGGTCAGGTGGATCATGTCGGCCCTGGGCAAGGCGAGGGCGTAGATCTCCGCCCCGCCCGCGACCATGAGGTCGTGCGTGCCCGCCGCCGCCACGGCCTCCGCCCAATCATGGACCGCGGTCACGCCTTCGATGGAGAACGCGCGGTCGCGCGTCAGGACGAGGGTGCGCCGGCCCGGCAGGGGACGGCCGATGGAGTCGAAGGTCTTGCGACCCATCAGCAGCGGCTTGCCCATGGTCAGGGCCTTGAACCGCTGGAGGTCGCTGCGCAGTCGCCAGATCAACTGGTTGTTGCGCCCGATGACGCCGTTGCGTGCCACCGCGGCGATCACGACGATGCGCGGAGAGGATGGAGGCTGCATTTGGACTCCCGTTAGATCGCGATCGGCGCGCGGATCGCCGGGTGCGGCGCGTAATCGCGGATCGCGATGTCGTCGAAGCGGAAGGCGAAGAGGTCGCGAACCTCCGGGTTCAGGGCGAGGCGAGGCAGGGCGCGCGGCTCGCGCGAGAGCTGAAGACGGGCCTGATCGAGGTGGTTGAGGTAGAGGTGGGCATCGCCCAACGTGTGGACGAAGTCTCCGGGCTCCAGTCCGACGACCTGCGCGATCATCGCGGTGAGGAGAGCGTAGGAGGCGATGTTGAAGGGAACGCCGAGGAAGACGTCGGCCGAACGCTGATAGAGCTGGCAGGACAAGCGTCCGTCGGCGACGTAGAACTGGAACAGGCAGTGGCAGGGTGCCAGCGCCATCCGGTCGAGATCGGCCGGGTTCCAGGCGGAGACGACGAGGCGCCGGGAATCCGGGTTGCGCCGGATCTCGTCGAGCACCCAGGCAATCTGGTCGATGGAGCCGCCGTCGGGAGCCGCCCAGGACCGCCATTGCCGGCCGTAGACCGGCCCGAGTTCTCCGGCCTCGTCGGCCCACTCGTCCCAGATCGTGACGCCCTCGGCCTGGAGCGCGCGGACATTGGTGTTGCCCGAGAGGAACCACAGCAATTCGTGGATGATCGAGCGCAGGTGCAGCTGCTTCGTGGTGACGAGGGGAAAACCTTGCGTCAGATCGAACCGCATCTGGTGCCCGAACACCGAGAGCGTGCCGGTGCCGGTCCGGTCGTCCTTGCGCACCCCGTGATCGAGGATCCGCGACAGCAGCTCGTGATAGGCGATCATCGTGAACCCCGCTCCGGGCGGTGCCGATAGCGCGAACGGCCTCGCAAGGCCATCGTCACGTCGGGGACGGCCACAGTACGTAGACCAGGATGGCGAGGTTGCTCCAGCCGTGGAGGACGATGCACGGCCAGAGCCGGTCCGTCCGCCAGCGCAGCCATCCGAGCATCAGGGCCAGCGGCAGCAGCGAGACCGGACGCGCGATCCCCGCCTGGGAGACGTGGGCGAAGGCGAACAGCAGCGCCGTGGCCACGATCGCGCCGGCCGGACCCAGGAACCGCCGCGCCTTGGCGAAGATCTCGCCGCGCATGAGGATCTCCTCGGCGACCGGCGCCAGGAGCGTGACGTAGAGGAGCCAGGCCGCGACCGCGGAGGGGGGCATGCCGCGCGCCAGGGTCACGTGACGGGCGAAGGGTGCGGCGAAGAGTTCTGCCGTCGCGGTGACCCAGAGGATGTGCAGGAACGGCCAGGCCAGCAGGATCATGAGCAGGCGTCCGGCCGGCAACCCGGGGGCCGTCGTGCCGCGCGCGAAGCCGAGGGTGCGGCGCCACCCACCGCGATCCCGCCACAGGACCGTCCCGACCACCAGGGCGGCCAGCAGCACCTGTCGCAGGATGTCGACGGCGAGCTCGCGCAAGGCCAATTGCCGCGGGAACAGGCGGGGTCGCTGGTTCTGGGCGAGGAACGGATCGATTCCGTCGATGAGGTCGCCGCCGACCCGCACGAGGATGAGGGCGAGGACGCTGGCCACGGCGAGGTAGAGAAGCGCCAGGAGCGTGATGGCGCCGAGACCGAGGAGTCGAACGCCGAAGGATGGCGCACGCTCAGGCGAAGCGGCGGCGATCACCGCGTCCGGCGTGGCGAGGTCCGGCACAGCGAGAGCGCGCGGTTGCGCGTTTCCGGCAACAGCCGCGGCATCAGGCGTGATCGTCCAACGATCGGGCTTCAAAACCGGCCGGACTCCCTCTATATTCCATTTGCCGGTCGCAAGGCAGGCTATGGCGATAAACGGTCTTCGAAATAAACCTATCGGACCCGGGGGCGGTACCCGGCGCCTCCACCAAGACCCAGGGCCTTTGGACGCAACGTCCGCACAAGGGCCGTGTCCTTGGGTTTCGGCGGGGGCGAAATAGGATCGATGAGGGCGTAAAGGTTGAGCTTTCGCTCGGCATGGTTCCGCCGTTATCGGGCCTCTGCAATAGTTGCCAATGACAACTTTGCTCCGGTGGCGGTGGCTGCGTAAGCGGTCCCCAATACCAAACCAAAGTCCTACCGGTTAGCATCGGATAGGCGGGGTTCGGAGGCACCTGGCAACAGAAGCCTTCACTCGAGTTTCGAATACCCGGTGCGCCCGAACGCGCGGAACGACCGGAAGGCACCGGGCAGGGCGACCGACGATGGCAGACGATCTCATCCGTTACGATCTTCTGGTGCAGGATGCGCTGCGCGGGGTCGTGCGGAAGGTCCTCACCGACGCCGCCCGCGAGGGATTGTCCGGCGAGCATCACTTCTACGTCTCGTTCCGGACCGAAGCGCCGGGCGTGCGGATCTCTCAGCGCCTGCGGGAGAAGTATCCGCAGGACATGACCATCGTCCTCCAGCACCAGTTCTGGGACCTCGGCGTCACCGAGCACACCTTCGAGGTCGGGCTGTCGTTCTCCGGGGTACCCGAGCGGCTGCTCGTTCCCTTCGATGCCCTCACGGGATTCTTCGACCCCTCAGTTCAGTTTGGACTGAAGTTCGACCTGAACGACGGGTCGGAGGAGAGCGGGGAGGCCGAGAACCAGCCGTCGTCGGCCGGGATGGGCGCGCCGCGCGGTGCCGCGTCGGAACCGACCGAGATGAAGCCCAAGGTCGTTGGGCAAGGCAACGTGGGGCAGGGCAACGCCGCCGGTCAGAGCCTTCCGGCGATCGGAACCACCGTGCCGAAGCTCCTTCCCGCCGCGCAGAATGCCGAGGCCTCGAAGTCTGCCCGTCCTGTGGGGAAGAAGCCGGACACCGACTCCGAGGGCTCCGCGCCGCCGGAGAGCAGCGCAGAGGTCGTCAGCCTCGACGCTTTCCGCAAGAAGAGCTGAGCGGCGGCCGGTTCAGGCCCGCCGCGTCACCCCCATCCGCAGGCCGTTCTCCGGCCGCAACGTCACCCGTTGCAGCGGCACCACGGGCGCATGACCCTCCGGCAGGGTGAACCGCACCGCCCGCACGAGATGGGCGAGCACCAGGGCCGCCTCCTGCAGCGAGAAGCTCTGGCCGATGCAGACCCGCGGCCCGGCGCCGAAGGGGAGGTAGGCGAAGCGCGGGATTGCGTTGCGGTTCTCCCCCAGGAACCGGTCGGGCACGAACGCCTCGGGATCGTCCCAGAGCGTCCGGTGGCGATGGAGGACGTAGGGCGCCACCATCACCAGCGAGTTGCGCGGGATCTTGATGCGGCCGATCCGGTCCTCCGCGATGGCCTGCCGGCTCATGAAGGGGACGGGCGGGAACAGCCGCATCGTCTCCTCCATCACCGCCTTGGCGAAGGGCAGGCGCTGGACGTCGAAGTGACCGCCCTCGTCCGCCGCGGCGTCGACCTCCTCCTCCAGACGCCTCACCGTGGAGGCGTCCTGTGACAGGCAATAGAGCGCCCAGGTCAGGGCGTTGGCGGTGGTCTCGTGACCGGCCGCCAGGAAGGTGACGATGTTGGCCTTCACTTCGAGGTCGGTGAGGCCCTTGCCGGTCTCGGGGTCCTGCGCTTCGAGCAGGAGGGTGAGGAGATCGGCCGGAGCGTCGCCGGCGGCGATGAGCGCGCGCCGCCGGGCGATCAACTCGTCCACCACCTCCTCGAAGAAGCGGATCGCCGGGCGTGCCCGGATGCGGCCGATGCGCGGCAGGAATCCCGGCAGGCCGAACACGTCGAGGGGGTCGATCGGCCCGATTGATTCGAGGAAACGGGTGATCGCCCGCCCGAGGGCGTCGGGCTCGCTCGACAATCCGCTCGTGAAGATCGTCCGCTCGAGCACGTCCAGGGTGACGCGCGTCATCTCCAGGGCGACGTCGACGGTGGTTCCGTCGCGGCGGGACAGGCGGCGCGCGATCTTGGCGCCGGCCGCGTTCATGGCCTCGGCGAATCCGAGGACGTGGCGCGGAGAGAAGATCGGCGCCAGGGTGCGCCGCTGCAGGCGCCATTCCTCGCCCTCCGCGGTGAGAAGGCCGTTGCCGAGGCCCGGTGCCAGCACCCGACGCTGGAGGTCGTCCTTGCGATAGTTCGCGGCGTTGTCGACGTAGAGGTAGCGGATCAACGCGGGATCGCTCACCACCGTGACCCGGCCGAGCGCCCCCTCTCCCGCCACCACGGGCTGGATGAAATGGTCCTCCAGCCAAGTGGTGATGGGGTTGGACCGCACCGCCTTGAGGAACGCGAACAGGCCCGGTTGCTCGCGCAAGGGGCGCGGCACCGTCGGGCGGAACCGGACGACCGGATCCGCGCTGAGGCTCGTGCCTGACACCATCGACGACATCCTCGAACGGAGATGGGTTTCGGGACCGAAACGGAACCGTGCCGTTGTTGCAGCGCGATGCCAGAGTGGCATCGCGCTGAACGCCGGCACCCGGTAAGTAGGGTCGCACGATCCCCGACCTAAGAGGCCACGATGTCGCCGCAGGAAAACCTCGCCACCCGCACCGAATCGGACACCTTCGGGCCGATCGAGGTCCCGGCGCATCGCTACTGGGGCGCCCAGACCCAGCGCTCGATCCAGAACTTCAAGATCGGCACCGAGCGCATGCCGGCGCCCCTCGTTCACGCGCTCGGACTCGTCAAGCAGGCCGCCGCCCTGGTGAACCGGGACCTCGGAGGGCTCGACCCGGCGGTGGCCGAGGCCATCGCCGCATCGGCGGCCGAGGTCGTGGAGGGTCGCTACGAGGACGAGTTCCCGCTCGTCGTCTGGCAGACGGGCTCCGGCACGCAGTCCAACATGAACGCCAACGAGGTGATCGCGAGCCTCGCCAACGAGCGGCTTGGCGGCAAGCGCGGCGGCAAGTCGCCGGTCCATCCCAACGATCACGTCAACCGCGGCCAGTCCTCGAACGACACCTTCCCGACGGCGATGCACATCGCCGCCGCCCGCGAGATCCAGAACAGGCTGATGCCGGCGCTGACCCATCTCCACGGCGCGCTCGACGCCAAGGCCAAGGCATTCTCCGACATCGTCAAGATCGGCCGCACGCATCTGCAGGACGCGACCCCGGTGACGCTGGGCCAGGAATTCTCGGGCTACGCCGCGCAGGTGGCGCTGGGCGGCTCGCGCATCGCCGCGACCATGCCGGGCCTGCTCGCGCTGGCGCAGGGCGGCACCGCGGTCGGGACGGGCTTGAACGCGCATCCCGAGTTCGCCGAACAGTTCGCCGCCAAGGTCGCCGAGCTGACCGGCCTGCCCTTCACCAGCGCCGACAACAAGTTCGAAGCACTGGCGACCCACGACGCCATGGTGTTCACGCAAGGCGCGCTCACGGCCCTAGCGAGCGGTCTCTTCAAGATCGCCAACGACATCCGCCTGATGGGCTCCGGTCCGCGCTCGGGCCTCGGCGAGAT
>NZ_CAXUJR010000017.1:0-1716 GCF_964251405.1 uncultured Methylobacterium sp.
ATCGCGCCGCCACCTCGCCCGACGGTGCCCGCGGCGATCGAGGTAGAGGAATTCGAGGGTGTCCGCCCGCACCAGAACGGCGCAGAAGTTCGGGCGGCCCAGGGTCACCGCTTCCTCCTCGTCGGGCTGCGCGTAGGCGTCGCCCGACGCGATGGCCGCCCCCGGGGCCGGCATCGTGCCGTAGCAGACCCGGCTCATCGCCATGGACCCGGCCCAGGCCTCATGGGCTGGATCATCGCCGATATGCAGGCTGGCCGGGCCGGAGACGCGGATCTGGATCTTCGCCTGCGCATCATAGGCGTGGAGCGCGGCAAAGCCGTTGCGTGCGATGTCGGCCGCCTTGCGCGAGCGCTGGTCGCAGTGGAAGCGCAGAACGCCCGTCCCGGGATCGGCCGCGCGCAGCACCACGGTGCGCAGCTGCGGCCGGCCCTGCGCATCCACCGTGGCGAGCGCCGGGGTGTGGAAGCCGCTGCCTGCGCGTCGTGCCCCCTCGCCCAGGAGCCGCCAGAGTTCGGCCAGGCTGGCGTCGAGGTCGTCGTGGAAGGGCGGCAGCGGCGTCATGGCTCGGGGGATGTCCGGCACTTACGCTCGCGCAGGATCAGCACGACGTTGCGTAGATAGATCAGGGTCGAGAGCCCCTGCCCGAAGATGATCACCGGTTCCCGCCGGACGAGCCCGTAGACCAGGGTCATCAGCCCGCCGGCGATGGACAGGAACCAGAACGACATCGGCATCACGCTCTTGCCCGCCCGCTCGCTGGCGATCCATTGCAGCACGAAGCGCGAGCCGAACACGAGCTGTGCGGCGAGCCCGAAGACCAGCCACAGGTCGAAGCGGGTCACGAACACGTCGTAGACGTAGCCCTGCAGGTCCTCGGAAAGCTGCATCAGCATGGCGGGGATACCGTCGGCGAGGTTTCGGCCACCGCGGGGGCTGGGCGCCTGCGCCGGATCAGCCACCAGACTCCGGCAAGATCGAGGAGGCCGACCCAGAGCCGGTCGAACAGGCCGTAATTCGAGCGCCCGGTGAAGCGCGGCCGGTCGACCACGTCGCGCAGCACCACGGAAAGACCCTCACGGACGACGAGGGCAGGCATGAAGCGGTGGAGAGCGTCGAAATACGGCAGCACGAGATACACGTCGCGGCGAAACACCTTGAGGCCGCAGCCAGTGTCGCGTGTGGCGTCCTTGAGGATGCGGCCGCGCACGCCGTTGGCGATGCGCGATTGCAGGCTTTTCAGCCATCCATCCTTGCGGCCGACGCGCTGTCCTTGGGCGAGGCCGGCTCCCGGCCCTCCCTCCACGAGGGCGGCGAACAGGGCCGGGATGAAGGCCGGGTCGTTCTGGCCGTCGCCGTCGAGGGTGGCGATGATCGCGCTCCTCGCCGCGGTCACGCCGCTGCGGACCGCCGCCGACTGGCCGCCGACGCGCGCGTGATGCAGCACCCGCAGCCATGGCCGGCCCGCTTGCGCGGCAGCCAGGGCCGCGGCCGTGCCGTCGCCCGAGCCGTCGTCCACATAGATCACCTCGAAGGGCGCAAGGTCCGAGCAGGCCGCGCCGATCTCCGCGACGAGCGCGGCGATGTTGCCGGCCTCGTTGCGCACCGGCACCACCACGGAGAGGCGCAGATCGCGGGGTGTGGCGCTCACGGCGTCACCGCATGGGCCGAGAGGTCGATCCGGCGGCCGCTGTTGAGGTTGAACCCCGAGACCCGACC
>NZ_CAXUJR010000017.1:1816-9053 GCF_964251405.1 uncultured Methylobacterium sp.
CGCCGGCCTTGAGGAAGTCGCGCGCCTCGGCGCCGGTGTTGAGCATGGTCAGGTCCGTGCCGATGAGAAAGACGAGGCTCGGCTCGCGGTAGCCGAGGCTGGCGACGGCGGGCCGGCAGGGCAACCCATCGCGGATGGCGGCGAGCCGGGGCGAGACCTTCAGGGCGGCGAGCGCCGGCTGGCTCAGGCCGAACACGCCGGGCAGGAGCAGCACGGAGGCGAGGACGCCCAAGGCGAGCGCCCGCTCATGGAGCCCGCGCATCAGGGCCAGGGCGGAGAGGAACGCCGCGAGGCAGGCGGCGGCGAGCAGCGGCAGGCCAGCCCAGGGGATCACCCGGTCGAAATGCCAGGCCGCCCCGGCGAGCCCGAGGGCGAGGCCGGCGGGGATGAGCACGACGAGGGCTGCGGCGAGCCCGTGGCGGATCCGGCCCGGCAGCGATCCCTCCCGCCACGGATCGAGGGCGCTGCCCGGCACCAGCGCCATCACGGCGAGGATCGCGACCGCCGGCATCAGGGGCAGCACGTAATGCGGGAGCTTGGTCGGAACCGCCTCGAACAGGAGCCAGGCGGGGACGATCCAGGCGAACAGGAAGGCCGCGGCATCCTTGCGCCGGTTCGCCCAGGCCAGCGGAAGGCCCAGAGCCGCGAAGGCCGCGCCAGGCCAGAAGGTCGCGAAGAACACGACGAGATAGGTGCCCGGGGGCGCCCCGTGCTTCTCGGCGGCGCCCCCGACCTTGGCGAGCATGTCCCCGCCCACCGAGGTGCCGAAGAAGGCACCGCCGCTCTTGCCCGCGATGGCGAGGAACCAGGGCGCCACGATGAGCAGGGTCAGCCCGAGCCCGAAGGCCGGCCGCAAAGCGAGCAGCCAGGCGCCCGAGCGGACGCTCAGGGACAGGAGGAGGGCGGGCAGGCCGACGAAGAGCGGCACCATCGGCCCCTTCACCAGGATGCCCAGCGCCATGGCGATCCAGAACAGGAGCACGCTTGGCCCGCTGAGGTCGCGCCGGCCCCGCCAGATCCAGGCCCTGGCGAGCCCGCCCATGGCGGCGACGCTGCAGGCGGCCAGAACGGCGTCGGTCTTGGCGAGATGCGCCTCGGCCGAGAGCATCAGGCAGGCGGAGAACAGGGCGGCGGCCATGACTGCCCCGCGCCGGGTCGCGAAGACCAGGGCGGCCCAGTAGGCCAGCAGACTCGCCGCCACCGCGCCGAGCAGCGAGGGGATGCGGTAGAGGGCGATGGTGGTGCGGGCACCGGTCACGCCGAGCGCTTCGCCGGCCGCGACAGCGGCGGCCTGCATCCAGTAGATCCCCACCGGCTTCTTGTGGCGGGCCTCGGCCTGGAAGCGGATGTCGACGAGGTCGCCGGTCTCCAGCATCTGCTTCGTCGCCTGGGCAAAGCGCGGCTCGTCGCGGTCCATCGGCTGGAGCGAGGCAAGACCGGGCAGGAAGCAGGCGAGGCAGAGCGCGAGGAGGATCGCGCAGGCATGGGCGTGGCTGCGGGCACCAAAGCCGAAGACGGCGTCGAGGACGCCTGGGGCATCGCCCCGGTGCCGGGTCCGGCCGGCCGTGAGGCTGATCATGGCAGGCGATTCATGAGGCGGCCGTGACGGCGAAGATGGCGCGGCTCCGGACCGGCGGCCGGCCCGATGGTCCTACCCACATGGTCATGGCGCCGCCGAAGGGCGTTCGTGTCGGGGATGGTGGGGGGAAAGTCAAATTCCGCGACGGGATGGCAACCGACATGACGCACGTGCCAGCGGGGCATCGGCCACTTAAGATCGGCCGCCTTCCATTCGGAATCCCGCCATGACCCTCCAGATCGGACTCCTCGCCTTCCCGGGCGTTCAGCAGCTCGACCTCACCGCCCCCTACGAGGTCTTCGCCTCCCTGCCCGGGGTCGAGGTCCACGTCGTCGCCGCCAGCCGCGAGCCGGTGCGCAGCGCCACCGGCCTCGTGCTGGTGCCCACGACGACGATCGCCGAGTGCCCGGCCCTCAATGTGATCTGCATCCCCGGCGGGGTCGGCGTGAACGCGCTGATGCGGGACGAGGCGATCCTCGCCTTCGTGCGCGGCCAGGCGGCCCGAGCGCGCTACGTCACCTCGGTCTGCACGGGCGCGCTGGTGCTCGGCGCGGCGGGGCTCCTCGAAGGGCGACGGGCCACCACCCACTGGGCCGCCCTCGACCTGCTCGCGGCCTTCGGCGCGATTCCGGTCTCGGAGCGGGTTGTGCGGGACGGCAACCTCGTCACCGGCGGCGGCGTCACGGCGGGGATCGACTTCGCCCTGACCCTGGCGGCGGAGCTGTTCGGCCGGGAGGAGGCGGAGCGGGTTCAGCTCGCCCTCGAATACGCGCCCGCCCCGCCCTTCGATTCCGGCACGCCGGACAAAGCGGCACCGACCGTGCTCGCCGCTGCGCGCGAAAGGATGTCGGCCAGCCGGCACGAGCGCGAGCGCATCGTCGCGGCGATCACCGGGTCGCCCTTGCGGTAAACAGCACCCAGCCCGATTCCGCGCCGCGCTGCTCGGTGAGGCAGGCCCAGGCCTCGTTGTCGGGGATGGCGCGCAGGTGAGCGGAGCGGAACGGGTTGCGCCCCTCCCGAGGCAACGGGACGGCATCGTGGGTCGCCGCCAGCCTCTCGGCCAGGATGGCGACGCTGGCGCGTCCCTCGACGACATGGTTCTCGACGACGAGGTCGGCCGCCGCGAGGTTCGGGGCCGCGGCGGGATCGAGCACGGCGAGCTCCGCCCCCTCGATGTCCACGAGGATCAGAGCTCTCCCCTTGGCCCTCCCCTCGACCCGGCCGAGCACGGCCTCGAGGGCGGCGGGCGTCGCCTCCTCTCTCAGGTCGAGGTCGATCCCGTTCAGGGCGGCGTTCGCCCGGATGACGCTCCGGGAGGCCGGGTCGATCTCGAACGCCACCACCGGCAGCCCCGCCTTCAGCGCCATGCCGACGGCGAAGTAGCCGTTGGCGGCCCCGATATCCACGAAGACCGAATAGGTCTCGAGGTCACGCGCGAACAGGGCGGCGGCCACCTCCTGCTCGTACTGGCCGAGCAGCATCGCGATCATGTCGTGGCCCCAATGGATGGTGCGGCCGAGCCTCAGCCCCCCGAACGGGCCGTCCTGCACGACCCCGCCGGCGGCCTCGTAGATCGCCGCGACATGGCGGCCCTTCACGAAGGCCACGTGGTTGTAGAAGAGCGAGGTCGACAGCCTCTCGAAGGCCCGCGCCGTGGCCGGATGGCGCGACACCGCGGCCGTCATGGCCTTCAGGCTCGATCTCAGGGCACCCATCGTCGCCGCTCCGTCTCATGCCAGCGGCCTCCGGCCGTGACGGGTCTAAAGAGTCGACGTCAACGACCGTTGGTTCATCAGGCTCGATCTAGCGCCGGCCCCCATCTCGGTGCGAGGGCGGTGACCGCGTAGAATGTTGTCATCCTTAATTCGCGCGGATCGTCGGCTTTCGCCGAGCCGATGCCGCAGGGACGTTGACCAGGATGTTGGCCAGATCCCCGATCCTCCTGTTAGAGGCTCCTTTCGATCCGGCGGGCGAGGAGACACTGCGATCATGATTCCGGTCCCCGTCTGGACGGTGACGGCGCTCGCCGCCGTCATGGCGACCAAGCACTACCTCGCCGATTTCCTGTTCCAGACCAACTGGATGGCCCGCGGCAAGGAGGGCGAGCGGAACTGGGTGTGGCCGCTTTCCGCCCATGCCGGCAGCCACGCCGCGCTCACCCTGGCGGTCGCCCTCGTAGTCGCGCCGCGCCTGTGGTGGCTGTGCCTCGTCGATTTCGCGATCCATTTCACGGTGGATCGGGGCAAGGCGATCATCGGCCGGCGTACGGGCTTCGTCCCGGCGCAGCCGCAATTCTGGTGGTTGATGGGCTTCGATCAGCTGCTCCACGGCCTGACCGATCTCGGGCTCGTCACCGCCTTCCTGAGTCTGTGACGCCTGACCGGCGTGGCATGGAATCCGCGAGCGAGGCTTTGGCACGGGCTCCGGCCTGGCATTCGAAACGCATGAGTGCCGGACCGGGACGGATGCAGGCCGTCCTGTGTCGAAAACCGCATCGGGCTCGTCCCGACCAGGGATCGCGAACATGACGACGGGAATCGCGACGGAACCGGGCACGGCGGCGACGATGGCCGGCGACATTCCCGACGTCCTGCGGGTCGGGGCGATGGTCCTCATCCTGCTCGTCATCCTGGTCGGCCCGAGCCCGTTCCAGGACCGCACCGGAACCTACCTCATCGAATCGGGGGCCGGCGGAAACCTCCTCAACCAGATCCTCTTCCTCACGATCGGCGCGGCAACGGGCGTGCTGCTGCTGTATCGCGGCCTCGGGACCCTGCGGCCCCTCGCGACCCTGCCGGCCTTGGCGACACTGGCCTGGTTCTGCCTCACGACCGCCACCTCCGTTGAGCCGGCGACCTCGGGGCGGCGCCTCGTCTCTCTCCTCATCATGATGGCGGCGGCGGCCGCGATGCTGGTCCTTGCGCGCAACCTGCGCCAGTTCGCCCTGACGGTGGGGGGCACGGCCCTCGCCATCGTGGCGGTCTCCTATCTCGGTCTCGTGCTGGCTCCCGACCTGTCGATGCACACCGCCCTCGACGTGAGCGAGCCCGAGCACGCGGGGAACTGGCGCGGGCTCTACGACCACAAGAACGGCGCCGGATCGATCATGGCGACCTTCGTGTTCCTCGGCCTGTTCTGCCGGCGCGTCGGCTATCCGGTCCTCGGCACGACCCTGGCGCTCGCCTCGGCTGTGTTCCTCGCCTTCACCTTCGCCAAGTCGTCGACGATGCTGATGCCGGCGGTGCTGGTGCTGTCGTGGCTCTGCACCCTCTCGGCGGCGACGTGGTGGCGCGCGGCGCTCGTCATCGCCCCCCTGGCGCTCCTGCTCGCCTCGACGGTGGGCACCCTGCTGGTCCCCTTCGTCGAGACGATCGTCGCGACCGTCCTGAACGACGCGAGCTTCACCGGGCGCACGGAGATCTGGCAGTTCGCCCTCGACAACATCGCCAAGCGCCCCCTCATCGGATACGGCTACGGCGCCTTCTGGGAGAGCGTGTTCTACGGGGGCGGCGGCGAGGGCACGAGCTGGGTCAACGCGATCAAGAGCGCGCATAACGGCTATCTCAGCGTCGCCCTCGACATCGGCCTGCCGGGTCTCGCCCTGACCCTATGGTGGTACGTCCTGGCGCCGTTGCGCGACCTCCAGAGCCATGCCGGGGGACGGGAGATCGATCCGCTCGCGCTGCTGTTCCTGCGGATCTGGCTGTTCGTGCTGCTGCTGACGGTGTTCGAGACCAACCTCTACGTGCCCACCAACGGCCTGTCCTTCTTCATCGCCGTGGCGGTGTTCGGGCTTCGCTACCGCGCCGGCCATCCGGTCATCGCCGGAGCGCTGCCGGAGCGCCGCTGACCGTGCGCCCCGGACGTCAGGCGGCGATGCGCAGCGAGCGCTCGCCGGCCCCGATGCGGCGGGCATGGAGCGCCAGGACGGCGTCGTCGGGACGCTCGGCGTGGAGGGCCAACATCGCCTGCGCGCCCTCCTCCTCGCCCGTGGCGAGGCGCGCGAAGGCCTCCGCGTAGCGCAGCTCGAACGCGGCGGGATCGGCATCGGAGGCGGCGGGCTCGAACACAGGCACGCCCTGGGCCTTGCCCCTCAGCATCAGCGTGCCGATCGGCCGGAAGCTGCCGCCGGGGCAGCCGGCCACCGTGCTGCCGGCGATGCAGATGCGGGTGCCGAGCGCCTTGTTGGCGGCCTCGAGCCGGGCGGCGGTGTTGATGGCGTCGCCATGCGCCGTGTAGTCGAAGCGCCGGGCGCCGCCGAAATTGCCCACCACCGCCGGGCCGGTATTGACGCCGATGCGGGTCTTGCCGAAGGGCACGCCGGCTTCGCGCTGCGCCGCCGAGAAGGCGGTGGCGAAGGCATCCATGGCCAGCGCGCAGGCCACCGCCCGCCCGGCATGGTCGGGCTGGTCGAGGGGCGCGTTGAACATGACGTGGACCGCATCGCCCACGATCTTGTCCACGGTGCCGCCATGGGCCATCGCGACGCCGCAGAGCCCATCGAGATAGCCGTTGAGGAGGGCGACCAGGGCCTCCGCTCCCCGCGTCTCGGTGAGGCTCGTGAAGCCCTCGAGATCGGTGAACAGGAACGTCATGACCCGGGTCTCGCCACCGAGCTTGAGCCGGCCGGGATCCGCCGCCAGGGCCCGGACGAGGTCGGGCGAGAGGTAGTGCGTGAAGGCCTGGCGCAGGTGCACGGCGTCGCGCTCGGTGATGAGGTGGCGCGTCAGGATCGCGGCGGCGAAGGCCGCCAGGACGGCGAGCCCGGGCAGGCTCGCATCGACGACGAGCCCGGCACGGGCATAGGCCAGCCAGGCCCCGAGCCCGAGGCCGGCGACGAGCCCGGCGGCGATACCCGTCGACAGCCGCAGCCCGAGGAAGGCCGCGGCGCAGGCCGCAGCCAGGGCCAGGACAGCGGCAGCGAGGACCTCGACGCCGCCGGCCCAGGCCGCCCGGACCGGGTGTGTGCCGGCGAGGATCTGCTCCAGGGCCTCGGCATGGACGTTGATGCCGGGCTCGTAGGCGTTGAGGGGGGTCGGGCGCAGGTCGCCGAGGCCGACCGCGCTGGTGCCCAGAAGGACGATGTGCCCGGCCACCGCATCGCGATGGGACACCCCGCGGTCTGCCTCCATCAGGCGCCAGGCCGGGAGCGAACGCTCGCGGACGCTGCCGCTCTGGCGCAGGAGCAGCGCTCCCTCGCGGTCGAGGGGAATCTCCACGGCACCGACCCGGACCGTGAAACCGGTCACGGCGCCATCCGGGCCGCCATTGTGCTCGGTCCGCACGCGGATCGTATCCTCACCCTGCGCGACCCGGAGCGCTTCGAGAGCCAGCGAGGGGACGAGGCTGCCGCGCAGGGCGCTGAGGATCGGCAGACGCCGCACGATCTCGTCGCGGCCGGCGGCGATGGTGAAGCTGCCGTGACCCGACGCGGCCTCGTCGAGGACAGGGACGTTGGGGATCACGCCGGCGAAGGCCGGAAGGTGCCTCGCGGGGTCGTCCCCGAGCACGGCAAAGCCAGGCTTCGCCGGAGCCCTGCCGCCGTTCTCGGACCGCAACAGGCCGTAGCCCGAGACGACGCGGCCGCGGGCGAAGGCCGCCGCCAGGGTCTCGTCGTGATCGGGCAGGCTGCCCCGCATGCCCGAGCTGTCCCCCGAG
>NZ_CAXUJR010000017.1:9153-12565 GCF_964251405.1 uncultured Methylobacterium sp.
TCCTGCCAGCCATAGGCCTGCCGCCACGTCGCCGCGAGGCGGCGGGGCGAGGTCCGGTCGGGTTCGGCGAAGACCACGTCGAGGGCGATCGCCGCGGCGCCGAGATCGCGCAGGGTGTCGACGAGCCCCGCCACGGCATCGCGCGACCACGGCCATTGCCCGTGGCGCGCCAGGGTCGCGTCGTCGATGTCGATCACGCGGACCGGGACCGGTTCCTCGAGGGAGCGGGGAGCGGCGCGCTGCATCACGTCGAACCCGGCGAGGCGCAGCCGCTCGAAGGGGTCGGGCAAGGCGCTCCGAACCACGAGGAGACCCGTCACGACGGCGAGACCGGCGATGACGGGCGAGAGGCGTCTCAGGCCGCGGCGCATGACGACAACCTTCCGGGAGCAAGTGCCGAGTTCGGGACTGACGGGGTCCGGCAGGAGCGGATCGCCCGGTCACGGTCCCGAGGAGTCAGGGGCGGATCTTGCCATGCAGGCGTGAACGCTTCCGCCCATGTTCGCGCAAGACTGCCGAGGATTCACGACCGATGGCATTCCGCCCCCACGCCGGTCCTTCGGGTCCCGCCGATAGGCAGGGTGTGTGAGGGATTCGCTTAAACTTCTTCTGCGATCGTTTCTCGGTCGCCCTCACCGCGGGCCGCGAGGCGCATCTCCGCCCATGCCGAACACGTATGCTCGCATCACTCTCCCGACGGGATCGGTCCTGTTCGAGGAAGGCGAGCCCGGTCGGGCCGCCTATCTCATCATGGACGGCGAGATCGAGATCTTCCTTCGGCGCGAGGATGGCGAGGTGCATCTCGCGATCCGCCGCACCGGCGAGATCGTCGGGGAAATGGCGCTGCTCGATGCCGGGCCGCGGTCGGCCTCCGCCCGCGTCGCCTGCGATTGCAGCCTGATCCCGATCACCGAGGACCAGATCCAGCATCGCATCACGCAGCTCGACCCGATCCTGCGGATGTGCCTGGGCGTCGTGCTGGCCCGTTATCGCGACATGCTTCCCCTCCTGAACAATGCCGGCCTCGTGCGGGGACCTGCCTTGCCGAGCCGGAATCGTCTGGACGAGGACGCGGCGGAGATGACGGACCGGGAGGCTCAGACGGCCCGGATGCAGGAGGCGATCGGGCAGCTCGTGATGGAACGCGAACTCCGCCGTGCCCTGGAGAAGGGAGAACTCGAGCTGTTCTTCCAGCCGATCGTACGCCTCGACACGGGGCGTCTGGCCGGGTTCGAGGCGCTGATGCGATGGAACCATCCCGAGCGCGGCATGATCCCGCCGCTGACCTTCATCCCGGTGGCGGAGGCGAGCGGCCTCATCGTCGAGATCACCCGGTGGGCCTTGAACGAGGTCGGCCGGGTCATGCCCGAGATCATGCTGGCGGCCCTGCGCCATCCGGGCGCGACGGAGGGCCCGCCCTTCGTGAGCGTCAACGTGTCGGGGCACGATCTCGCCCTCCTGGATTTCCCCGCCATGGTCGCCGCCATGCTGGCCGCGAGCGGAATGGCGCCGGAGAGCCTCAAGCTCGAGATCACCGAGAGCATCCTGATGGGGGACCCCAAGCGCGCCTCCGACACCCTCGCCCGGTGCCGCGACACCGGCATGGGCATCGCCATCGACGATTTCGGGACGGGCTATTCGAGCCTGAGCTATCTCAGCACCCTGCCGATCACGACCCTGAAGGTCGACCGCGCCTTCGTTCAGGCCATGCTCGGTGACCCGCGCAGCCGCAAGATCGTCCAGACGATCCTGCGGCTCGCCGACGAGCTGACGATCCCGGTCGTGGCCGAAGGCATCGAGATCGCGGCCGAAGCCGAGGCCCTGACGGCCATGGGCTGCGCTTTCGGCCAGGGCTACCTGTTCGGCCGCCCGGTTCCCCTCGCCCAGACCCTGACGGTCATCGAGTCCTACGGCGCCCGGCTCGGCCGGGACGCAGCGATGACGTCGGAGCCCTCCGCGATTCCCGCGGATGCAACACCCTCACTGTTGAAGACCGGATAGGCCCGCCATGACGCTTCCCTTTCTCGTTCGTGCCTTCCCCGTTCGTATTCTCCTCGTCGCCGCATCGACCGCCCTCGCCTCGCCAGGGGCACAGGCGGCCAGCGTCGTCGGCCGCGTCGACAAGGTCGAGCGCCAGGCCGTGGCCGTCGTCGAGGGCCAATCTCGCGACATGCAGGCGACGGGACCGGTCTATTTCAACGACATGATCCGCACCGGAGGCGCGTCCCGTCTCGAATCCAAGCTCGCGGACGGCACCGTGCTGACGCTCGGCGAGCACGCCAAGATCACCGTGGACGAGTTCGTGTACCGGCCAGACCGGCAGGGCGGAAAGCTCGGCTTGACGGTGGCCCGCGGCGCCTTCCTGTTCGTCGGCGGCAAGATCGAGGGGCCGACCGGCGGCAACGTCGCCATCCGCACAGCGGTGGGAACCCTCGGGGTCCGCGGCACCACGGTCTGGGGCGGCGCCATCGACGGCGGCTACGGCGTGCTCGTGCTCGACGGCCTCGTGACCCTGAAGACGGCGCGCGGCAGCGTCACGCTGCGCAAAGGCGAGGGCACCATGGTGTATGCCGGCCGTGCGCCGGAGAGAGCAGCACCTTGGCCGGAGGACCGCACCAAGCGCGCGGTGGCCACCATCAGCTTCAAGCCCGGCCGCTGACGCGGTGGCGGCGCCCTATCCGGGTGCCGCCCGCGCTTTCCCGGTCGACGGGGCGTCGCCGTCCGGCGCCAGATCGTAGATCGCGTCGCCGAGACGGCGGAACGGTCCGCCGGCGCCGGAGCGTTTCCACAGCCGCGTGTTGAGCGAGGCCACGGGATCGGCGCCCGGCAGGGCGAAGCCCTCCGCGCGGAGCCGTTCGAGGATCTCGCCGGCATGCATCGGCCGGCCCGCTGCGCGCAGGATCGCCACGCAGGCCGCGATCATCGCCCGCCCGCGCTGACGCGCCGCCGAGGCGAGCGCGTCCCGGTCTTCGATGGGACTCGGCACCGGATAGGAGATCGGCACTGCGGGTTGGCGGGATTGCAGACGCCGGCCGAGTTCGAGGAAGGCGAGACAATCGGCGATCGCGCGGTCGAGCGCGTCCCGTTGTTCGCGCAACTCCTCGAGGCGTGCTTCGGCCTCGGCCTGTGTCAGGAACGCCATCTTGGCCCGCCGGGTGAGCGCCGACCGTGACGGCGGCCCGGAGATCCTAAACTGTTCACGCCGGAATGATAGGAACATTCCGAATAAATGGAGTAGCGATCACGCCGCATCGCTCGCGGGGCGGCGGCCGGCCTTGCCGGTCCGCGGCGGGATGAGCAGGGTCGAGGCATCGGCCGGGCGCAGCAGCATCCCGTTGTCGTCGAGTTCGATCGGCAGGCGCGGAAAGACCTCGTGCAGGTGGGCGACGTCGGCCTTGAAGGCCTGGCGGAA
>NZ_CAXUJR010000017.1:12665-15440 GCF_964251405.1 uncultured Methylobacterium sp.
GGCGCGGAAAGACCTCGTGCAGGTGGGCGACGTCGGCCTTGAAGGCCTGGCGGAAGCTGCGGATGCTGGCGTTGTCGGCTCCGAACTGGCCGTGGAGGTTGCCCCAGGTGAGGCGCAGGGGCCGCTGCAGGGCGCGCAGGCGGTATCCGACCCAGAACAGCAGGTCGAGCTTGCGCGCGGACCCTGAGAAGGCCCGGGCCGCCCTGATGTCGACGGGCAACGCGTGCCGGATCAGGTTGTCGTAGAAATCCTGGTGGAACTGGACCGTCTTCGACCAGACCGGGCCCTCGCCGGCCTGCGGTCGCCACAGGGCGAGTTGGCGGAAGGGTGGAACGTTGAGGGTGCGGGCGGTGTCGCCGCCGTCCCACAGGCCGATCTGCATGGTGCAGGCCGCGAGGCGGTTGAGCTGTTCCTTGAACTGGCGGATCGTGCCGCGCTCGCCGCCGGTGACGGCGAATCCCATCTCCTTCATGAAGCCCGACAGGCTGTCGGCGACCTCGATCGTCGGGCTGCGCTGGCGCACGGCCTCCGTGCACAGGTGCAGGAGGACGAGCCGCGCCTTGGGGCCGTAGGGAAGCCCCTGCATCTCCATCTCGCCATTGGCCGGGTTCTTGAGGCGGCCGGCGAGCAGGCTGAGGGAGTTGCGGCCGTATTCCCGGAAGAATTCGCGGGATGCGCCGGGATCGCGATAGGGCAGGCCGCACAGGGCCAGCACGCTGTGGATGTGCTGGAGGTTCTCAGGCGCGGTCGGCTCGTTCTCGATGACCTCGCGCACGGCATCGCGCCGGCGCTGGTCCCTGGCCATGCCGATGCGGCGATCGCTGACGGCCGCGCGGGTCGCGGCCTCGGTGTCCCGAAGCTGCTGCCGGTGCAGGATGTGCTCGGCGATGGTGGCGAACAGGAAGCCGCCGCGGGCCGCCTCGACCTCGGCGACGAGGTCCGCATCACGGATGCCGGCCAGTATCCGCTCGATCCCCGACACCCCGCCTCTCCGTCGCTCGCCGACGCGTGCTGAAAGCCCCGGCACCAGAGCCATGGCACGATCCAGCCGTCAGGAGTCGATACCCGCCCGAACTTTCGAGGAGAAATCCCCGTTTCCCACGGTTCGAGGGATGGGCTGCGACAGCTCTCGACAAACGGGCTTAGACCGAGTCCCGACGAAAGCGCAGAGTTCGATACGGGGAGGCACCCGGAACCGTCCCCGATCTTCACACGCATCGGGGCTTATCCCCGCCGAATTCTATTCGGATCCACGCAGAGTTCGATACGACGAGGCGCCGCGACCGCGCAGAGATCGATACGGGCCTGCGCAGAGTCGGATACGAAACCACGCAGAGGTCGATACCAGGATCGCGCTCAAGCCGTTGAACACGATCGGTTTTCCGCCACACCATATAACCTTCAGAAATGACTCTTCTGAGAATCCTTTCAGATATCTTTCCTAATTGCGGCGGCCCTCGTCCGGTATGAAGAACGAACGCAAGCGCGATCGATTTTGGGGTTTTCAAAGAGTTCTCCGACCCGTCCTCCACAGATCGTCCACCGGACGGATCCGTTGCGGAGGTTCGGGTTGTCATCCAGAACCAACGGATCTGACGTTCACTGACGAGGGCTGGATCCCGTGACCTGCAGCCATAAGCGACGGACCATCGATGAGCTCCTCGCCGTCATGGCGACCTTGCGCCATCCCGAGCATGGCTGCGCCTGGGACATCGCCCAGACCGCGTCGAGCATCGTCCCCTACACCTTGGAGGAGGCCTACGAGGTCGCCGAGGCCGTGGCAGGCGGTGATGCCGGGGAATTGCGGGACGAACTCGGCGACCTCCTGTTGCAGGTGGTCTTCCAGGCCCGGATCGCCGACGAGGACGGCCGGTTCGACTTTCACGACGTCGTCCGGGCGATCCTCGAGAAGCTGATCCGCCGCCATCCGCACGTCTTCGACGCCGAGGGGCGATTGCTCGAACCCGGCCGCCGGATCCGCGACCCCGCCCGGATCGCCGCGATGTGGCAGCAGATCAAGGACGATGAACGCAGGTCCAAACCGTCCTCCGAAGGGCCCCTCGCTGGGATCGCCGAGGCGCTTCCGGCCTTGGCGAGGGCCGAGAAACTGTCGCGCAGAGCCGCCTCCTACGGCTTCGACTGGTCCGATCCCGCCGATGTCCTCGCCAAGGTGCGCGAGGAGATCGACGAGGTCGAGGACGCCATGGCGAAGGGCGATTCCGTCGCCACGACCGAGGAGGTCGGCGACCTGCTGTTCTCGGTGGCCAACCTCGCCCGGCATCTCGGAATCGATCCCGAAGACGCGCTCCGCAACGGGAATACCAAGTTCGAGCGACGGTTCGGCGCCATGGCGGCCACGCTCGAGCGGGCTGGACGCTCGCTCGAATCGGCGGATCTCGACGCGATGGAAGCTGCCTGGCTGGGGGTGAAGGAGACGGAACGCAAGCCCTCGACCCTTTCGGTCGATAAAGAATATTCCAAATAACTAAGCCGTCGAGCCGCTGCCGCCCGGAACCGCTCCCCTCCCTCGCGAGAACGGCCAGGATGTCCAGCCTGTGGCGAACAGGGCCCACCACACCAGGACGGGCTGAGCCGCCAGCCGTGGGCCGTGATACCACCAGCTCTCGGGCAGGCCCGGCACCACGATCCCCTCGATCGCGTGCTTGAGATTGGCCGGGTAGACCGCGATCGCGTAGAGGGTGAACATCAGGCCCGCCGCACGCCGGAACGACCGCGTCATCAATCCGATGCTGCCGGCCACTTCGCACAGGCCGG
>NZ_CAXUJR010000017.1:15540-22528 GCF_964251405.1 uncultured Methylobacterium sp.
CGCCGGAACGACCGCGTCATCAATCCGATGCTGCCGGCCACTTCGCACAGGCCGGTGGCCAGGATGACGAGGCGCGGTTCTTGGACCCATCCGGGAGTGATCGGCAGGAAGGCATCCGGGGCGACGAGATGGACCATGCCGGCGGCCCCGTAGAGAACAACGAGCACCCACCGCATCCACGCGCGAGGCCTCGCCATCCTCAGGCCACCGTCTCGGCCGGAACGCTGCAGGATCCCGCCACCACCTCGGCGACCGCCTCGGCGATCTGCTCGGGAATATTGCTGTTAGAAATTGGAATATTCCTTAAACCGATCGACGTGGCCCTCGCCACGAGGCGCAGCGAGTTCGTCATGAAGACCGCATCCGCCGTCAGGAACCGCGACAGTGTGAGCGGGGCTTCCACGACCTCGATCCCGAGCCGAGGGCCGATCTGCGACAGGATGAGACCGCGCACGACGCCTGGCAGCACGCCCTCGCCCAGGTCCGGCGTGAGAAGGCGCTCTCCTTCGACGAGGAACAGGTTACCGGTGGCCGCGCAGGCGACGCGGCCCTGCAGGTTGAGGAACAGGCTCTCGTCGAAGCCTGCGGCGCGGGCTTCGCGGTTGCCTATCACCGCATCGAGGTAGCCGAGGGTCTTCAGCCGCGCGCTGGGCGAGGTCTCGTTGCGTCGGATCGCGACGGGCATGAGGCTCAGAGTCGCGAAGGCGAGGCCCGGCATCAGCGGCGCCGCGCTCGCCCAATGGACCGGTGCCGCCGCCGCGGGGGGAGCCAGACCGCGCGGGCCGGTGCCGCGGGTCACCGTGGTCCTGATCGCCGCCCTCGGGATCCGCGCCGCGAGCGAGCGCATCCCCGCGACGACGCGGTCGCGGTCGATCGTGAATCCGAGGGTCTCGGCGGCTGCGGCGAGGCGGCCGACATGCTCCTCCTCGAAGGCGATGCGACCGCCGAGCGCCATGGCGGTATCGAACACCCCGTCTCCGAGCAGCAGGCCGCGGTCCGAGAGGTCGAAGGGGACATGGGTTCCCTCGTGGAGGCGACCGTCAATCCACAGCATCGGTGCCGGGCCCGGCCCTGGACTGTCCCCGCCAGGCGTCGGCCAGCCCGAGGAAGTTGGCGAAAAGCGCGTGGCCGCCCTGCGTCAGCACCGATTCCGGGTGGAATTGAATGCCCCAGGTTGGGTGGCTCCGGTGGCTCAGCGCCATCACCTCCCCTTCCGCCGAGACGGCGTCGATCGCGAGCCGGTCCGCCATGCCGACGTCGGGCGTCACGATGAGCGAGTGGTAGCGGCCGACCATCATCGGGTCCGGCAGGTTCGCGAACAATCCCCTGCCCTCGTGATGGATCGGGGTCGCCTGGCCGTGCAGGGGCCTTGCGGCGCGCTCGACGCGCCCGCCGAAGGCCGCACCGATCGCCTGGTGGCCGAGGCAGACGCCGAGGATCGGCAACTCGCCCGACAGTTCCCGGATCGCCGGCAGCGAGATCCCGGCCTCTGCCGGAGTGCAGGGTCCTGGCGAGATCACGAGCGCATCCGGGCTCAAGGCCCGGATCCCGGCCACGTCGAGGGCGTCGTTGCGCACGACCCGGACCTCGCGGCCGAGCTCCTCGAAGTAGCGCACGACGTTGAAGACGAAGGAATCGTAGTTGTCGACGACGAGGATCATCGCTCGCCCCGGTCGGCGAAGGCCTTATCCGTGAAAGCCTCGAACACGCGGGCGGCCTTGGTCAGGGTCTCCTCGTATTCGGCGGCCGGTTCGGAGAGCAGCGTGACGCCGCCGCCCGATTGCAGCACGGCGGTCTTGCCGTCCATGAAAACCGTGCGGATCGCGATCGAGGTGTCGAGGGATCCGTCGAAGCCGATGGCGCCGATGGCGCCGCAATAGAGCTCGCGCGCGTCACCCTCGATCTCGGTGATGATGTCCATGGCCCGGAGCTTCGGGGCGCCCGTGATGGAGCCGCCCGGGAAGGTCGCGCCGAGAAGGTCGAGGGCGTCCATGCCGGCTCTCAGGGTTCCGGTGACCACCGAGACGAGATGGTGCACCGAAGCATAGGATTCAAGTCCGCACAGGGTCGGCACCTGCACGCTGTGCGGCTCGCAGATCCGCGAGAGGTCGTTGCGCAGGAGATCGACGATCATGATGTTCTCGGCGCGCTCCTTCGGGTCGGCCTGGAGGGCCTGCGCCAGCCGGTCATCCTGCTCGGGGTCGGCGACGCGGCGCACGGTACCCTTGATCGGCCGCGTCTCGACGCTGCGGCCCTCGAGCTTCAGGAAGCGCTCCGGGCTGCTCGAGGCGATCTTCAGCCCCTCGAAGGCGAGGTAGGCGCCGAAGGTCGCCGGGTTGGTGGCGCGCAAGCGCCGGTACAGGCCGAAGGCGTCGAAGCCCGGCGGAAGGGCAGCCTCGAAGCGTTGGGCGAGGTTGGCCTGGTAGATGTCGCCGGCGCGGATGTAGTCGCGCACCCGCTCCACCGCGGCCTCGTAGGCGCCTCTCGAAAAGTTCGAGGACCAGTCGAGGGGGGTGGCAGCCGGCAGGGGCGGCGGGAGTTCGGCGCGCTCGAGGAGGGCCGCGAAAGCGTCGAGGCGGGCGAGCGCGCAGGCTTTTCGCGCGGCGGGGTCCGTCTCGGGAAAACCCGTCGCGACGAGTTGGCAGCGCCCGCTTGCGTGGTCGATGGCGAGCAGCGTGTCGTAGAGGTTGAGGGCGATGTCGTCGCAGAGGCCCGCCCGCCTGTCCGGGACGGCGGCGGGTTCGAGGCTGCGGCCGAAATCATAGGCGATGTAGCCGATGGCGCCGCCCGGGATGGTGGGCAGTCCCGGATCCGGCGCGACCCGGTAGGGTGCGAGGCAGGAGCGCAGGGCCTCGAGCGGCGCACCGTTCAGGGCCTGCCCGTCCAGGGTTGCCCTCCCGTCGCGACACCGGAAGCGGCCGAAGGGATCGGCGGCAAGGAGGGAACGGCGCCCGAGGGTGGCATGCGGCATCGCGCTGTCGAGGAAGGCGAGCCCCGGCAGGTGCGACAGCGCGAGGGCCGCCGCGACGGGATCGAGGGACGGGATGTCTCGTGTCCAGATGTCTTGAGTCCAGATGTCTCGGGTCCGCATGGTCGGGTCGCGCTGGACGCTCTCGTCTTCGAAAAAGGATCGGCCTTAGGCCCGGGCGAGGCCGATTAGGGCTCCCACGGACATCAGTGCTTCGTCTCGCGACGCGAATCCTCCTGCAAAATCCGGTGGATCGAAGCCTTGATGTCCGTGGGGATCCTTATGCACCCTTTGTGCTGGCGGCGCCGCTGCGAAATCGCGGGGGCTGGCCCGCCCGGAGCGGCAGGCGAAAGCAGTATCGACGACGGCCCTGGCACGGCCAAGCTGCTGAACGTTCATGACAAAGCAGCGCCCGCTGCGCCCGAGGCTCGCAAGATCGGCCGGATGGCGCTATAGACCCTGCATCCAAATCCCGCACCCGTGCGATCGTCCCGGCAGGCCTCGCCCGAGGCCGCGGGGTGCCGCCGTGCCCGACGAGCCGTCATGACCGCATCCGCCATGCCCCCCCTGAACGTGCTGCCCCCGAGGGGTGCGGCCCCGAAAATCTCCTTCGTGTCGCTCGGCTGTCCGAAGGCGCTGGTCGATTCCGAGCGCATCCTCACTCATCTGCGCGCGGAAGGGTACGAGCTCGCCCGTCGCCACGACGGGGCCGACGTCGTCATCGTCAACACCTGCGGCTTCCTCGATTCGGCCAAGGCCGAGTCGCTCGCGGCGATCGGCGAAGCGATGGCCGAGAACGGACGGGTCATCGTCACCGGCTGCATGGGCGCGCAGCCCGACGAGATCCGCGAGAAATATCCGAACCTGCTCGCCGTCACCGGCCCCCAGGCCTACGAGTCGGTGGTGGCGGCGGTGCACGAGGCGGTGCCGCCGGCCCACGACCCGTTCTTCGATCTGGTGCCGCCCCAGGGCGTGAAGCTGACGCCGCGGCACTACGCCTATCTGAAGATCTCGGAGGGCTGCAACAACCGCTGCACCTTCTGCATCATTCCGAGCTTGCGCGGCGACCTCGTCAGCCGGCCGGCCGGCGACGTGCTGCGCGAGGCCGAGAAGCTGGTCAAGGCCGGCGTCAAGGAACTGCTGGTGGTCTCGCAGGACACCTCCGCCTACGGCGTCGACATCCGCTACGCCACGAGCCCGTGGCGCGACCGCGAGGTCCGGGCGAAATTCGCTGATCTCGCCTCCGAGCTCGGAGAGCTCGGCGCCTGGGTGCGGCTCCACTACGTCTACCCCTACCCCCATGTCGACGAGGTCATCCCGCTGATGGCCGAGGGAAAGGTGCTCCCCTATCTCGACATGCCCTTGCAGCATGCGAGCCCGTCCGTGCTCAAGCGCATGCGCCGGCCCGGCAACCAGGAGCGCCAGCTCGAGCGCATCCGGCGCTGGCGCGAGATCTGCCCGGATCTCGCCATCCGCTCGACCTTCATCGTCGGCTTCCCCGGCGAGACCGAGGCCGAGTTCGAGGAACTCCTCGCGTGGATCAGAGAGGCGAGGCTCGAGCGCGTCGGCTGCTTCGAGTACGAGCCGGTCCGCGGGGCGGTGGCCAACGATCTCGGCGATCCCGTCGCACTCGAGGTGAAGGCCGAGCGCAAGCGCCGGTTCATGGAGGCGCAGCAGGTGGTGTCCCTGCGCCTGCAGAGGGCGCGGGTCGGCAAGCGCTTGCCGGTGATCATCGACGAGGCCGGGCCCGGCCTCGCCAAGGGACGCTCGAAATACGACGCGCCGGAGATCGACGGCAGCGTCCATGTCACCTCGCGCCGCCCGCTCAGGGTCGGCGACATCGTGACCGTGAAGATCGAGCGGGCGGACGCGTACGATCTTTACGGCAGCGCGGTCTGATACGGTCCCCGCTTGATCAAAGCGGCGACCGTATCGGTAAGCCCGCGCCGCGCCTGAGCGAAGCTCATCCACGCATCACGAAGTGATGGATCGGAGATGAGATCCCTCAGCGGTTCTTCCGCCCCCTGTGGTTCGGGTCGATGCCGCCCTCCGGCGTCGTCTCGTTCTCGACATCGCCCTCGTAGGTCGAGTCGCCTTCGAGGTCGGCCGGGTCGCCGCCGGACATCGTCATGCCCTTCGAACTGCCGATGCCGGGGTTGCCTTTGAGGTCGGCATCGCTTGGGACGTCGGTCTTCATATGCTTGCTCGACATGGGGGCTCCTGCATTGAGGGTCTCTCCCCCGTCAACCTCGCCCGATCCGGCCACGTTACAGGCCGGCTAGCGAAAAAACGTGGTCAGCCCGCGAGATCCGCTGCCGAGACCCTGCCGATGCCGGCCGCCTCCATTCGCGCCCAGGCCGCCGCGCTTGAATCCCGAGCGATGCCCCGCGTCGCATCGGCGATGACCGCAACCTCGAACCCGGCCTCCCGCGCATCGAGGGCGGACCAGGCGACGCAGTAATCGAGGGCGAGGCCGCAGAGGAGCACCCGTGAGATCCCGCGCTCGCGCAGGGCGCCGGCGAGCCCGGTTCGCGTCAGCCGGTCGGCCTCCATGAAGGCCGAGTAGCTGTCGACTTGCGGATGATGGCCCTTGCGAACCACCATCCCGGCCCTGTCGGTCAGGAGATCGGGGTGGAACGCAGCGCCGGCCGAGCCCTGCACGCAATGGTCTGGCCACAGCACCTGGGTGCCGTAGGGAAGTTCCGTCGTCTCGAACGGCGCTCGGCCGGCATGGGCCGAGGCGAAGGAGACATGGCCGGCCGGGTGCCAGTCCTGGGTCAGGACCACGTGCGCGGCCCGCTCGATCAACCGGTTGACCGGCGCGATCACCGCATCCCCGTCCGGCACGGCGAGGGCGCCGCCGGGGAGGAAATCGACCTGCACGTCGATGACGAGGAGGAGGTCGCTCTCGCGAAACGACATGATGCCGTGCTCCCTGGATGACGGGATCGGAGGATCGCCCGATCCCGTCATCGTCTGATCACGGGATCATCACGGTGGCGCCGGTGGTCTTGCGGCCGGCGAGATCGCGGTGGACCTGTTGGGCCTCGCTGAGCTTGGCCTGGGCATGGACCGGGATCTTCACCGCACCGTTACCCACCACCGAGAACAGGTTGGCGGCCATGGAATCGAGCACCGTGCGGTGGCTCGAATAGGCGAAGAGCGACGGCCGCGTGGCGTAGAGGCAGCCCTTCGTGTTCAGGAGCGAGATGTCGAAGGGCGGGATCGGCCCCGACGCCGAGCCGAAGCTCGCGAACAGGCCGAGCGGGCTGATGCAGTCGAGGGAGGCCG
The DNA here is from genome assembly GCF_964251405.1 of uncultured Methylobacterium sp. GTDB lineage: Bacteria > Pseudomonadota > Alphaproteobacteria > Rhizobiales > Beijerinckiaceae > Methylobacterium. Next base: position 21,800 of record NZ_CAXUJR010000017.1, read on the forward strand.
GGAACGTGTCCTTGCCGACCCCGTCATAGACCACCGGCACGCCCTTGCCCTTGGTGATGTCCTTCACGCGGGCCACGAAATCCTCGTCCCGGTACAGGATGACGTGGTCGCAGCCATTGGCCTTGGCGAGTTCCGCCTTCTCGGCCGAGCCCACGGTGCCGATGACGGTGGCGCCCAGATGCTTCGCCCATTGGCAGGCGATCAGACCGACACCGCCTGCGGCGGCGTGGAACAGGATCGTGTCGCCGGCCTTCACCCGGTAGGTCCGGTGCAGCAGGTACTCGGCGGTGAGGCCCTTCAGCATCATCGCGGCGGCGGTGGTGTCGGCGATGCGCTCGTTGAGGTGGACGGCCGCACTGGCCTCGATCACCACCTCCTCCGCATAGGTGCCGGCGGCCGAGCCGTAGGCGATGCGCTCCCCGACCCGGAACCCGGTCACGCCCTCCCCCAGCTTGACGATGGTGCCCGCCCCCTCCTTGCCCGGGGTGAAGGGCAGTGCGGCGGCCTTGTAGGCGCCGGATCGGAAGTAGATGTCGATGAAGTTAACGCCGATGGCGGTCTGCCTGACGCGGATCTGTCCGGGCCCGGGCTCGGGCACCGTCACGTCCTCGTAGAGCATCACCTCGGGACCGCCATATTCGTGAACCCGGATCGCCTTCGGCATGTGTCTCGCTCCTTGTGATGGTCTGGCGCTGATATAGGGCATGGCGGGCGGGACAAGGCACCACG
>NZ_CAXUJR010000017.1:22628-24429 GCF_964251405.1 uncultured Methylobacterium sp.
CCTTGTGATGGTCTGGCGCTGATATAGGGCATGGCGGGCGGGACAAGGCACCACGCACCTTCACCCCGCGCGCGAAACGCGCCGGTGGCATGGCCTAAGACGGAGAGCGGCTCCCATGCTCGGGCACTTGCGCAAGCAGGGTGAGCGTTCCGGGCCAATCCTCCCCCACCTGACGGGAACGGCTATACGCCCATCCCGGTTCATGGGGTGTCGTCGGCTCGGGCCCGTCCAGGCCGGGCGGGATCGGAGAGAACCGAGCATGGGGGCAGTGGCCGTGGCGAGACCGGAGCCGACGCCCTTCTGGTCGGCGCTGTTCACGGATCGACGGATCGCGCCGGCCCTCGGCCTCGGCTTCACGTCGGGCATCCCGTTCCTTCTCGTTTACTCGACGCAATCGGCCTGGCTGTCGGACATCGGGATCTCGATCGCGACCATCGGGCTCCTGAGCGAGCTGACCCTCGCCTACAAGTTCAAGTTCCTTTGGGCGCCGTTCCTCGACCGGTACGATCCGCCCTTGCTTGGCCGCCTCCTCGGCAGAAGGCGAGGCTGGATCGTTGCCGCTCAGCTCGGGGTTATGGCGACGGTCGCCGGCATCGCGTTCGGCGATCCGGCGCATGTCCTCGCTTGGACGATCGTTTTCTCGCTGGCCCTGGGGTTCGCCGGCGCGACGCTCGACCTCGTGATCGACGGCTGGCGCATCACCAGCGTCCGCCCCCCGGAGAAGCAGGCCGTGCTCTCGTCCTGGACCGAGATCGGCTGGCGGCTCGGCAACCTCGCGGCCGGGGCGGGCGCCTTGTTCCTGGCCGACAGGATCGGCTGGCGCGGCGCCTACCTCTGCATGGCTGCGCTGATGCTCATCGGCATGGTCGCGGCCGTGCTCGCGCCGGAGCCGCCTTCGGACAAGCGCCCCCATCTGGCCAGAGCCGGCTTCCTTGAAACCATCTGGGCACCGATCCGGGAACTTCTGACGCGTCTCGGCCCTGCGGCACCCGTCATCCTGCTGCTCGTCGCCGGGTTCCGGATGCCGGGCTACGTCGCGAGTGCGATGGCCATCCCGTTGTTCAAGCACCAGGGTTTTTCCAATACCGACATCGCAACCGTCACCAAGCTCTTCGGCTTCTGGATCGCGCTCGGCGGCACCTTCCTGGCCGGCGCTCTCATCCCGCGGATCGGCATGCTGCCGAGCCTCCTCATCGGCACGGTGGCGGGCTCGGCCTCGCATCTGAGCCTCGCGTACCTCGCCGCGCACGGAGGTGACGGCGGAACGGCCTTCTGGACCTTCGCGGTGGCCGTCGGCATCGACGGCTTCGCCTACGCTTTCGCATCGGTCGTACTGATCACCTACATGTCGACGCTCGCATCGGCCGATCACGCGGCGAGCCAGTTCGGGCTCCTGACTTCGCTGTGTGCCTTCCCGGGCAGCGTGCTGGCCGGCTTTTCGGGCTTCGTGATCGAGCGGACGGGCTTCAACTGGTTCTTCGTCGGGACGTCGCTGATCGGGCTGCCGGTGGCGCTGCTTGCGGTCTATGTCTGGGCGAAGGTCGGCATCTCCGACGAGACCGCTCCGCTCTCACCGGCCCCGGCAAAAGGCCAGACTTGACGTCCGGTCGGGCCTAAGCCGGTCGCTCACGGACGAACCGCGAACACTCCGGGCGTCCGTGAAAGGGGCCGGCGAATTGCGGCTCACACGATTCCCGTCGCGTAAAACACCCCGATCACCACGAACACCGCCACCGTCTTCAACATCGTGATCGCGAAGATGTCGACGTAGGACTGCCGGTGGGTGAGGCCGGTCACCGCC
>NZ_CAXUJR010000017.1:24529-48685 GCF_964251405.1 uncultured Methylobacterium sp.
CGTGATCGCGAAGATGTCGACGTAGGACTGCCGGTGGGTGAGGCCGGTCACCGCCAGCAGGGTGATGACGGCGCCGTTATGGGGGAGCGTGTCCATGCCGCCGCTCGCCATGGCGGCGACGCGGTGGAGCACCTCCATGGGGATCTGAGCGGCCTCGGCCGCCGCGATGAAGGTGCCCGACATCGCGGCCAGCGCGATGCTGAGGCCGCCCGAGGCCGAGCCGGTGATGCCGGCGAGCGCCGTCACCGTGACCGCCTCGTTGATCAGCGGGTTGGGGATGGCGGCCAGAGTCTCGCGGATGGCGAGGAAGCCCGGCAGGGCCGCGATGACGGCGCCGAAGCCGTATTCGGAGGCGGTGTTGAGGGCGGCGAGCAGGGAGCCCGCCACCGCCGCCTTGCTGCCCTCCGCGAATCCGGAGGCCACCGGCTTCCAGGCGAAGGCGAACACCGCGAGGATGCCGGCGAGCAGCGCCAGCTCCACCGCCCAGATCGCCGTGACCTGCGTCGTCGTCGTCACGATCGGCTTGTCGAGGCCGGCCAGCATCGTCTCGACCTTCTCGCCGTAGAGGCGCGGGATCAGCGCCGTGAAGGCGAGGTTGGCGAGGCCCACCACCACCAGCGGCAGCAGGGCGATGGCCGGATGCGCCAGCCCCTCCGCGGCGACCGGGGCGGGCTCGTTGGCATGGCCCTCGCCGTAGCCCTCGCCCTTGCGTTTCGCGCTGGCGATGCGCCAGTCCAGATAGGTGACGCCGAGCACGAGGATGAAGGCGGCGCCGATCAGCCCGAGCCAGGGGGCGGCCCAGGTGTTGGTGCCGAAGAAGGTGGTGGGGATGATGTTCTGGATCTGCGGCGTGCCCGGCAGCGCGTCCATAGTGTAGGAGAACGCGCCCAGAGCGATGGTACCGGGGATGAGGCGCTTCGGAATCTCGCTGAGGCGGAACGCCTCTGCGGCGAAGGGATAGACCGCGAACACCACGACGAAGAGCGAGACGCCGCCATAGGTGAGCAGGTTGCACACTAGGACGATGGAGAGCACGGCCCGCCGCGCGCCCACGAGGTCGATGACGGCGGTGACGATGGAGCGCGAAAAGCCCGACAGCTCGATGACCTTGCCGAACACGGCCCCGAGCAGGAACACCGGCAGGTACAGCTTCACGAAACCGACGAGCTTGTCCATGAACAGCCCGGAGAAGACGGGGAGCACGGCCGAGGGGTCGGTCAGCAGCACGGCGCCGAGGGCAGCCACCGGGGCGAACAGGATGACGCTGAAGCCGCGATAGGCCACCAGCATCAGGAAGCCGAGGGCGAGGAGCGCGATGGCGAGGCTCACGGTTCGCACTCCTGTTCACGGGTGTTCGTCGAGGCGTAACGAAGCGTCGCCGTGAGGGTTGCGTGAGAGAGGGCGAGGATGCCGCGGAATCCCGGGGTTGAAGCGAGCCGGGGAAGGACATCTGTAGGATTAGCACCTCCCCTCCCCCTGCGGGGAGGGGTAAGGGGTCGGGGTGGTTCCGCTAGCCTCCGCAGCAGGGTCACCCCGCCACCCCCACCCTCGATCCCTCCCCGCAAGGGGGAGGGAAGTGCGTTCAGGTGAGAGGCCAAGCCGATGACATCCCCTCCCCGCTACGAGGTCTGCGTGGTCGGTGCCGGCGCCGCTGGCCTCTCGGCCGCCCTGGCGCTGGCCCGAGACGGAGTCGCGACGGCGCTGGTCGGGCGCCACGGCGCTCATCCCGACGGGCGCACGGTGGCGCTCCTCGACGGGTCGGTGCGCTTCCTCGAGGCGCTCGGCGCCTGGGCGGCCGTCGCCCTCCACGCTGCGCCGCTGGCCGAGCTCCACATCGTCGACGATACGGGGAGCCTGTTCCGGCCGCCGCCGGCCCGCTTCGTCGCCTCCGAGATCGGTCTCGACGCCTTCGGCTGGAACGTCGAGAGCGCCCGCCTCGTCGCCTCCCTGCGGGAAGCGGCCCGCGCTGCTCCCAACCTCACCCTGATCGAGGCCGACGCGGCGGGCCTGGAGCAGGCGGCCGATGCCGCCACCGTGCGCCTCGCGGATGGGGAGGGCGTGAGCGCCCGCCTCGTCGTCGGAGCCGATGGCGGCCGCTCCGCCATGCGCAAGGCCGCGGGCGTCAGGGAACGGTCGTGGTCCTACCCTCAGGCGGCGATCACCACGCTCCTGGCCCACGACCGGCCGCACCGGGACGTCTCCACCGAGTTCCACACGAGGCAGGGACCCTTCACCCTGGTGCCGTTGCCGGGCGGCCATCGCTCCAGCTTGGTCTGGGTGACCGGCGAGACCGCGGCGCGCCGACTCTCCGAACTCGACGATGCAGGTCTGGCCCGCGCGATCGAGGACCAGGCCCAGGCGATGCTCGGCGCCATGCGCATCGACGGGCCGCGCGGTCTCGTGCCGATGCGCGGCCTCTCCGTGGCGAGCCCGGTGGCGGACCGCCTCGCCCTGGTGGGCGAGGCCGCCCACCTCTTCCCGCCGATCGGCGCGCAGGGACTGAACCTCGGTCTACGCGATGCGGCGGCCCTTCGAGATGCGGTGCTGGCGGCCCGCAACGATCGCCGCGATCCCGGCTCGCGTCAGGCTCTGGCGGGGTTCGCCCGCTCGCGCTCCCTCGACGCGCGCCTGCGCACCGCGGCGGTTGACACCCTCAACCGCTCCCTGCTCAGCGGCCTCGTGCCGGTGGATGCCCTGCGCGGCCTCGGCCTCATCGCCATGACGACGATCGCCCCGTTGCGCCGCCTCGTCATGCGCGAGGGCGTGCTGCCGCGGATCGGGGCGCCAGCGCTGATGCGCCGGGGATGAGACTGCCGGAGGTCAGCGGCCGGCCACGTCCGGCGTCGCCTCCGCCCGGTTCTGACGCATCGGCGTATGCAGCGAGCCTGTCGCGACACCGCCCTCCGGCTCGTGCTCGAAGGCCGTTCCGGACCGGCCGAGCTTCGCCCCATGGGCGAACAGGGCCTGCATGTAGCGCCCCTCGAAGGGCACGGTGCTCGTCGCCGTGAAGCGCCCGTCGATCTGCGCGACCCTGAGGTCGATGCCGCTACGATCCGCGAAGGCCCGCGCCAGCGCCAGCGCGGTGCGGGTCTGCGCCTTGATCGCCGCCGACATCGAGCGGCCGAGCACGCTCAGGGTGGTGCGCGAGGCCATCTGGAAGTTTGGGGCGAGCCGGTTGTTGATCACGAGATAGACCGACCTGGTCGGCAGCCGCACCAGCTCCCTGCCCTGCCCGACGAGGGCCGGTTCCGGGGCGAGGTAGAACGGCGCCATGGTGCCGCCGTCGTCGTGCATCTCCTGGAACGTCCTGCCGTCCGGCCCCCGCGCCTCGATCAGCACGGGCGGAAACACGCCGGGCACCGCCGAGGAGGCGAGGATCACCGAGCGGAACAGCGCGAGCGCCCGTGGGCCGCCGTCGCTCGCGATGGCACCCATGTCCCACAGGACCGGACGTTCGCTGTCGACCGCGGTGGTGGCGACCAGCAGGCGCCGGCCCTTGGCATGCTCGGCCGCAACGGCCTTCAGGAGCTCGGGCGTCACCGAGCGCTCGATGCGGCGCTTGAGCGGCCAGGTATCGGTGAGGGATTCGGGCGTGGCTCCGAACTCGAACACGTCGGCGGCCGAGACCTCGGTATAGGCCCTGGCGAGCACGCCATCCTCGCTCGCGCCGACGAAGGCGAAGGGCGCGATCATCGCCCCCGTGCTGACGCCGGTGATCACGCCGAAGGCGGGCCGGTCGCCGGCCTCGCTCCAGCCGTTGAGGAGGCCGGCCGCGAAGGCACCGTTCTCGCCGCCGCCGGAGATGACGAGCCACGGCTCGGAGGCCTGGGAGGCGTCGTCGACGAGAGCCTGGAAGGCAGCCGGGTCGTCGCCGGCGATCCGCACCCCCGACAACCCTTCCGGGCGGGCATCGGCCGCATCCCCGGCCGTGAAGGTGGGGCGGTCGGGTAGCTTCTGGCGGTCGGCCAGTTTATGGCGCTCGATGGCCGGTCCGGCCCGAGCTGCGGAGTGAGGCAGGCCGAAGAGCGGGAGGGTGAGGCCCAGGACGACGGTACTCAGGAAGGCGGCGGCGCGTGGGAAGACGGCCGTGCGCAGGAAGGAGCGCCCCTTGATCGATCCGGACATGCCGTCTCGTCCTAATTTTGAATACCGCCTCAGTCGCAAAACGCCATCGGGGCGGACCCGTTCCGCGTTCCGTTCGGCGTCGTCCGTATTCGCAGCGTCGCGCGTGCGACCACGCACCCCGGCCTGCTCAACGCAACCGTGTCTGGCGACCGAGTTGACCGCAGGCGCAGCCTTGTTGACCGTAGGCGCGGCCTTGCCTAACCGCCGGTCCAGGGCGCGTCCGTCGCGCGTTTCCTCAACGGAGCTTCGAGATCCCGATGAAACTGCCGCGCCGCTTCTTCCAGCCGCTCGCCACCGGCGCGCCGGCCCCGTTTCGCGATTTGCCCGTCAAGCTCGAGCGGATGATCCACTTCGTGCCGCCCCACAACGACAAGGTCCGTGCCCGCGTGCCGGAGCTCGCGTTGAGCGTCGACGTGGTGCTCGGCAACCTCGAGGACGCGGTCCCGGTCGACCAGAAGGAAGCCGCGCGCAAGGGCTTCGTGGCGATGGCGCAGGCCACCGACTTCGCCGCCAGCGGCACCGGCTTGTGGACCCGCATCAACGCCCTGAACTCCCCCTGGATTCTCGACGACCTGTTCGAGATCGTGGCGCAAGTCGGGGACAAGCTCGACGTGGTGATGGTGCCCAAGGTCGAGGGCCCCTGGGACATCCACTACATCGACCAGCTGCTCGCGCAGTTGGAGGCGAAGCACGGCGTCGGAAAGCCGATCCTCGTCCACGCCATCCTGGAGACGGCCGAGGGCGTCGCCAATGTCGACGCCATCGCCAGCGCCTCCCCGCGCATGCACGGCATGAGCCTCGGCCCGGCCGATCTCGCGGCGTCGCGCGGCATGAAGACCACCCGCGTCGGCGGCGGCCACCCGGATTACCGCGTCGTCGCCGACCCGACCACGGACGGCGCCGCGAGGGCGAGCGCCCAGCAGGACCTCTGGCACTACACGATCGCCAAGATGGTCGATGCCTGCATGGCCAACGGGCTCAAGGCCTTCTACGGCCCGTTTGGCGACTTCTCCGACGGCGAGGCCTGCGAGGCCCAGTTCCGCAACGCCTTCCTGATGGGCTGCGCCGGGGCCTGGACGCTCCATCCGAACCAGGTGGCCATCGCCAAGCGGGTCTTCGCCCCCGATCCGGCCGAGGTCGCCTTCGCGGTCAGGATCGTCGAGGCGATGCCCGACGGCACCGGCGCGGTGATGCTCGACGGCAAGATGCAGGACGACGCCACCTGGAAGCAGGCCAAGGTCATCGTCGACCTCGCCCGGCTCGTGGCCGACAAGGACCCGGATCTCGCCAAGACCTATCAACTCGGCTGACGACCTATAACCTGGGGTGATGCCCCCTGCGCCGGGCGATGACAGGTTCACACGATGACATGGCGCGCCCGGCGCCTTATCTCCCTCCCATGACCGACACGACCATGACCGCTCCGCAGATGCGCAAAGCCAAGTTCAGCCTCGGATCCGTGGTGCGCCACCGGATCTACCCGTTCCGCGGCGTCGTCTTCGACGTCGACCCGGTCTTCGACAACACCGAGGAATGGTGGCTGGCGATCCCCGAGGAGGTACGGCCGCGCAAGGACCAGCCGTTCTATCATCTCCTCGCCGAGAACGCCGAGAGCGAGTACGTCGCCTACGTCTCGGAGCAGAACCTCGTGCCCGACACCTCAGGTGAGGCCCTGCGCCACGCCGGCATCGCCGAGGTCTTCGAGCGTGACTCGGACGGCGGGTATCGCATGCGCGAGCGCCACGCGAATTGAGGAGCGTTGGGCCGGCAGCAAGAGTTCCGGACGCTTTGCGGCGTCTTGCGCTGGCTTGCGGAAGGTTTGGACCCATGACGAAAAAGGCCGGGCGATCGCCCGGCCTCGTCTCGCTTCGGAAGCCTCAGCCCATCAGGGCTTCGGCGCGGCCGCCGGGGCCGGAGTCGCCGCAGTTCCGCCCGCGGCGCCCTGCTGCTCGAGCTTCTTGCGCATGTCGTCGCTGCGCTTCTCGAGCTCGGCCTGAAGCTTCTTCTGCTGCTCCTCGAGTACCTTCGGGTCCATGGCCGGGCCGTCGAAGGCCTTGCCGAAACCGGCGAGCGGCACCGCGAAGGTGACCTCGCGCTGGGTCTGGTTCTGGACGCTGACGTTGAGGAGCGTGCCCTTCTTCATCGCGTTGACGAGCTCGTTGGGGACGTTGCCGGCCTCCGCGAAGCAGCCGTTGGGGAAGCACACCGCGAACTTGCCCGGCGTGCCCTGCTGGCCGTCGATGGTGAAGCGGATGCCGGGCTGCAGCAGCAGGCCGAGCGGCATCAGGTAGCGCACCACGCGCACCTCCTGCTTCGTCTGCGGGTTCTTCATGTCGTAGACGGCGACCGCCAGGACCGGCTGGCCCTGGTCGGAGACGAAGTCGCGGGTGGTGTAGCAGACGTCGGTGCCGCTGCCCTGATCCTTGCCGCAGACCTTGGTCCACTCCGTCTGCGAGGGCTCCGACTTCACCGTGACGGTCTGCGGCCCCGTCTGGGCGGCGGGGGTCTGAGCTGCCGGGGTCTGGGTCGGGGCGGTGGGCGCGGGGGCGGTGGGGGCCGCCGGCTTGCCCTTGGGCTGGGGGGTCTGGGCCAGGGCCGGGCCGGCAAGGCCCGCCGAACCTGTGAGCCCCGCCAGGGCGAGGATGGCGGCGATGCGCAGCGGGCGCGCGGGACGGTTGGCGAAGGACATCAGCTCTGGACCCCTTGGATGATGAAGCGGCGCGACATCGCGTGCAGGATGGCGTGCAGGACGGAACGCGGTTCGATCGCGGCGCGGGTGACGGTGGCCCACGGCGGCCCGGACCACCCTCGCGCCGAACGGATGCGCAACGATGACTGTGCGCTGTCCTGGAAGAACGCCCGGACGAGCGGGCGGCCTGCTTTCCTCCCGAATGCGGCGAAGACATGACACCAGCGCCGTTCCTGGCCCAGCATCCGGCCGCCCGCAAGGGGGGCGGTGCCTCGTTAAGCCGCGCTTAACCCTAAGGCTTCATTACGGAGCGTCATCTCCGGAGCGAGGGAAAGGTGTCGGCGCAACCCGTGACCAGCACGACCGCCCGCGACCGCGCCCCGTCTTCGGCCCGTCGGGTTCCGGCTGCGGCCGAGGCCCCGCCGCCGCGCGTCCGTCCGGTCCAGCCACCGGGCCAAGCACTGGGCTCGACAGCGGGCGAAGAGCCGAAGGCATCCGAATCCGTCCCCGAGCCGGGTCCCGCTCCGTCCGGCCGCTCGGGCCTGTGCGCCCTCCTCGCCGAGACTGCCTACGTCCATCCCGGTCGCATCGCGCTGATCGATCCGGCCGACAAGCGCGCCTGGAGCAGGCGCCCGCCGATCACCTGGACCTACGCCGCCGCCGCCGAGATCGTGGCTCGCCTCGCCAACGGCCTGCGCAGCTGGCGCCTTCCGCGCGCGAGCCGCATCGGCCTTTTCCTCGGGGGCGGCGCCGAGAGCGTCGTCGCCTATCTGGCCATCGAGGCGGCGGGCCATAGCCCTTGCCTGCTGCCTCCGGCCTGGAGCGAGGACGACCTCGTCACCGCCGTCCAGGCGGCCGGGATCACCGCCATCCTGTGCCAGGCCCAGGCCGGCGATGCCGCCCCGGCCGAGACCATGCGCCGGGTCGCGCTGCGCTATTTCGGCCTGCGCTACCTCGCCGCCTTCGGTCCCGACGTCCCGGACGGAGTCATCAGCCTCGACGGCATGGCGCTCGATACCGGCGGCGGGCCGTTCGCCGTCGATACCGGCGGCGGACTCGTCAGCTTCGCCGGGGGCGATCCCTCGCGCCCCGTCCATCGCTCGACACAGGCCCTCCTGGCGGCGATCGCCCTGCACCGGACGAGGACCGGCATCCTGCCGGGCGACCGCATCCTGAGCCTGCTTCCGCTCAGCGACCTGCGCGCCGTGGTCACCGGCCTCGGAGCGGCCTTGACGTGCGGCGCCAGCCTGGAAACCCTGCCGGCCTTCGGCGCCCACGCCTTTGCCGAGACCCTGGCCCGGCCGTTGCCGACCCATCTCGTGGCACCCGCTGGCCTCGAGCGGAACCTCGCGGCGAGCCGCCTGCCCGAGACCCTGCGCTCGCTCACTCTCGCACACCGGGCGCCGTCGCGCTTTCCCACCCGGCACCTGAACGCCGCGAGATCCTACCCGGTGGTGGACGTGGTCGCCTTCGACGAGATCGCGCTCCTGTCGGGCACCCGTGGAACTGACGACGTCGTCCGGACCCTCGCCGATCCCGAGCGGGCACGGCTGCCCGAATCGCTGATGGCGATCTGCGCCGACGAGGCCGGACGCCTCGCATTCCGGGGCGAGGCTTGCCGAATCACGCTGCTGCAACGCGGCAGCAATCTTGAGAAAAGCGCCGAGGACTGGTCCGAATCGCGCTTCCGTACGACCGTCCTGGCAGGTCGCGCCACCGCCTTGACGGCTGTCGAGCAGCCTTGACGAGCGACCTGTCCACAAATTCGCAGAAAAATTCCGGCGCCTCCTGGAGGGAGGATCGCCTTGGCGAATGACACCGCTCGAGCCCACCCGGCGACGGGCGATGATAGGAGGTTAACAAAACGTTAACAGGAGTTTGCGGACACTGCCTCACCCGCCTCGGCAACCCAGGTCCCACCTCGTCCCCGCCGAACTCCCCCTGGTCCACCGCCGCGACGCTATCTTATGTTTCGAAAGATGGTCGGCGAACCGAACGTGGCCATGTGTGTTGTCACACGTGTCCCTTTTCATGGGGCGGTCGATGGAATACGTCTCGTGGCTATGGGTGCGCTGCAACAAGTGCTGGTCGTCGATGATGGTCACCGCGCCATCGATCACTCCTTGGCCGGAGATCTGGCCGAGCTCGGCTACGCCAGCGTCACGGCGTCGCTGGAAGCGGCCGACGACGTCCTGGCGGTGATCAGTCGCCCCGCCGCCGTCCTCCTCCAGACATCGTCCCGTTCCAACCCGGCCTACGCGGCCTTGGCCCACCGCCTGCGCGACCAGATGCGGCGTGCCGGTATCCCGGTCATCATCGTCGACGAGGCCCTTGCCGGGCAATCCGGTGGCGCCATCGACCTGCAGAGCCGGATCGGGCCCTACGTGCTGAACGAGCCGGACCTGTAGCAATCCGAGCCCGCCGGCGCGGGGTGTTATTGGGCGGGTCCCGGATCACCCTGCGCTGTCGCTTCGGGCGTCCGGGAAAGACGGTGTGCTTGCCTATCCGGCCTTCCTGCCCGGTAAGGCCGGCGTCGTTTCCTTCGCGGCCTTGCCTTTCGCGGTTCCTCCCTTGGCGATCTTGGCCAGATTCCGCAGGATCGTCGTCGTCACGCTGAGCCGCTCGGGGATCGAGGTCAGCTCGCGGATGAACACGATGCTCATGTCGGGCCGCACCTTCGCGAATGACGCCTGCTCCGCCACATAGGCCACCAGGCCCTGCGGGTTCGCGTACGACTTATCGCGGAAATGGATGACGACGCCCTTCGGACCGGCCTCGACCTTCTCGACATTGGTGTCGCGGCACAGGATCTTGATCGTGACGATGCGCAGCAACTGCTCCACCTCGGGCGGCAGCGGCCCGAACCGGTCGATGAGCTCGGCCCCGAAGCTCTCCATCTCGGCATCGTTCTCGATCTGCGAGAGGCGGCGGTAGAGGCCGAGCCGCACGGTGAGGTCCTCGACGTAGTCCTCCGGGATCGTGACGGGGGCCCCGAGCGCGATGGTGGGCGACCACGCCTCCTCCACCGGCTCGTCGATGCCGGCTTTCAGCGCGGTGACCGCATCCTCCAGCATCTGCTGGTAGAGCTCGTAGCCGACCTCCTTGATGTGACCCGACTGGGCATCGCCGAGCAGGTTGCCGGCGCCCCGGATGTCGAGGTCGTGGGAGGCCAACTGGAAGCCGGCGCCGAGGGTATCGAGGGTCTGCAGCACCTTGAGGCGTTTCTCCGCCTGCACCGTGAGGGTGCGGTTGGCCGGCGTCGTGAACAGCGCGTAGGCCCGCGCCTTGGCGCGCCCGACCCGGCCGCGCAGCTGATAGAGCTGGGCGAGCCCGAACATGTCGGCCCGGTGGACGATCAGCGTGTTGGCGGTGGGGATGTCGAGGCCCGATTCGACGATGGTGGTCGAGAGCAGCACGTCGAACTTGCCCTCGTAGAAGGCCGTCATCACGTCTTCCAACTGGCCCGCCGCCATCTGGCCGTGCGCCACCGCGACCTTGGTCTCGGGCATCTCCCGGTCGAGGAACAGCTTGATCTCGGCGAGATCCTCGATGCGCGGCACGACGTAGAACGACTGCCCTCCACGGAAACGCTCGCGCAGCAGGGCCTCGCGGATCAGTAGTGGATCGAACGGTGTCACGAACGTGCGCACGGCGAGCCGATCCACCGGCGGCGTCGCGATGATCGAGAGTTCGCGGACCCCGGTCATGGCGAGCTGGAGCGTGCGCGGGATCGGCGTCGCCGAGAGGGTGAGGACGTGGACGTCCGCCTGGAGGTTCTTCAGGCGCTCCTTGTGGGCCACGCCGAAATGCTGCTCCTCGTCGACGATGATGAGGCCGAGATCCTTGAAGGTGATCGCCTTGGCGAGGAGCGCGTGAGTGCCGATCACGATGTCGACGGTGCCGGCGGCGAGGCCTTCGCGCACCCGCTTCATCTCCTGGGCCGAGACGAAGCGCGAGGCCTGCGCCACCTCGACGGGCAGGCCCTTGAAGCGCTCTGAGAAGGTCCGGTAGTGCTGGCGCGCGAGCAAGGTGGTGGGCACCACCACGGCGACCTGCTTGCCCGAGATCGCCGCCGCGAAGGCGGCGCGCAGGGCCACCTCGGTCTTCCCGAAGCCGACGTCGCCGCAGACGAGGCGATCCATCGGCCGGCCCTCGTTGAGGTCCGAGAGCACCGCGTCGATGGCGGTGGCCTGGTCCTCGGTCTCGTCGAAGACGAAGCGCGCGGCGAACTCGCCGTAGAGGCCCTCCGGCGCCACGAGGCGCGGGGCCTGTTTCACGAAGCGCTCGGCCGCGACCCTGATGAGCTGGCCGGCCATCTCGAGGATGCGCTTCTTCATCCGGGCCTTGCGGGCCTGCCAGGCGCCGCCGCCGAGCCGGTCGAGCGCCACCTCCGCATCCTCGGAGCCGTAGCGGGTCAGAAGCTCGATGTTCTCCACCGGCAGCAGCAGGAGGCCGCCGGCATATTGAAGCTCCAGGCAGTCGTGCGGCGCGCCCGCCGCCGTCACGGTCTTCAGGCCGACGAAGCGGCCGATGCCGTGGTCGGCATGGACCACGAGGTCCCCGGGCTGGAGCGCCTGCACCTCCAGGATGATGTCCTGCGGTCGCTTGGCCTTGCGCTTCTGGCGCACCAGCCGGTCGCCGAGGATGTCGCCCTCCGAGATCACCGCGAGCCGGTCGATGGTGAAGCCGGCCTCCAGGCCCCACACCGCCACGGCGACGTCGCTGCCGCGCTTCAGCGCGTTCACGGCGCCGAGGGTGTTGATCTGCAGCGGCTTCTTGAGGCCGTGGTCGGCCAGCACGCCGCAGAGCCGGTCACGGGACCCATCGGACCAGGATCCAAGGATCACGTGATGACCGGATGCCTGGAGATCCTTCACGTGCGCCACCGCCGCGTCGAACACGCTCGCCGATTCGTCGGCGCGCTCGGGGGCGAAGCTGCGCCCGGGCTTCGCCTCGCAATCGATGACGAGCCGCCCCTCCCCTTCCGGCACGTCGAAGGGCGAGAGCCGCGCGACGCTCGCGGCGGCGACCCGCTGCGCCCATTCCTTGGGGCTCAGATACAGCGCGTCGGGTTTCAGGGGCTTGTAGGGGGCGACGCCCGATTGGGGCGTCTTCATCGCCTCGGCGCGGGCATCGTAATAATCCTGGATCAGCGACAGGCGCTCGGCGGCCGCATCCTCGACCTGCGGGTCGAACACCATCGGCACGCCGGCCCAATAATCGAACAGGGTGTCGAGCCGCTCGTAGAACAGCGGCATCCAGTGCTCGAGCCCGGCATAGCGCCGGCCCTCGCTCACCGCCTCGTAGAGCCGGTCGTCGCGGGTGGCGGCGCCGAACTGCGCGACGTAACCCTGGCGGAAGCGTCGGATCGTCTCCGTGGTGAGCTGGACCTCGCTCATCGGCACGAGGTCGAGGGAGCGCATCTGCCCGATGGTGCGCTGGGTCTCGGGATCGAAGGTGCGGATCGATTCGAGCGTGTCGCCGAAGAAGTCGAGGCGGATCGGGCTCGGCAGACCCGGAGGCGACAGGTCGAGGATGCCGCCGCGCAGGGCATATTCGCCGGTCTCGCGCACGGTGCCGGTGCGCAGGAAGCCGTTGGCCTCCACCCAGGCGATCACCCGCTCCATCGGCATCACGTTGCCGATCGCCGCCGAGAAGGTCTCCACCGCGATCTTGTCGCGCGGGGGCACGCGCTGCACCAGGGCGTTGACCGTCGTGCAGAGGATGCGCGGGCGCTCCTCCGACGAGCGTGACCGGGTCAGGCGCGAGAGTGCCGTCATGCGCTCGGCGGCGATGGCGGAGTTGGGCGCGACGCGGTCGTAGGGCTGGCAATCCCAGGCCGGCACGCTCATCGCCTCGATCTCGGGGGCGACGAAGGCGAGCGCGCTGCGGAAGGCGGCCGAGCGCCCGGAATCGCGGGCCACGTGGACCAGCACCGCCGGACCTTCGGCGCTGGCTCCCATCGCCCGGGCGAGGTCGGCGACGACCACGGCATCGAAGCCATCGGGAACGTTGGCGAGCGTCGGGCTTGTCCCGCGCTTCAACGCCTCGATCGCCCGGGCGAGCGCGCCGGATTTCGGCAGGGCGAAGCGCGCGGTCTGCGGTTTCGGGGCGGGTGCGGGCGGTTTGGGCTGGGGTTTTGCCATCGGATCGGGGTGTTTGCTCAAGGTCTTGGGCGCGGGGTCTTCCCTCGACACAGGTCATTCCGGGGCTGCAAAGCAGAGCCCGGAACCCAGAGCCTCGGGTCGTGGTCCAGCCGGCGCTACCTGCGGATCTGGGTTCCGGGTTCGCCTTCGGCGCGCCGGAATGACATGCGTTCAGAATGAGAGCGATGACCGAGCATCGGCCCCGATCAGCTATGGATCGGCGCGTCGTGCTTATGGAATGCCTGGAGCCTGCGGTATAGCGGGGTATCGTAGTTCTGCGGCGTCTCGTCCTCGCCAGTGAGCCAACGGAAGAGGTCGCGGTCCGGCACCTCGATCAGGGCCTCGAACTCTGTCAACTCCACCTCGCTGAACGTGCCGATCTCGGCGTCGGCGAAGCGGCCCATGATCAGGTCCATCTCGCGGATGCCCCGGTGCCAGGCCCGGAACAGGGTGCGGCGGCGGCGCGGGTCGAGGTCGGCGCTGGTGCGGGTGGTGCCGGACATGCGGGTGAGCCTGTATCCTGTGATCGGAGGATCCGAGGACCAGAGGATCCAGAATCCTCGCCGGACGGCTGGTCCCGAAAGGTCATCTCCTGCCGAGACGATCGCGACGAAGATCTGGGGTCCGAAACGTCGACGTCAACCAAAGCAGCCGATCCGAGGCGAATGAACTGATCCGGGCGCGGAGGGACCGGAACGCCGTTTTAACGTCTGGACTGCAGTCTGTAGTGGGCCGCTGTCCGGTTTGCGGCGCGAAGCGGCATCCCTGACGGACTGATCTCCAATGCCTCGGCTCTCGATTCCCGCCAGTATTCCCACCGGTCTGCGCGCGCTGACGATCGCGAGGCGGTTCTATCTCGTCACCGCGCTGGGCATCTGCACGGCGGTCCTCACGGCCCTCGTGTCCCTGTCGAGTACCCGCGAAACGATCGTTGCCGAGAAGCGCTCCGAGACCCGGCACATCGTGGAGGTCGTCGCCGCGCAGGTGAAGAGCTACGTCGCCCTGGCGAAGGCGGGGACGCTGAGCGAGACCGAGGCCCGGCGCCTCGCGGTCCAGGCGATGCAGGCCGCGCGCTTCGACGGCACCAACTACGTCTTCTCCTACGATTACGACGGCGTCGTCGTCGCACACGCGAAGGCCGCCTTTCTGGGCACCAACCGGATCGACGTGAAGGACAAGTTCAGCGGTCGCTTCATCGTACGCGACCTCATCGCCGCCGCGCGGACGGGAGTCGGCTTCCTCGAATATGCGACGCCGAAGGCCGAGGGCACCGAGCCGTTCCCCAAGCTCACCTACGTCCAGGACATCCCGGAATGGCGGTTCTTCGTCGGCGCCGGGATCTATGTCGACGACATCGACGCCATCCTGCGCGAGCAGATGATGACGGTTGGCTGGAAGATCGGCGTGGCCGCGCTGGTCCTGGGATCGCTCGCCTTCCTCCTGGCACGCACCGTATCGGCTCCCCTCGGTGTCCTGACCACACGGATGACGCGCCTCTCCAACGGCGATCTCGACGCTCCGGT
The DNA here is from genome assembly GCF_964251405.1 of uncultured Methylobacterium sp. GTDB lineage: Bacteria > Pseudomonadota > Alphaproteobacteria > Rhizobiales > Beijerinckiaceae > Methylobacterium. The sequence continues at coordinate 39,013 of NZ_CAXUJR010000017.1, forward strand.
CGCGGGCGCGGACCGTGGCGACGAGGTCGGCGCCATGGCGAGATCGGTGCAGGTCTTCCGCGAAGCCCTCATCGCCAAACGCGAGGCGGATGCCGCCGCCCTCGTGGAAGCCGATGCCAAGGCCCGCCGGGCCGACGCCCTCGACCGGCTCACCCGCGGGTTCGAGGCCAGCGTCACCACCCTGACGAAAGGCCTTTCCACGGCGGCGGCCGAGATGGAGACGACGGCGGGCTCCATGAGCCGGACCGCGCGGCGCGCCAGCGAGCAGTCGGTCGTGGTCGCCTCGGCGGCCGAGGAGACCTCCACCAACGTCCAGGTGGTCGCCGCCGCCAGCGAGGAGATGTCCGCCTCGATCGCCGAGATCGAGGCTCAGGTCGGGCGCTCGTCGCAGATCGCGGCCCGTTCGGTGGAGGACGCGAACCGAACCGACGGCGCCGTGCGGGCGCTCGCCACCGAGGCCGAGTCGATCGGCACCGTGGTCGCCCTGATCTCGGCCATCGCCGAGCAGACCAACCTGCTCGCGCTCAACGCCACCATCGAGGCGGCGCGCGCCGGCCCTGCCGGCCGGGGCTTCGCCGTCGTCGCCGCCGAGGTCAAGGACCTCGCCTCGCAGACGGCCCAGGCGACCCAGGACATCGCCCGCCAGATCGGCCTGATCCAGGACGGGACGCAGGGCGCCGTGGCCGCCATTCGGGGCATCGGCCAGACCGTGGCCGAGATGAGCGCCATCGCCGACACCGTCGCCGCCTCCATGAGCCAGCAGGGTGCGGCGACCCAGGAGATCGTCCGCAACGTCGGCCAAGCCGCCCAGGGCACGCAGGCGGTGACGGTGAGCATCGCCGCCGTCAAGGATGGCGCGGAGGAGACCGAGGCCGCCTCCGGCCGGGTGCTCGACGCGGCTCGGGATCTGGCCCGCCATTCCGAGCGGATGGGCGAGGAGGTCACCTCGTTCCTCGCCGCCGTGCGTGCTGCGTGAGGGGGCGATGGGCACATGATCCGCTGATCCCGGGATAAGGGCGTCCAAGGACGGACCGCTGGCACTGAACCTTGCGGCGAGCCGTCGCCCGCCTGATCGTCGTCCGGGGATATAGTGAAGGTCACAAGCCAGGTATCATCCGCCTTTCAGCCCGTCCCCTAATCGAGCGCGATGAGCCAAGACCACAGCCAAGACCACAGCCAAGACGCCGGCGCAGCCCTGGCCGAAGGACGCGGCCGCAGCGCTGGCGCGCGTTCATCGGATCAGGCTCCGAGCCTGCGCCCGAGCCTCCTCGACCCGCTCTTCGCGCCAGCCCGCGGCCTGCCCGGCATCGGCCCCAAGATGGCGCCGATGATCGAGCGGCTTCTCGGCACCCCCGAGCGCCCGGCCCGGATCATCGACCTCCTGTTCCACCTGCCGCAGGGCGGGGTGGCGCGCCGCCTCATGGGCTCGATCAGCGAGGCGCCGCCGGGCGAGCCGGTCACCGTCGGCGTCACGGTGACGGGTTACCGGGCGCCTCAAGCAGGGCCGGGCAAGCGCCCCTACCGGGTGCTGGTCGAGGACCCCACCGGCGACATCACCCTGGTGTTCTTCGGGATGCCAGCACCCCGCGTCGAGAAGATGCTGCCGCTGGGATCGCACCGCTACGTCACCGGGCGCATCGACCTCTGGGACGGGCACCGCCAGATGGTGCATCCCTCCCGCATCGTCGACGAGGCCGGGTTCGCCGCCCTCCCCGCCGTCGAGCCCGTCTACGGCGCCACCGAGGGGCTGACCTCGCGGGCGATCTCGAAGCTCGCCCACGCCGCCCTCGACCGCCTGCCGGTGCTGCCCGAATGGCAGGACCCGGCCTGGCTGAGGCAGAACGGCCTGCCGGCCTTCGCCGAGGCGCTCCGCGCCGAGCACAAGCCCGACGGACCACCTCCCCCCGTCGCGACCGACGGCACCGTGCCGGCCACCCCCGCGAGACGCCGGCTCGCCTATGACGAGCTCCTGGCCTCGCAGCTGGCGCTCGCCCTCACCCGTGCCCGCAGCCGCCGCGGCCCCGGCCGCCAGAATGCCGGCGACGGAGGGCTCTTGGGCCGGATCGAGGCGGCCCTCCCCTTCGCGCTCACCGGGGCGCAGACCCGCGCGCTCGGCGAGATCCGCGCCGATCTCGGCTCCGACCGGCGCATGCTGCGCCTGCTCCAGGGCGATGTCGGCTCGGGCAAGACCGCGGTGGCGCTGCTCGCCATGGCGAGCGCCGTGGAGGCCGGGCGACAGGCCGCCCTGATGGCGCCCACCGAGATCCTGGCCCGGCAGCATCACGACCGCCTGACCGCCATGGCCGGCCCCCTGCGCCTGCGCCTCCTCACCGGCCGCGACCGGGCCGCCGAGCGCCGGGCCACGCTGTCCGACCTCGCCGAGGGACAGGTCGACATCGTGGTCGGCACCCACGCGCTGTTCCAGGAGAGCGTCGCTTTTCGCGATCTCGGCCTCGCGGTGGTGGACGAGCAGCACCGCTTCGGCGTCCACCAGCGCCTGGCGCTCGGCGCCAAGGGGCAGGCCGTGGACATTCTCGTCATGACCGCGACGCCGATCCCCCGCACCCTGGCGCTGACCTTCTTCGGCGATATGGACGTCTCGGTGCTCGACGAGAAGCCGGCTGGGCGCCGGCCGATCGCGACTCGCCTCGTCTCCACCGACCGCCTCGACGAGGTCGTGGCCGGCCTCGGACGGGCGCTGCAGGCGGGCGAGCAGGTCTACTGGATCTGCCCCCTGGTGGCCGAATCCGAATACGTCGATCTCGCCGCGGCGGAAGACCGCTTCGCCGACCTGCAGGCCGAATTCGGCGCGGTCGTCGGGCTCATCCACGGCAAGATGCCGGGGCCGGAGAAGGACGCCGCCATGGAGCGCTTCGCGGCCGGCGACACCCGCATCCTGGTGGCGACCACGGTGGTGGAAGTCGGCGTCGACGTGGCCCAGGCCACCATCATGGTGATCGAGCATGCCGAGCGCTTCGGGCTCGCCCAGCTCCACCAGCTGCGCGGCCGGGTCGGGCGCGGCGCAAAAGCCTCGACCTGCCTCCTCCTCTATCGCGGGCCGCTCGGCCAGGTCGCCCGGGCACGCCTCGAGATGATGCGCGAGACCGAGGACGGCTTCCGGATCGCCGAGGAGGATCTGCGCCTGCGCGGCGAGGGCGAGGTGCTCGGCACCCGCCAGTCGGGGCTCGCCGCCTTCCGCCTCGCGCGGCTCGAATCCGATGGCGATCTCCTGGAAGTGGCCCGCGACGACGCCCGCCTCGTCGTCGAGCGCGATCCTGCCCTGAGGAGCGAGCGGGGCCGAGCCCTGCGGGTGCTGCTCTACCTGTTCGAGCGGGACGCCGCGATCCGGCTCCTGGGGGCTGGGTGATCAGGCATCCTGCCTCTCCGGCTGCGCTGCGGGCACGGCCAGCGCCTTGTCGCCTTGCGCGGCGCGCAGGGTCGCCGCCATCGCCTGGAGCCCGGCCTGCGGGTCCTCGGGCTGGATCACGCCCGCCGACATCACGAGCTTGGCGGCGTCGTCGACGCTGATCGGCACCTCGCGGATGTCGGCCCGCGGCAGGTAGAAGAAGAAGCCCGTGGTCGGGTTGGGCGCGCAGGGCAGGAACACGCCGACATGGTCGCCCGCCTCGCCCAGAGCCGCCTGCACGTCGGGGCCGGCGGGCGCCGAGACGAACACCACCGACCAGGTGCCCTTCACCGGGAACTCCACCAGCCCCACTGTGCGGAACGAGGTGCCGTTGGCCGAGAACAGGGTCTCGAAGATCTGCCGCAGGCCCTTGTACAGCCCGGAGATGACGGGGGTGCGGGCGAGCAGCACCTCGCCGAACTCGACCACGCTGCGGCCGACGAGGTTGGCCGTGAGGAACCCGAGCAGCGTCACCGCCAGGAAGGCGATGAGGAGGCCGAGGCCGGGGATCGAGAACGGCAGGTAATGGTCCGGCAGGTAGCTCGCCGGCACCAGCGGCTTCACCCAGCTGTCGATCAGGCTGATGAACCACCAGGTGAGATAGGTCGTGATGGCGAGCGGACCGGCGACGATGATGCCGGTGAGGAAATAGGTGCGCAGGCGCCCGCGCTTGCTCAGGCGCGGACGGACGCCGGCCGGGTCGGGCTCTGGTAACGGCAGGACCTTTTCGCGCACGGGGCTGATGTCTCGCTGGGGCCAGGACGGGTCCGGCACCCGACAAGCGTTAGCGAGTCGGCCCCCCGACCTCAAGCGGAGCCTCGATCGGCGCGCCGATGCCGGGTTCGTCGCCCGGCCCCGGATTCAGGCCTCCTTGACGCCGGCGAGGAAGCCGCCGAGCTCCCGGCTCAGGCTCTCGGAGTGACGCGACAGGTCCTGGGCGGCGCTCAGCGCCCGGGACGCGGCCGCGCCCGTCTGGCTCGCGCCCTCGCGCACCCCCGCGATGTTGGTCGTCACCTGCTCGGTGCCCCGGGCGGCTTCCTGCACGTTGCGGGTGATCTCCCGGGTCGCAGCCCCTTGCTGCTCCACGGCCGCCGCGATGGCGGCGGCGTAGCGCGACATCTCGTCGATGGTCCGGCCGATCCCCTCGATGTCGGTGACCGCCTCCTGCGTCGCCGCCCGGATCTCGGTGATCCGCTCGCCGATCTCAGCTGTCGCCTTGGAGGTCTGGCCCGCGAGGTCCTTTACCTCAGAGGCGACGACCGCGAAGCCGCGGCCCGCCTCGCCGGCCCGCGCCGCCTCGATGGTGGCGTTGAGCGCCAGGAGGTTGGTCTGCGCGGCGATGTCGGCGATCACGGCCACGAAGCTGCCGATGCGCTCGGCCGTGGTCGCCAGGCGCCGCACCGTGGCGTCCGTGCGCTTGGCGTTCTCGACGGCTTGCCCGGCGATCTGCGAGGATTGGCTGACCTGCGCCACGATCTCGTCGACCGAGGCCGACATCTCCTCGCTCGCCGCCGCCACCGTCCGCACGTTGGCGGACGTCTCCGCGGCGGCACCGGCCACGACCACCGTCTGTCGCGTGGTCTCCTCGGCCAGGCCCGTCAGGCCGCGCGCGGTGGCCTCCATCTCGGCCGACGCGCCCGCCAGCCCCTGGGTCAGCGACGCGACGTTGGCCTCGAAGCGCTTCGTGATCCCGTCCAGCCGCTCGGCGCGGTCCGTCTTGGCCTCGGTCTCGATCGCCCGTGCCCGGTCGCCGGCCTGCTTCGCGACGAGGCCGTCCCGGAACACCTCCACGCTCGCCGCCATCGCGCCGATCTCGTCGCGGCGCCCGAGTCCCGGCACGGCGAGGTCGAGGTCTCCCCGGGCGATCCGCCGCATCGCGTCGGTGATGGCCGCCAGCGGGCGCAGGACGCCCCGCAGGGTCGTCGAGAGCGCGAAGGCGAGCGCGGCGAGGCCGAGCATCAGAGTGCCGAAACCGACCTGCCGGGCAAGCCCGTAGGCGGAGGAGGACCGCGCGTGCACGGATTCGGCGATCTCGATCTGCAGATCGATGAGCCGGCCGATGGCCTCGCTGACGGGATCGATCGCCTGGTAGAGCTCGTCCTTGACGAAGCGGTCGAGCGCGACCGCATCGGTTCGGCGGAGGATGGCCAGGAGCTCGGCCATCGCCGCGTCGGCGCGGCCCATGGCGGTCTCGGCCTCGGCGACGAGCCGCCGCTCGCGCGCATCGAGCACGGCCGGCACGTAGGCGGACCATGTCGACCGGATGCGGGTCGCGGCCTCGTCGACCGCCCCCAGGCCCACGGACCAGGTCTGATTGCCGTTGCGCACCTTGTGCGAGGCGTCGACGATGTTGACCGCGTACATGTCGGCCACGACCTTCAGGTCGCGCAACGGCACGATGCGCTCGGCGTAGATGCTCGCCATCCCGGAATTGGCGGTGCTGGACGCGTACCAGCCCACCCCCCCTGTCAGGACGAGGGCGGCGAAGAGCGCCCCGATGGCGGCCAACACGCGGACTTGGATCGAGCGCATCGCGCAGGTCCTGAAGGGATGGTTTCCGATGCGACAGGATGAACGGCAACGTTTAGGATTTGGCTAATACCCGCTATGGTTGACCGCATCCGGCGATGCACGGGCGCCCTGCCTCAAATACAGAGCGAGGAACGAGGCGATGCATGTCCATCACGGCTCCGGCGGCGGCTATGGATCGCATGCTTCCAGCGCGGCCCTTCGCGTGGCTTGCCGAGTCTATCCCGGGCCGATCGATGGCCGGACCCGCCGCGATCGTCACGACCTCCGCCGCCGCAGAATCTCGGCGGCAACGATGCCCCAGGATCGTGCCCCCGCCGGCCCGCATGCAGGAGCGGTGGTGTTTCGAGCCAGCCTCGGTGACCTTTAGGATTGTGCTTAAACTCGTCGTGGTAGGAGGGCAGCGCTGGCGGATCGTCCGTCCCCATACAGGCAGGCGCGCCCGACCATGCAGGAGCGGTCACTCTCGAAGGGCCTGCCGAACCTGAGCCGCGGCATCAGGGTCACGGCCCTCGTCGTCGGGCTCGGCATCCCGGCCGTGGTGGCGAGCAACCTCTACCAGCAGTACGGGCACGAGATCCACGCCGCCGAGGTCAACACGGCCAACGCGACCCGCGCCCTCGAACAGCACGCCGACCGGACGCTGGAGACGGTGGACACCTACCTCCAGGCCGTGGTCTCGCTGATCGGGTCGCGCATGGACGGCCTTCCGCCGGAGGTCGTGCACGTGGCGCTACGCGACCGGATGCTCCAGTCCAAGCACCTCAACAACTTCCTCATCGTCGACGCGGACGGCCGGCTGACTCACGAGGCGGCCGCCTACCCGGCCCGGCCCGTGGACGTGACCGACCGGGACTACGTCGAGGCCCTGCGCCGGAACCCCGATGCCGGCCTTCACGTCGGCCGGCCCATCGTCGGCCGCATCAGCGGGACCCCGGCCCTGCCGCTCGCCCGCCGGATCACGAATGCGGACGGCTCCTTCGGCGGCGCTGTCGTCGCCCTGCTCAACCCCGCCGCGTTCCAGGAGATCTACGACGCCCTCGACCTCGGCGCCGGTTCGACGGTGGCCCTCTGGCGTGCCGACGGGACCTTGCTGGTCCGGGCGCCGAACGTGCCGGCCCTCATCGGGAAGAACTACGCCGCCACCGAAAACTACAAGCGCTACATCCTGCCGCGGCAGACCAAGCCGTTCTGGTCGATCGGGTCCACCGACGGGGTCGAGCGCGTCCTCGCCCTCGGCTTCGTGCCGTCCTACCCGCTCTATGTCAGCGCGACGCAGTCGCGCGATACCACCCTCAGAGCATGGCGCAAGACCGCCTGGACCCAGGGCTCGGTTGCCGGCGGGCTGACCCTCGTCCTTGTCCTCGCCCTGCTGGTCCTGGCGCGGGAGATCGGTCGGCGCCAGCGCGCGGACCTCCAGGTGCGCGAGGCCGAGCGCAGCGCCCGCATCACCAGCGGACTCCTCCAGAACACCCTCGACACGATGGACCAGGGGCTGATCGAGATCGACGCCGAGGGCGCCGTGCAGGTCTGCAACCGGCGCGCGCGCGAGCTCCTCGGTCTCGACGAGGCCGCGATGGCCGCGAGGCCCCCCTTCGGCAGGGAGCTCGAATCGCAGCTGCGCCACGGCGAGGCCGACCACGCCGGCTCGGGATCGGCGCATCTGTCCGACGAGCACGACGTCGCGCGCTGCGCGCCGGTCTTCGAGCGCGAATGCCGGAATGGGACCGTCCTCGAGGTCCGCACCGTCGCCCTGCCCGATGGCGGCGCGGTGCGGACCTATACCGACGTCACGCAGCGGCGGCGCAGCGACGAGGCCTTCAAGGACAGCGAGGCGCGCTACAGCCTGCTCGCCCGCACGGTCACCGACATGGTCGTCATGACCGGCCTCGACGGCGGCCCGCACTACGTGTCGCCGGCGAGCCGCGACCTTCTCGGCTACGCCCCGGAGGAGCTCGTGGGCCTGCCTCCTCTCACGCTGGTCCATCCCGATGAGGTCGCGCATCTCTCCGCGATGCTCGGAGCCCTGCGGGAGGGCGCGTGCGACCAGGCGGTCAGCACCCACCGGCTTCGGCGCAGGGACGGGGCCTTCATCTGGGTCGAAGCGAAGTTCGGGTTGATCCGCAACCCCGCGACCGGCGCGCCCGAGCGCGTGGTGAGCGCCGTGCGCGACGTCACCGACCGCCAGGCGCAGGCGCAGGAGCTGCGGTCCGCCAAGGACGCGGCCGAGGCGGCCGCGGCCGCCAAGGGCGAGTTCCTCGCCAGCATGAGCCACGAGCTGCGCACGCCCCTCAACGGCATCATCGGCTTCTCCGGGCTGCTGCTCGACAGTCCGGAGCTCAGGACCCCGACGCTGCGCCGCTACGCCCACCTCGTCCAGGACGCCAGCGCCAACCTCCTGTCCATCGTCAACGATGTTCTCGACGTGTCGAAGCTGGAGGCCGGCGGCCTCGGGCTGGACCCGGGTCCGTTCCCGCCGCGGGATCTCGTCGAGGGGGCGGCGGCACTCCTGCGCAGCGAAGCCGACGCCAAGGGACTCGTCCTGCAGGTTGAGGTCGACCCCGCCGTGCCCGCCTCCCTGGTGGGTGACGAGGCGCGGCTGCGGCAGGTGGTGCTGAACCTGCTTTCCAATGCGGTCAAGTTCACCGCCAAGGGCAAGGTGCGGCTGTCCGTGGCCTGCGAGGGCGCGACCGACGGGCGGGTCCGGGTCCGCTTCACCGTGACGGATACGGGCATCGGCATCCCGGCGGACAAGCACCACCGCCTGTTCCAGCGCTTCAGCCAGGTCGACGGCTCCACCGCCCGGCAGTTCGGCGGGACGGGGCTGGGGCTCTCGATCTGCAAGAGCCTGGTCGAGATGATGGGTGGCACGATCTCGGTCGACAGCGCCGAGGGGAAGGGGTCGGCCTTCTCGTTCGTCGTCGCCCTCCCGGTCGCCGCGGCGAACGATGCGGCCCCGGACCACGAGACCGCTGGCGCACTCGCCGGGCCGCAGAGGCCCGCCCGTATCCTGCTCGCCGAAGATGTGGAGATGAACCGGGAACTGGCCGTCGCGATGCTGGCGAAGTGGGGCCACGGCGTCGACGTCGCCGCCGACGGCGCGGCGGCCCTGGAGGCCGTCGTGCGGACCCCCTACGACCTCGTGCTGATGGACGTGCAGATGCCGGTGATGGACGGGCTCGAGGCGACGCGGCGCATCCGCCGCCTCGGGGGGGCGTTCGAATCGCTCCCGATCGTCGCCATGACGGCGAACGTGATGGCCCGCGACATCGCCCTGTGCAAGGCGGCCGGGATGGACGACCATGTCGGCAAGCCCTTCGTCCCGGCCCGCCTCAGGGACGTCGTCGCGCATTGGATGCACGCGCGTGCGACCGGCCCCGGCTCCGAGCCCGAGCCCGACCTGGTGCGGAGCGTCCGGCACGACCCCGCCGTGCTCGGCGATCTCGGGGACCTCGTCGGCCCCGACCGCCTGGCCCTGATGCTGGGAAAGTTCGATCTGGAGCTCGCCCGGCGCTTCGCGTCGCATCCGTGCGGGGAGTACCCGCGCGGGGACGGGTGGCCATCGATCGGGCAGGACGCCCATACCCTCGTCTCGACGGCGGGCCTCCTCGGCTTCCTCCGCCTCTCGGACCTCTGCCGGGAGCTGGAACAGGCCTGCACCGCGCCCGCACCCGACGAGCCGGGGAGCTGCGGCAAGCTCGACGAGGTCCGCGCGGAGATCGCCTGGGCGAGACAGGC
>NZ_CAXUJR010000018.1:0-32540 GCF_964251405.1 uncultured Methylobacterium sp.
CATTGTGCATCCTCCCCGTTGTTCACCGGCCGGCCGTCTGCGATTCAACCCCGTCAATCGAAGTGGATGTCCTTCATGCGACTTCATGAAGTGCCGAATCCATGCAGGCTTCCCGGATCGCCGGGAGGGCTGCGGCTTAGGCTGTGCGGAGATCCAGGCGTCCAAAGGCTCTAGCAGCGGCGGCAGAAGGTGCACGCCACGCCAACCAGCGTGCCTGTGCCGGTCGGCTAAGGCCTACGGCGTTCCTTTGGCGTACGTCTGCACCATTCCCAACGAGGCTCTGAACCCATGTGATCGCCGCAAGCGTGTTGTAGAGGCAGCCGCCGATTCGCTCGTATTCGAGCTCCCCGCGCGATGCCGCGTTACGCGGGGCCAGTCCCGAGACGGTGCCGTCTGGGAAGGCGAGCCGTGCAGCGACGTTGAGGAGAAGCGCCGTGTCGTCGGTCACCTCCGATCGGTCGGGGATGCGGATCTCGCGCGGCATGTGAGCTTCCTCTCGCGCGCATCATGCCACGTGTAGCGACAAGGGCCAGGCAACGATCTACGCCGATTCGAGCATGCTCTCAGTGTTCGGTATTGCCATTGCTGCGACCGCCGGTTTGGTCGCAACGGCGTCAGCGAGCAGGTTCAGGCGACGGGCAAGGTCGGTCACCTCGTTCAGGGCGATGGCCTTCTGGCTATCCTTGATCGCCCGCGTGATGTCGCTGATCTGCACCTTCGACATGCGAGCGAGCTCGGCGGCGATCTGCTGCTTGGTCAACAAGGCGGTCTCAGCTCCCAGGTGGATGGCTGAGTTGGCCTAGAGTGCCAGGGTTACCGCTTGGTTGCGCCACACGACGCGAGTGGGCGAATTGCCGCCGGCGCATGGGGAGGCGACCAATTAGTTCAAATTCGAACCCGGCCTAAGGCCGGCGTCCATATCAATGAGAAAGATGATTACCTGGACCCGGCCAAATTCTTGTACTTGTCAGCCCGTCTGATAAATTTCGTTAACTGACATCTAAATGATTATGAACCTGTAATCACTACGGACATTGGCTCCATAGATATTACTTATAAAAGCTAGGCCGATTGGAGTTGCTATGTCCCACTCGATTTATGTCCGCGACATAGGAAAAATTCGCGGCTCCCTACCTCGCCTTCTCGCTCACTCTATTGATGGACGGCTGGCTGCTCAACGCATGATCCGTGGCATCCTGCAGTCCTTCCACGACTGCGGAACCGACCCGATCTCCAACGTGAACTGGTTCCGGGACAAGGAAGGCCTGCATGAGCTCTGGGTCACCCCGCTATAGGGTATCAGGCACCCACTCTCACCGGCTTTGATAGCAAGATCGCCATACGCACGAATGAGCGCTTCACGTACTCGCTGGAATTGGCTTGGGCCATCGTCGCGGTAGCAAACGGGCTCGCGGCCACAGCAGCGTGAGGATCGACCGTGTACGCCTCACCAATCGTGAAGCTGACGGTCGTCGGGTCAGCAATGAAGGCGTCTATGGCGGCCTCAAGATCCGCTTCGAGGATCGCCTTGGCCTTGTAGAGCTCGCCGAATGTCGGATCGTTTGTCATGCAGTAGACGAACGCTCTCGCAGGACGCACGAGGATGGCGTCGACCACCGTGGAGCCGGAAGAAACCGAACTGATCGACTTCCCACGCGCTGTCTCGAATGCGGATCCCCTTCGATGCGCTAGCGGTGGAAAGCCTGGGCTCCGTTTGCAGGCTCATGGTCCTCGTCGTCCTCGTTTGTCGAAGGCATGACAGCGGGACGGGTAAAGCCGGCGACGATCGCGTCGTGCAGCCGTACTAGCCAAGCCTCGGCTTCGCTCGCACGCTTCTCCGCCATGCGGGTGCGCTCCTCGGCCTTTTCCGTCCGCCGCTCGGCCGCGGCGACCTGCGCTTCGAGGAGCCGAGCCCGTTCCTGGCCCTGGGCCGTCACGCGATCCAGTTCCTGCTCAAGGTCGGCGGCCCGCTCCTCGCTGATCCTGATGGCCTCTGTGGCCTCGTGGATCAGATCTAGGGACGATGACCAGTCGCGATCGCCCGTCGGGGCAGGGGGCTCGCCCTGGATCGATCTTTGAGAGGTGACCCTGAGGGTGACAACTGGGTCGACGGCCTTCAGAGCGGGCTGACCTGTCTCTGACCGGCCCCGCATGAGCCAGGTCGCCGTCGCCCGGGGATCATTGTCTCGCACGGTATTATCGGTCACGCGCTCGCTCCCTCGACGCTCGTTCATCGACAACACACACGGCGTCCGCCCTTTGGTCATCTACTTCCGTAGCCTGCACCTCTCAAGCCATGACCCATAACCGCTCAGTTCGCTACCACCTGCCAGACTTGGGAAGGAGCATCCATCTTTAAGGGCTTCAGTATCCTGGTGAGTGGAAGCAGCCCCGGATGGATCTCAACGCCCTCGCCCTCATGCTGTTCGCCCTGGCCTACTCGGGCTTCGTGGTCCTCACGATGAGGCGGTGAGCGAGAGGGAGGACGTGTTGCGCCTGTGTTGCATGGACTGGCCGACATCCAGATGTAACCCATTGTAAAACAACAGGCCGTGTTGCAGGGCGTCGCAACACGTCTGCCGGGCGACAAAGGCAAGAAAAAGCCCGCTAAGTCACTGACCTAGCGGGCTAAAATTATGGTAGCGAGAGAGGGACTCGAACCCCCGACACAAGGATTATGATTCCTCTGCTCTAACCAGCTGAGCTACCCCGCCATCACGTCGGGCCGCGCTGCGCGGACGCAGCGGCCTTTCGGAGACCGGGGGTATAAGGAAATCCGGCTTGCGGTGTCAACGGCCTGAAAGCGTGGTCCTCACAGCTTGGTACCGAGGATCTCGGCGACCTGCGGGATGTCCTTGTCGCCGCGTCCCGAGAGGTTGAGGACCATGAGGTGGTCGGCCCGCTTCGTCGGGGCGATCTCCAGGATCTTGGACAGCGCGTGGGCCGGTTCCAGGGCGGGGATGATGCCCTCGAGCATCGAGCACAGCTTGAACGCCTCCAGGGTCTCGGTGTCGGTCGCCGAGAGGTAGGTGACGCGCCCGGCTTCGTGCAGCCACGCGTGCTCGGGGCCGATGCCGGGATAGTCGAGGCCGGCCGAGATCGAATGCGCGTCCGAGATCTGCCCGTCGGCATCCTGCAGGAGGTAGGTGCGGTTGCCGTGCAGCACGCCGGGCTTGCCGCCCGAGAGCGAGGCCGCATGCAGACCCGAGGCGATGCCGTGGCCGGCCGCCTCGACCCCGAAAATCTCGACCTCGCGGTCGTCGAGGAAGGGGTGGAACAGGCCCATGGCGTTGGAGCCACCGCCGATGCAGGCGATGAGCGAATCGGGCAGGCGCCCTTCGATCTCGAGCATCTGCTGCTTCGTCTCGACGCCGATGATGGACTGGAAATCGCGCACCATCGCCGGATAGGGGTGTGGGCCGGCGACCGTGCCGATGCAGTAGAACGTGTCGGACACGTTGGTGACCCAGTCGCGAAGGGCCTCGTTCATCGCGTCCTTGAGAGTGCGGGTGCCCGACTGCACCGGGACCACCTCGGCGCCCAGCATCTTCATGCGGAACACGTTGGGGGCCTGACGGGCCACGTCGACCGCGCCCATGTAGACCACGCATTTGAGGCCGAACCGCGCGCAGAGGGTCGCGGTGGCGACACCGTGCTGGCCTGCTCCGGTCTCGGCGATGATGCGCGGCTTGCCCATGCGGCGCGCCAACATGATCTGGCCGAGCACGTTGTTCACCTTGTGCGAGCCGGTGTGGTTCAGTTCCTCGCGCTTGAAGTAGATCTTGGCGCCGTATCCGGGCTTGGAGCGCTCGCGCAGATAAGCGGTGAGGCGCTCGGCGTAGTAGAGCGGGCTCGGCCGGCCGACGTAATGGGTCAGGTAGCCGTCCATCTCCGCCTGGAACGAGGGGTCGGCCTTGGCCTGCTCGTAGGCGGCCTCGAGGTCGAGGATCAACGGCATCAGCGTCTCGGCCACGAAGCGTCCGCCGAAGATGCCGAAGCGGCCGCGCTCGTCGGGTCCGGTGCGGAACGAGTTCGGGGTCGGGGCGATGGTCACGGCGTGCAATCCTTCAAGTCGGTCTGTCATCCTCGATGCGGTTGCCTAGACCCTAGCACGGTTCGCCGACAATGCGGCCTGAACGACCGTCACGCGTTGGATGCGAGGCTCAGCGGCCCCGCACCGCTGCCAGGAAGGCGCGGATCAGCGCCGGGTCCTTGACGCCGGGGGAGCCCTCGACGCCTGAGGAGACGTCCACGGCCGTGACACCCGTGCGGCGCAGGGCCTCGCTGACATTCCCCGGCGTCAGGCCGCCCGAGAGCATCAGGCCGACGGGCAGGTCTGTGCCGCTCAGGATCTCCCAGTCGAAGGCCTGGCCGTTGCCGCCGGGCAGGTCGGCCCCCTTCGGCGGCCTGGCATCGAGGAGGATGCGGTCGGCGGCGCCCGCATAGGCGGTCATGCCGGCGAGGTCCTCGCGACCTGCGACGCCGAGCGCCTTCATCACCGGCCGCCCGCTCGCGCGGCGGATCTCGATGACGCGCTCGGGCGTCTCGCCGCCGTGGAGCTGGATCAGATCGGGCTCGATGGCCGCCACGCTCGCCGCCACCAGGGCATCGTCGGGATCGACGAGGAGCAGGACCCGCTCGGCGTGGCCCTTCGCCTGCGCCGACAGCCGGGCGCCCTCCTCCAGGCCGACATGGCGCGGGCTCTTGGGGAAATGCACGAAGCCGACGAGGTCCGCGCCGGCATCGAGGGCGGCCCTTAGGGTCTCGGCCGTGCTCAGCCCGCAGATCTTGACGCGGTCGCCGGGCATGCCCGCCGTCAGCGCGGAGCCGGCAGGGCGACGCGGTCCGAGGGACCGCGCGCGAAACCGTCGTTGCGGTTCTCGACCTGCGTCTTCAACCGGCTCGTCTCGGTCTCGAGGCGATGGATCTCGCGGCGGCGCTCGCGGCTCTGCCGACGCGTGCTCGACTGGCCGGCCCAGGTGCCGATGCCGCCGAGCACGACGCCGAGCGCCACGGCGGCGAACAGGATGACATAGAGCGGCAGCGTCACGCTGAACACTGGCATATCCGGCGAGAACGGGTCGAAGGACAGGCGCACCGCCTCGCGGTTGGCCACGGCCAGGGCGACGACGACGATCGCCACCGGCAGCAGCACCAGGCCCTTGAGGAAGCGGATCATCGAAACCCTCCGGTTGTCCAAATCATGAGGTCGAGACGGATTGCTCGTCGCCGATGCCCGCCTCGTTCAAGCGCTGGCGCATCTCCTTGCCGGTCTTGAACACGGGGATCGCCTTCTCGGAGACGGCAACGGCCGCCCCCGTGCGCGGGTTGCGTCCGCGCCGGGCGTCCCGGCGCTTGACCGAGAACGCTCCGAAGCCGCGCAGCTCGACCCGGTCGCCGCGCGCCAGGGCGTCGGCGATGGTGTCGAGGATGGCGTTGACCAGGGTCTCGACATCGCGCTGATAGAGATGCGGGTTCTGCTCGGCGATCTTCAGCACGAGCTCCGATTTGATCATGCGGCGGTCTTCTCGGAGGTCTGTTGCCGGAATTTCCGGCGGTGGATGGAAAGGCCTCGACAGAGGCCTTGCGCTCCGTCAGGGACGCCAGAGGGCCAGGAGGCCGCCCTGGGCGAGGTCGGCCGTCTCGCTGCCCACCGCGCGCAATCGCTGGCCAAGCCCTTCGAGCCCAAGCAGATCGGCGCCGAGGCCGAGCGCGGACCAGAGCTGGAAATCGCTCCTGGCCTTGGGCTTCCAATCGGTGACGGGCAGGCCCTTGGCGACGCCGCGGCTGTTCTCCAGCCAGGCAACCGCCTGAGGTTCGCCGCCGAGCTCGTCCACGAGATTGAGCGGCACGCTTTGACGACCACTGAAGACGCGGCCGTCCGAGACCGTGGCGAGCTGCTTGTCATCCATCTTGCGACGGTCGGCCACGAGGCCCTTGAACCAGGCGAAGGTGTCGCCGACGACGGCGGCGAGCGCCGCGCGGGCCTCCGGCGAAGTCGGGGTGAAGCCCGACGGCTCGGCCTTGAGAGGCGCCGACTTGATCGATTCGACCTTGACCCCGACCTTGTCGAGGAGCCCCGACACGTCCGGATACTGGAACAGCACGCCGATCGAGCCGATGAGGGCCGTCTCGCGCGCGACGATGTGGTCTGCGGCGAGCGCCGCGATATAGGCGCCCGAGGCAGCGGTGCCGTCGACGAAGGCCACCATCGGCTTCTTCTCGGCGAGCGCGCGCAGGTTGCGGTGAAGCTCCTCCGAGCCCGTGGTGGTGCCACCCGGAGAAGAGATCGAGACCACGACGCCCTGTACCGCGCTGGAATCGCGAACCCGTGCGATCAGCTTCGTCGTCTCCTCGCTTCCGGCGATGAAGCCGCCGACCGTGATCCTAGCGATCTGAGGCCTAATCGCACCGAAGCCGGCGACCTCGCCGCCGCGCAGGCGCAGGCCGACCGCGCCCACCGCCACGACGAGGGAGCCGATGCCGACCACCCGCCAGAGGGAGAGCTTGCGGCGCAGGCGCCGACGATCGATCAGAAGTTCGGCGTCCGCTGCCATACGCTCGGTCACTCCCGGTGTCCGGCCCGATGGACGGGCCTGTTCTTAAGCACCTTGTCCCACATCGCGGCTTGGTTTGCACCACCTTTGGCGCGGACCAAGTCGTTGGTACGCATGGGCTTGCGGGCCGGGGCTCTGCCCGCGAGCCGTGTTCTAGCGTTGCCTGCGGCGCACCGGCAAGGGGGCAACGCGGAGGGACCGTCGGCGGCCCGGTGCCGATCGCGTGAAGCGTCATTTTTCACTCCCCCCGCGGAGGGAGGACGGTTTCGGCTCGCGACAACAAAAAACCCGCGCGGGAGGCGATCCCGCGCGGGCGTTTCGAACGCTCGTCCGCCGCCCGGCGAGGGGCGGCGGGGTCGCGAGGCTATTCCTCGTCCTTGTCGTCGCTGGTGCGGGCCTTCTTGAAGGCCGCGCCCAGGATCTCGCCGAGCGAGGCACCCGAATCGGCGGAGCCGAACTGGGCCATCGCCTCCTTCTCCTCGGCCATCTCCAGGGCCTTGATCGAGAGCTGGACCCGGCGGACCTTGCGGTCGAACTGGATCACGCGGGCGTCGAACTTCTCGCCGGCGGCGAAACGCTCGGGGCGCTGGTCGCCGCGGTCGCGGGCAAGCTCGGCCCGGCGGATGAAGGTGGTCAAGTCGGTGTCGACGATCTTCACGTCGACGCCCGAATCCTTCACCTCGGTGACTTCGCAGGTCACGATCTGACCCTTCTTGAGCTCACCGGCCTCCGCGAAGGGGTCGCCACCGAGCTGCTTCACGCCCAGCGAGATGCGCTCCTTCTCGACATCGACGTCGAGAACCTGGGCACGCAGCATGTCGCCCTTCTTGAACTCCTCGATGACCTGCTCGCCGGGACGGTTCCAGTCGAGATCCGACAGGTGGACCATGCCGTCGACGTCGCCCTCGAGACCGATGAACAGGCCGAACTCGGTCTTGTTCTTGACCTCGCCCTCGACCTCAGAACCGACGGGATGCTTCTCGGCGAAGGCCTCCCACGGGTTCTGCAGGGTCTGCTTGAGGCCGAGCGAGATGCGGCGCTTGACCGGATCGACCTCGAGGATCTGCACTTCCACTTCCTGGGAGGTGGAGACGATCTTGCCCGGATGGACGTTCTTCTTCGTCCAGCTCATCTCGGAAACGTGGATCAGGCCCTCGATCCCCGGCTCCAGCTCCACGAAGGCGCCGTAATCGGTGATGTTGGTGACGCGGCCCTTGATCTTGGCATCGACCGGATAGCGCTGGGCGATGCCCTCCCACGGATCGGCCAGCAGCTGCTTGATGCCGAGCGAGATGCGGTGGGTCTCGTGGTTGATCTTGATGATCTTGACCTTGACCGTCTGGCCGATGGTGACGACCTCGGACGGGTGGTTGACACGGCGCCAGGCCATGTCGGTGACGTGCAAGAGGCCGTCGATTCCGCCGAGGTCGACGAAGGCGCCGTACTCGGTGATGTTCTTGACGACGCCGTCGATGACCTGGCCCTCTTCGAGGTTGGCCACGAGCTCGGAGCGCTGCTCGGCGCGGCTCTCTTCGAGGACCGTGCGGCGCGAGACGACGATGTTGCCCCGCCGGCGATCCATCTTGAGGATCTGGAAGGGCTGCGGCGTGCCGAGAAGCGGGGTGACGTCGCGCACAGGGCGGATGTCGACCTGGGAGCGCGGCAGGAAGGCCACGGCGCCGTCGAGGTCGACGGTGTAGCCGCCCTTGACCTGGTTGAAGATCGCGCCGGTGACGCGCTCGTTGGCCTCGAAGGCCTTCTCGAGCTTGACCCAGCTCTCCTCACGGCGCGCCTTGTCGCGCGAGATGACGGCCTCGCCGAGCGCGTTCTCGATGCGGTCGACATAGACCTCGACCTCGTCGCCGACGGCGAGGTCGTCGTCGCGGCCGGGGCCGTTGAATTCCTTGAGGGCGACGCGGCCTTCCGTTTTGGCGCCGATGTCGATGACGGCGACGTCCTTCTCGATCGCGACGACGCGACCCTTGACGACGGAGCCTTCGGTGATCTCGTGCTCGAGGAAGCTCTCCTCGAGGAGAGCCGCGAAGTCATCGCGGCTCGGGTTACGCTGCAGGGCGCTACCAGCGGTCATTCTGTCTCCTGACAGGCCTCGATCGAGGCCGGCATCGGCGGCTCGTGTGACGGGGGACCCTCGACGATCGCCGCCCGCGCTCCTCACGGATGCGACGGGCTCACCTCCTCGCAGGGAGGGCCGATGCAGTCTCAACGATGGTTGAGGGCCGTCCTCCGGAACGGGGCGGCGGCGGGCGGACCTAGCCCGAGCGTCGTCGCTTCCATCCTGATGGATGGGCGACGCCATACCCGATCGTGCGGCGCCGGGCAACAGAGTCGATCGCCGCTCCTACAACGGGAAAGGGCCACGACTGTCGCCGCGGCCCTTTCCTATCCTTGCGAGCCAACGCGCCGAGAGGGCCGCGGGGCTTCTTCCCGATGGCTCAGCCGATGGTTCCGGCGCCGAAGGTGGTATCCGCGAAGGCGGATCGGCCCTCGTAGAGCCCGGCCTGCAGGTAATGCTGCATCGGGTCGATGCCCGCGGCGCGGACATCGGAATAGGCGGCGAGATAGGCCGAGGAGTCGAAGCCGACGCCCGGGTCGCGGCCCTCCTTGAAGCCGACCGTGTCGTAGTGGGCGAGCGGGTCGATCCCGCTCGCGCGCACGTCCGCATAGGCCGCGAGGTAGCCCTTGGTGTCGAAGACCGCGTTGGGGTTGCGGCCCTCGGCGGCGCCGAACTGGCTGAAATGCTGGCGGGCGAACGCGAAGGCGTCGGTGCTGGCCGAGGCGGCGCGGGCGACGTCGGCGTTCGACAGGAGGTAGAATTCGGCGTCGAAGCCGCCGCGGATGTCGGAGGCCCTGCCGATGGCGGCGTTGATGGAGCGGCCTTCGGCCTGGCCGTATTCGAGGTAGTGCTTGAGCGGATCGAGGCCGGCGGCACGGACGTCGGCGTTGCGGGCGAGGTAGGCCTCGTTGTCGAAGAGCGCGCTCGGGTCGCGGCCTTCCTTGAAGCCGAAGCGGTCGTAGTGGTCGAGGGGGTTGAGGCCGGCGCGGGCGACGTCAGGGTTCACGGCAAGGTAGCCGCTGGTGGAGAACAGGGCGTTGGGATCGCGGCCTTCGCGGAAGCCGTTGGCGGCGTAGTGGGCGTCGGCGTCCTGGCCCGAGGCGGCCACGTCCTGGTTGCGCGAGAGGTAGAACAGGTCGTCGACCAGCGGCGACCCATCGGCATTGTCGATCGTCCGGTCGCTGAACACGAACTGCTCGATGCCGCGGAAGGTGTCGCTCCCGTCGGGTCCCGTGATGGTGGTGGCGCCGGCCGCGTTCATCCCGACGGCGACGGCACCGAGCGCGAAGGTGAAGATCGCCCGGTCGATGCCCGCACCTCCGTTGAAGCTGTCGTTACCGGCACCACCGATGAAACTGTCGTTGCCGGCCCCGCCGTTCAGGGTGTCGTCGCCGGCGCCGCCGACGAGGAAGTCCGCTCCGCTGCCGCCGGTGATCACGTCGTTGCCGGCGCCGGCGTTGAAGTAATGCGAGCGTGCCGGCAGCGCCGTCGCGGGGGCGGCCGGGACCGCGATCGACAGGGCGTCGTTGCCGGATGTGCCGAGGTTGACCACCTCGAACCCATCGCCGCGCTGGGTCCCGGCGACGAGGTCGCGGACGTCGAAGGTGACGCCCGTGGTCGCCGAGACGAAGGTGATGCCCTCGTCGTCGAAGCGACTCGCGACGCCCGTGAGGGCATCGCCCGCGCCCTCGGCCTGGAGGCGTACCGCGAGGCCGCCGTCCTGGTTCGCCATCGTGGTGGTCTCGTTGGCGCTGCCGTTGCCGACCTGGGCCGAGGTGAAGGTCAGGCGCACCTGACCGGCCGCCGCGGCTGCGACGTTGACGACGTCGGTGCCGTCCCCGAGGTTGGCCGTGTCGGCCCCGTCCGTGGTCACGTTGAAGAACGCGATGTCGTTGCCGGCACCGCCCGTGATCGCGTCGTTGCCGGTGCCGCCCGCGAGCGTGTCGTTGCCCGCGCCCCCGTCGATCGTGTCGTTGCCGCCGCGGCCGTCGATGAAGTCGTTGCCGGCCATGCCGTTCAGGGTCTCGCCGGCATCGCTGCCGATGAGCGTGTCGTTGCCGGCGGTGACGGCGGTGGCGTTGAGCCGAAGCTGAGCCTGGAGAAAATCGCCGAGCTCGGCCTGATCGGTGAAGGCGCGCCCCGGTCCGACCCGCTGACCCTGGGCGTTCACGGCCGAGTCGACCTGATCCGCCAGCGAGGTGAGGAGCGTCGAGCCAGAGCCCGCGGCGAAGAGCGGGATCACCTGATTCGAGTGATTGCCGCTGAAGAACAGGCCTTCGGGCACGCCGTCGCTGTTCCGGTCGGGCTGCACCGCCTGGAACGGCACCGTCGCGCCTTCGGGGCCGAACAGCAGGTGGTCGTGGTCGGCGGTGACGATGAGGAGCGTATCCTCGAAGGTGGCACGGCTCTCGGCCGAGTTGATGTAGTCGACGACGCTCTTCACCGCATTGTTGAACTCGATGTATTCCTCGATCATGCGGCCTAGGTTATTCGCGTGCATGGCGCGGTCGACCGCACCGCCCTCGATCGAGAGATAGAGGCCGTCGGGGTCCTGGTTGAGCTTGTTGAGGGCCGCGAGGCTCAGCTCCGACAGGGTCGGCGAGGTCGCGAGCCGCGCGACGCTGAACGGAATTTCGGTGGTGTTGGGGGCCGAGGCGCCCGAGCGGTTGAAGTTGCTCGACGTGAAGGCCTGCGTGATCATCGCGAGGCGTTCATTGGTCGGCGTGCCGGTGCCGGCCGCCACGATCGAGGCGCGGTCCTGAAGCAGGTTCCAGCTCTGGCCGTCGGCGGAGCGGTAGGTGTCGGCCTTGAGGGCGTTCCACTGATCCTGGCCGATCCACGTGTAGTCCTGTCCCGTCGT
This sequence comes from uncultured Methylobacterium sp., assembly GCF_964251405.1. Lineage (GTDB taxonomy): Bacteria > Pseudomonadota > Alphaproteobacteria > Rhizobiales > Beijerinckiaceae > Methylobacterium. The sequence goes on from NZ_CAXUJR010000018.1 coordinate 11,492, forward strand.
GCGCAGGCGGCCGTTGTCGTCGTAATCCGGGTTGCCAGTGCCGGCGATCACGTCGAGGGTGCCGGCGCCGAACATCTCCAGCGCGATCTGGTTTGCGTTCGAGCGGGCGATGTTGTGGGCGCCGCCGGTGGCCGAAGGCGTCGCGTCGCTGAATTGGACGGTGGTGACGACGCCCGTGGCCTTGCCCTGCTGCTTGGCCAGTTCGGCGATCGAGAACAGGGCCTCGCCTGCGCCGTCGACGTCGATGGCGTTGTTGTAGGTCTTCCCTCCGGTGGCAATCGCAGACGCGGTGTTGCCCGAATCCGGGTAGGTCGCGCGGTTCCACTCGTAGCCGGCGAAGCCGCGCGCATAACCAAGGGCGTCGACGCCGGCCACGGGCCTGAAATCGTAGTTCTTAGCCGGGTCGTAGACGACGGCGGGGTTCTGCGCAGTGCCGGTCGCGCCGGGAATCGGGGTCGTGCGCGTGTCGAGCGGATAGACGGACTGCGCGGTGGCCGTGAAGGCGCCGCCGTCGGCGATCAGGACCTTGCCGGCGGCGCCCGCGCGCGGATCGCCGCTGGCGAGCCCTTGAAGGTAGAGCCGTGTCGCTTCCAGCGTGTTGAAGCCGGCGCCGTCGGCGATCATGACGATGACGTTCTTGATGGGGCTCGCGGTGGAAGCCATGGCGGCACCTTCCCTCTGGGATGCGATCGAACCGCTGCGCGGCCGCGTCGCCCGTTCTGTCGGTGATTGTTACAATGTATCCGCGCGAGCGGGGCAGAACGGCGTTCGCCGCAAGTGAAACCGCGTTCTGCTTCTGTGCGCTTCTACGCTTCAGCTTCTAGCCGGGTGTCTGCGACAGTCATGTGAAGGTAAGGCCGCGCTGACGCCGGCCGGCACATCATTTCCGAATAGTTTCTGCTTTGTAGCAATGTCCCATCACAAGTACTGCGTCATGAGATAACGTAACACGTATGATCGTGACGCCTGTCGACCATGACACGGCCTGCTCATGCGGTCGCGGGCGGCGGGCCTCGGCGACATGACCGATGGATCCATGGATCCATGGAAGCGGGGAGTGGGTCCCGCCGGATCGCCGGCAGGTGGGCGGGCTTCGGGTCAGCTGGACGGCGGCGCGGCGGCCGTCCGCAGCCAGACCGCCGAGGCGACCGCCAACGGTTCCAAGGGCAGCACGACCGAACCGTGGCGGCGGCCCCACAGGGTCAGCCCGGTGAAGCCGACTTCCCGGATCTCGAGCCAGGCGCCGAACGGGAAGGTCGCGTCGGTCCCCTCCCCCGGTCCGTAGCATTCCTCGAAGGCGATGGGATCGATCATGATCTCGCCGTAGCGGGCGAGATGGTCGGCCATCGAGACCTTGGAACGGAACAGCATCCGGTCGCGGCGGAACGAGGAGAAGCACGGCTCGTATTCGGTGAGCGTCACCCAGAGCTTGCCGCCGATGCGCAGGTAGGGCGGGTTGGGGCCGTCGGTGCCGAAGTTCGCCGCGGTCCAGCCCGCTTGCTTCATCAGCGATTCGGCCAGGGTCACCGGTTCCTCGACGGCCTGACCGAACGAGTACGGCGTGGCGCCGAGGTCTGGATCCGAAGCATGGTCCGACATCAAGACCTGATCGGGGACCAGTCCGGCGTCGGCGTCTGTTCCCGAAGAGGCCATCGGGCGCTCCTGATACCGTCCCTCGCCCATCGCGGCGGATCAGTATCAGTTATTTTTCCACGCTTGGCGAGCCGATCGCGTGAGGCGAGGCGGCAGCGCCGTCGCGGAGCTGCCGCCTCGGCTCGGTCGGACCCTGCGATCAGTCCTCGTCGTCATCGTCCGTCTGCCGCATGCCCTTGAGCTTAGCGAAGACGGAATCGACGTTGAGCTTCTCATCGCGGGCGTTGCGGTGATGCTCGGCGTGCTCGTCGGTCTCCGGCGCCGTCGAGATCTCGGTGGGCAGGAGGCTGGCGCCGACATCCGCCGGCACGGTGGCGGGCCGGTCCTTGGCGGCGCGCTGCACCTCGAAATCGAGGTCGATCTGGGTGCACAGGCCGAGCGTCACCGGGTCCATCGGCTGAAGGGCGCTGGAGTTCCAGTGGGTGCGCTCGCGGATCTGCTGGATCGTCGACTTGGTGGTGCCGACGAGGCGGATGACCTGCGCGTCCTTGAGCTCGGGGTGGTTGCGCAACAGCCAGAGGATGGCGTTGGGCCGGTCCTGGCGCCGCGACAGCGGGGTGTAGCGCGGACCCTTGGTGGTGCGCTTGACCTCCGGGAGCTTCACCTTCGAGACGGCGACCTTGAGCTTGTACTCGGGCGCCTTCTGGGCCTTCTCGATCTCGTCGCGGGTTAGCTGACCGGTGGTGACCGGATCGAGCCCCTTGATCCCGGCAGCGACCTCGCCGTCGGCGATGCCCTTCACCTCGAGCGGGTGGAGCTTGCAGAAATCGGCGATCTGCTCGAAGGCGAGCGAGGTGTTCTCGACCAGCCAGACGGCGGTCGCCTTGGGCATCAGCGGACCCTGGGACATCGGGCAACTCCAACGAGGTTCGCGCGGACGGGCGCTCGCGCGCCGCGGACAGGGCGCCGTTCGCGCCGGCCTATCCTGGCCGGCAACATCCCGTCTCAACGCGTCAATAGGGAAGCCGTCTCTATACAGGCTCCGAGCGGACCGATGCAATTCCGTTTCAACGGCGTCAGTGGGTGAGCCGAACGCGAGGACGAGTGTGGATGCTCCGTCAGGACGGTTCCGAGAGGATCATCAGCGCCGCGAGCACGGCGACCGGCACCGCGAGGCACCAGAACGACCAGGCCGCCACCCCGAACGCGCCTGCCAATGCGCCGACCGCGAAGGCGATCACGGCGGGCAGCATGCGTCGCAGGCGGGCGCGCGCCGGATTGTCGGGGCCGGAGGTGCCCTTCCAGAGGTCGGTGGCGTCGAGGACCGTCTGGGTGACGTTGACGGTCATGACGGTGGTGGCGGCGAGGTGGCCGAGGGAGAGGCGGCCGATGGCGTTCTGGATCCCCATCGCGGTCACGCCCAGCATGCTCACGAACACGGCCGCGGGGCTGTCGGGCGACGTGAACGGCGCCAGCGCGAGGCCGGAGGCGCCGAAGGCGGTGAGCGCGAAGGCTTCGACGCCCAGGAGATAACGGAGGGGTGCCAGCCGGCGCCGCTCCAGCGCGAGGCCGATCAGCCTCGTGGCCATGACGGCCAGGATGAAGGCCGGCAGCGCCAGGACCTTGGCGATCACGCCAGTGGAGGACGAGACCAGCTCGGCACCGATGAGGACGAAGTTGCCCGTCACGTGCGCCGTGAACAGCCCGGCGAGCGCGATGAAGGCGGCGGCGTCGACGAAGCCCGCCGTGAACGCGAGCCCGGTGCCGATCAGGCCGTCGCGATCGATTGCGGCCCTCTCCCCGCGCAGGGGCTGGATGGTATTCCCGAACCGCATCGCGTCCTCCTTCCGCCCGTCCTCGGAACGGGGAAGGCGCGGTTTAGGCGATTGCGCCCTTAGGGCAAGACACGGGTCCGACCAAATCCGGTTGGGCGGATTCCGAACGGTCGGAGTTCCTCTCAGGCGAACAGGCTCGATACGCTCGATTCCGTCGCGGTCCGGCCGATCGCCTCGCCGAGCAGGGGAGCGATCGCCACCACCCGGATGTTGCGGGCGAGCTTGACGGCCTGGGTCGGCTGGATGGAGTCGGTGATCACGAGCTCCTTCATCCGCGATGCGGCGATGCGCGAGACCGCCCCCCCCGAGAGCACCCCGTGCGTGATGTAGGCCGAGACGTCCTTGGCACCGGCGTTGAGGAGCGCGTCGGCGGCGTTGACCAGGGTGCCGCCGGAATCGACGATGTCGTCGACGAGGATGCACGAACGCCCCTCGACCTCGCCGATGATGTTCATGACCTCGGACTCGCCCGGGCGCTCGCGGCGCTTGTCGACGATGGCGAGCGTGGCGTCGATCCGCTTGGCGATGGCGCGCGCGCGCACGACGCCGCCGACGTCGGGGGAGACCACCATCCAGTCCCGCGGGTCGAGGCGCTCCTTGATGTCGCGCACGATCACCGGGGCGGCGAAGAGGTTGTCGGTGGGGATGTCGAAGAAGCCCTGGATCTGGCCGGCATGGAGGTCCAGCGTCATCACCCGGTCGGCCCCGGCTTCCGTGATGAGGTTGGCCACGAGCTTGGCCGAGATCGGGGTGCGGCCGGAGGTGCGCCGGTCCTGGCGGGCATAGCCGAAATACGGGACCACCGCGGTGATGCGCCGGGCCGAGGAGCGCCGCGCGGCATCGATCATGATGAGGAGCTCCATCAGGTGATCGTTGGCCGGGTAGGAGGTCGACTGGACGATGAACACGTCCTCGCCGCGGACGTTCTCCTGAAGCTCGACGAAGATCTCCATGTCGGCGAAGCGCCGGACCATGCATTTGGCGAGGGGAATCTCGAGATAGGCGGCGATCGCCTCGGCCAGCGGTCGGCTCGCGTTCCCGGCGACGATCTTGATCGAGGATTTCATGCCGGGATGTCCTGCCATTATCCTCGCGCCGCCGGGTGCGGGCGGCGCCCGACGGGCCGCCCGGTGCGGTCGCCCGTTCGCTTGCCGGACCCGTCCGCCGTCGCACGGCCCTGCCGGCCCTTCGATGCCCGCGCTCTTATCAGTGGCATAGGGGCGTCACAATGCCTTCATAGAAGGCAGGGGCCATGGGCACGCCGAGCGTCACCCGATTCACACAGGATCAGGGCGCGAGAAGGCGGTGCAGATGCACGATGAAGTAGCGAGTCTGCGCGCTATCCACCGTCGCTTGTGCTTTCGCCTTCCAGGCGGCCTGGGCGGAGGCGTAGTCGGGGAAGATACCGACGATGTCGAGACCTGGCACGTCCTTGAAGTTCACCCCGTCGAGGTTCTCCAGTTCGCCGCCGAAGACGAGATGCAGCTTCTGGCCGCTGTCGATCGTCGTGGTCATCGCTTCTCCCCTGCTGGCCGGGCATCCTCGCGCATCGGCGCGCGCGCCCTTATAAGCACGTCCGGTCCGCGAAACGTGAGCGTCCTGCCGTGGACCCTGCCATGCCCCGGCGACCGGTCTCGGACCGCTGTCCACGGCTCAGGTCCCCCGCGAAGTACCATCCGCGCCAAGCGGGGATGGCGCGTCAGACCTCGAACAGCGATCCCTGAGGGGCGGCCTCGACCCGCTTCGGCCGGCCGCGCGCGGACTTGCGCAGCGCCGGCGAGGCGGTCTCCGGCGGCCTCATGCCGCCGTCCGTGACGACGCCGACCCTGCCGTCGCTGAATTCTAGGACGAGGCGCTGGGCCTCCCTCAAGGTCGCGGCCCCATGCACGGACGCCCCGGATTCATCCCGGACGAGGGCGAAACCCCGTGCCAGGACAGACCGGTAGCTGAGCGAGCCCAGGAGCCCGGCCAGGGCGGCCACGCGGTCGCGCCGGCGTTCGCCAAAGCGCGTCGCCGCGCCGGACAGGCGCAGGGCCAGGGCGGCGAGGCGGTCGCCGTCGCGGGCGGTCTCCGCCCGGGTCCGCCTCAGGGTGGCATCGCGGGCGAGCATCAGGCGCCGGCTCAGGTGCGAGAGGGATTCGCGCCTGCGCAGCGCGCCGAACCGCAGGGCGGCGCCCGGCTTGTCGGCCACCAGCCGCAAGCGTCCCCGTGCCATGGCGAGCGCCAGGGCCGGGGGATGGCGTCCCGCCCGCTCGGCGAGGCGCGCGAAGCGGGCGCGGTGGCCGCGGGCATTGCCCGCGAGCCCCGGCATCAGCCGTGCCTCGGCGAGATCGAGGCGCTGGCGCTTGGCCGCCAGCACCGCGTCGGCCTGGGGCATGGCCCGGACGAGGGCGCGCAGGTCGCGGGCCTCGCGGGCGAGCCGACGCTCCATCGCATCGTGCCCGCGCCCGCCGAGGTCGCGGATCTCGGAGACGAGGTCGGCGCGGACGGGCACCGCCATCTCGGCCGCACCCGTGGGTGTCGGCGCCCGGCGGTCGGAGACGAAGTCGATGAGCGTGGTGTCGGTCTCGTGCCCGACCGCCGAGATCAGCGGGATCGTGCCCTCGGCGGCGGCGCGCACCACCGCCTCCTCGTTGAAGGCCCACAGGTCCTCGATCGAGCCGCCGCCGCGGGCGATGATGAGCACGTCCGGCCGCGGGATCGGGCCATCGGCGCTGAGCGCATTGAAGCCGCGGATCGCGGCGGCGATCTCGTCGGCCGCCCCGTCCCCCTGCACCCGCACGGGCCAGACCAGCACCGGCCGGGGAAAGCGGTCGGCGAGGCGATGCAGGATGTCGCGGATGACCGCGCCGGTCGGCGAGGTGACGACGCCGACGACGCGCGGCAGGTAGGGGATCGGGCGCTTGCGCTCGGCGGCGAACAGCCCTTCCGCGGCGAGCACGCGCTTGCGCTCCTCCAGCAGCGCCATCCAGGCGCCGATGCCGGCGGGCTCCAGGGTCTCGACCACGATCTGGTAGGAGGACTTGCCGGCGAACGTCGTGATCCGGCCGGTGGCGACGACCTCCAGGCCCTCCTGCGGCTTCTGCCGGAGGCGGCTGAACGTGCCCTTCCAGACCACGGCGTCGATCCGGGCCGTGCCATCCTTCAGCGAGAAATAGGCGTGACCCGAGCCGTGCTGGCCACGAAAGCCCGAGATCTCGCCGCGCAGGCGGACATGGCCGAAGGCGTCCTCGAGCGTCCGCTTCAGGGCGGAGGCGAGGTCCCCCACCGACCATTCGGGAGCATTGCCGAGGGGAGCGGCCTGAAGGGAGGCGGGCGATGGGACAGGAGCCATGGCACAGGACGTAAGGCCCTGGGGCCGGTGCCGTAAAGGCCGGGAGCCGGGATCGCGTGCTGGGATTGACGGCCAGGCGTGCTCAGATCGACATCGCGAGGAGAACGGCGGCCGACACGATCGGCGCGAGGCCGATGGCGACCGCCCAGGGCCAGATCGAGTGGCGGGTCATCCAATGATTGTCGTTGGCGGCCCGGGGCGGGCTCTTCCAGTCGACCATGCAGTGGTTCAAGCGGAACCCGCCGCCTTTGCGCGGCACCGACGAGTTGGGGATGGATCGGCGGCATCCGGGCATGGTCCATTGTAACTCGAATACCTGTGAATGGTTCCAGATCTGCGGGCGATCGTCGCGTCCGCCGACGCCGATGCGGTGCGTCACCACAGCGAGAACTCGGTGGCGAAGTCCGTCGTCTTCAGCCGCCGGCAGATCTCCGGCTCGGCTCGGCAATCCGCTTCCGGCGCCATGGCGATCTCTGCGCCCGGACCCGTCTCGAAGCGCAGCGGGACCGCCTCGTCCGTGCTCTTCCCGTAGGCGAGGCTGACCTTGAAGCGGATGGAATCGAATTGCGAGCGGTCGGCATAGACGATGAGGTCCCGCGACACGGCCTCGCCAGGATTGAGGTCGGAGGGAGCGCTCGGCAGATCGGTGGCGCCGGCAAAGAGCAGGCCCTGCCTCAGGATGACGTCGCCCGCTTCCGACAGCGTGTAGCCGCGGGCCTGCTCGACCATGCTCGCTTTGGGCAGGGTGTCGGCGAAGGCGCCGGCCCGGCCCCCGCCCTCCTCGAAGCGGGCCTTGATCCCGACCACGTTGTAGGTGAGCCCGAGGATGCGCACGCCGGTCTGGCCGACATTCGTGCGCGTCACCGTCGAGCGGATCGCGACGCGGTCGCCGCGTTCGCCGGCCTTCACGAGGTTCGTCGTGACGGACACCGCCGGCGGGGCCAGGCTCGGCTTGATCCGCGCTTCGTAGATGAAGGTGTAGACCGCCCAGGCCCCCGCGCCGACGATCGCCAGCGTCTGGGTCAGGCTGCTGACCGTCTCGACGCTGAACCGGCCTTTGGCCGCCTCTTTCGGCGCGGACGACGCCTTCCCTTCATCTCCCATGCTCAGCGGCTCCCCCGGCGACCATCGGGCCGTCGGCCGATGGTCCATGGTTGACCAAAGTCCGCGCGCGCCGCCGCCGTTCCCGTGCATCGGCGAACGGCGCGGTGGGATCCGGCCTTTCCAAGACGGTGCTTTTGAGCAAGACCGCCTTTCCGGGACAGACCGCACCCTTGCGAGAGACCTAATCTGGCGAGAGACCGGAATCTGGCGAGGACGATGCGACGCGATGGAACGTTGGCCCTGATGAACATCCTGCTGATCGGCTCCGGGGGGCGTGAGCACGCCCTGGCCTTCGCGCTCGCCAAGAGCCCGCTCTGCGACCGCCTGTTCACGGCGCCGGGCAATCCGGGCACCGCCGCCTTCGGCGAGAACCGCCCTGACCTTACGGTGGCCGACCACGCCGCCGTGCTGGCCTTCTGCCGGGCCGAAATGATCGGGCTCGTGGTGATCGGGCCGGAGGTGCCGCTGGTGGCGGGCCTCGTCGACGACCTCGGGGCGGCCGGAATCCGCGCCTTCGGGCCGACGAAGGCTGCGGCGCAACTCGAAGGTTCGAAGGGCTTCACCAAGGATCTCTGCGCCGAGTACGGCATCCCCACGGCGGCCTTCGCCCGGTTCCGCGAGGTCGCGCCGGCGCTCGCCTATCTGGCGGCGCGCGGGGCGCCGATCGTCGTCAAGGCCGACGGGCTCGCCGCCGGCAAGGGCGTGGTGGTGGCCGAGACGCAGGAGCAGGCTCAGGGCGCGGTCCGCGCCATGCTGGCCGAGCCCGGCGCCGAGATCGTGATCGAGGAGTGCCTGTTCGGCGAGGAGGCGAGTTTCTTCGCGCTCTGCGACGGCACCCGCGCCGTGCCGATCGGGACGGCCCAGGACCACAAGCGTGTCTTCGACGGCGACCGCGGCCCCAATACCGGCGGCATGGGCGCCTACTCGCCGGCCACGATCCTGACCCCGACGATCGAGCGGGAGGTGATGGAGACGATCATCGCCCCGACGCTCCGTGGCATGCGCGCGCGCGGCACGCCGTTCACCGGCATCCTCTATGCCGGGCTGATGCTCACGGCCGAGGGTCCCAAGCTCATCGAGTACAACACCCGCTTCGGCGACCCCGAGGCGCAGGTGCTGATGCCCCGCCTGACCAGCGACATCGTGCCGGCCCTCGTCGCCGCCTGCGACGGCGACGTCTCCGGCGTCGAGATCGCCTTCGATCCGCATTGCGCGGCGCTCACCGTGGTGATGGCGGCAGCGGGCTATCCGGGCGCGGTGATGCGCGGGTCTGAGATCCTCGGCCTCGCCGATGCGGCGTCGGACCGCGACGTCCTCGTCTTCCAGGCCGGCACCCGCGCCGAGAACGGCCGGCTCCTCTCCGATGGCGGTCGCGTCCTCGCCGTCACGGCGTTGGGTTCCAGCATGCGGGAGGCCCAGGCCCGCGCCTACGCGGCCATCAGCCGGATCGACTGGCCGCAAGGGTTCTGCCGGCGCGACATCGGCCACCGCGCCGTGGCGCGCGAGGTCGCCGGCGACGGGATCTGAAACCCGTCAGGCTGCCCGCGTCAGGCCCCCGGGCCGCCCCAGCATCGCGTCGATCTCGGCGGCGGGCCGGGCCGCGCTGAACAGGAAGCCCTGCATCTCGCAGCAACCCTCCGCCTTGACCACCGCGAGCTGTTCCTCGGTCTCGATGCCCTCCGCCAGGGTCCGGATACCGAGGCTCCGGCCGAGCCCGATGATCGCCCTGACGATGGCCAGCGCGTCAGCGCTCCGGGGCGCGTCGCGCACGAAGGACTGGTCGATCTTAATCTTGTCGAACGGGAACTGGCGCAGGTAGCTGATGCTCGAATAGCCCGTCCCGAAATAGTCCATCGAGATCCGGATGCCGGCCCGGCGCAGGCGGTGAAGGGTCTCCAGACCGTCCTCACCGTCGTCGAGAAGGACGCTCTCGGTGATCTCGAGGTCGAGCCGTTGCGGCGGCAGCCCGCTCGCCGCGAGGGCCGACATCACGGTCGTCGCGAAGTCGCCCTGGCGCAGCTGCATCGCCGAGACGTTGACCGCGATGCCGACATGCTCCGGCCAGCCGACCGCGTCGCGGCATGCCTGTTCGAGCACCCATTTGCCGAGTGGCACGATGAGCCCGCTCTCCTCCACGACCGGGATGAACACGCCCGGACTGATCAGCCCCTTCGTCGGATGACGCCAGCGCACCAGCGCTTCGAGGCCGACGATCGCACGGCTCGCGATATCGAGGACGGGCTGATAGTGGAGTTCGAACTGCTCGCGGCCGAAGGCCTCGTCGATGTCGCGCTCCAGGGCCCGGCGTTCTCGCGCGCGCTCGTCCATCTCCGGCGCAAACAGGCGCAGGCTGCCGGCCCCCTCCGCCTTGGCATGGTCCATCGCCATGCGGGCACTCTTGAGGACGAGACCCACCTCCGGCTCGCGCCCGTCCCAGAGGGCGATGCCGAGGCTCAGGCCCACGTTCACGATCTTGCCGCCGATCGCGAAGGGTTCCTGGAGGCTCGCCATCAGGGCGCGCCCGAAGGCGACGGCCTCGGCGTCGTGGTCGACGAACCGCAGGATTCCGAACTCGTCGCTCCCGATCCGGGCCACCATGTCGCGTCCCGGCGCCATGGCGCGCAGCCGGTCGGCCACGCCACGAAGCAGCCCGTCGCCGATCGGAGCCCCGAACTCGTCGTTGACCAGCTTGAACCGACGCAGGCTCAGGCCGAACACGGCGAGCACCCTGCCCTCCCGCCGGACCGTCTCGGCAAGGCCGTGCGCGGTTTCGCGAAGGGTATGGCGGTTGGCGAGGTCGGTGAGGGCATCGTAGCGGGCCAGGTAGGCGATGCGCGCCTCGATCTCCTTGCGCTCGGTCACGTCCTCGAAGGTCGCGACCCAGCCGCCTCCGGCCATGGGGCGATGCGTGATGGAGACGTAGCGCCCGCTGGCGAGGTTGCGGTGGACCGCCAGGGTCCCGCCGGCCCGGATCGACGCTTGTGCGCTTGCCTGGAGCCCTTCGACCGTGATGTCGTCGGGATAGCATCCGAGCGCGAACAGGACCTCGATGATCTCGCGCTGGGTCATGCCGATGCGCAGGGCGCCCGGCGGCACCCCGAAGATCTCGCACTACCGCGTGTTGAACACGACCAGCCGCTGCCCGGGATCGAACATGCACAAGCCCTGGCTCATGTTCTCCAGGGCCGCGTCGAAACGCCGGTTCTGCTCGATCAACTGAGCCTGGGCGCCCTGAGTATCTCTGGCCCAGGCGCTGCCGACGCCGCGGTAGCCGAGCCAGGTGCCGTCGGCGGCCAGGCGCGGCTCGCCGCCGATCCGGAGCCAACGCAGGCCACTGTGCGGATGGACATAGGGGCAGACGATATCGCGGAACACGCGACGGGCCGCGCAGGCCTGTCGATAGGGCTCCCAGCCCGAAGCCTGGTCGGCAGCCTCGCCATCCTGGCTCGCGAGGGCGTCCAGCGACAACCCGACGAGCGCGGCGGCCGGCCGGCCGAAGGTCGCCTCGGCCTGCGGCGACAGGTAGGTGAGCCGGAGGTCGGCACCAGTTTCCCAGAACCAGTCGGTCGCGATCTCGGCAGGGTCGTCCAAGGCAATGACAGACATCGCAAATCCCGAAGGTTGCAGCAGCTTCGGCGCAACAAACTTAAGGATTGCTTTCCCTGCGACGGATTGATGACCGCTCGCCGAACGTGCCGTCCGAGAATAGGTCCCGCAAACCCGCCGATATCGACGGTCGCCGACTGCGTCAGGCGCGTTCCCAGACCTGGCCGTGATAGACGAAGATGTCCGGGCGGCTCGCCAGGGCGGCAAGACCTGTGAGCGCCGGGTCCTTGACTGCGATGACGCTGGTGGGGATCGCCCGCATCATCTCGGCGAAGGGGCTCTTGCGCTCGAAGGCCTCGCGGAAGCCGCCCTCCTCCAGGACGGACACGATCCGCGGGGCGATGCCGCCGCCGATATAGACGCCGCCCGTGGCGAGGAAGGTCAGGGCGAGGTCGCCGCAGACCCGGCCGAGCAGCTTCGAGAACAGCCGCAAGGCGTCGGCCGCGTGCGGGTCGGCGCCGGTCAGTCCCTGCTCGGTGATCAGCGCGGGGTCCCCCGCCGGGCCGCCCTGCCCCGTCCGCACCCTCCGCACGGCCGCGTGCAGCCGCACGAGCCCGGGTCCCGACAGAAGGGTCTCGACGGTGATCCGGCCTTCGGCGCGCTCCAGGCCCGGCCAGATCGCGAAATCCTCGTCGTCGGCCGGGCCGAGCTCGGTATGGCCGGCCTCCGTCGAGACGATGGCGAGGCGGTCGGCATAGGGGACGAGGGCGGCGGCGCCGAACCCGGTGCCGGGGCCGAGCACCAGACGGGCGCCCGTGCCCGCGTCGCGATGCGGGCCGATCACCGTGAGTGCGTCCGGGGCGATGCCGGCCGCGCCGGCCGCCACCGGCACGTAGTCGTTCACCACCACCGCCCGCGACAGCCCGAAATCGGTGCCGATGCGGGCGCCGGCGATGACCCAGCGGGCATTGGTGAGCTGGATTTCGGGGCCGTCGACCCGCGCTGCCACCGCCAGGATGGCCGAGCGCGGCGGCGGCCCATCGTGCCGCGCCAGGGCGGTGCGGATCGCCGAACTCGGGTCGGGATAGGCCGCCGTCTCGAGATGGGCGAGGAGCCGCGGTTCGGCATCGGCGGCGGGCACGATGCCGAACCGCGCATTGGTGCCGCCGATGTCGCCGACCAGGACCGGAAACTCGAACATGGGCGCTCTCCTGGGGGTCTCGTCCCTGCGTTCTCTTGCGCGGCTTCGGTCTTCAGGCGGGCGGCAGGGCGTCCGGTTCGATCGGCGCCCCCTCGGCCCAGCCGAAGAGAAGGGCCCGCACCGCCTCCGGGTCGGCGAGGCGCCGCGTCGCGATGGTCTCGGCCGCACCGATGCGCACGCTGACGCCGCCATCCTCGTTGACGGTGGCGAAGGCACGCTCGTCGGTGAGATCGTCGCCGAAGAAGATCGCCCGGCGCCCGGCATAGGGCGCATGGGCGCAGAAGCCCCGGATCGCCGTTCCCTTCGTGGCGGAGGCGGGCACGATCTCGCCCACCGCCTTGCCGAGCTGAAGCCGGTAGGAATCCCCGAGTGCCGCCGCCATCTCCTCGACCACGGCCTGCGCGCGCTCGGCATCCGAGGGCGTCGCGAGGCGCCAATGCACGGCGACCGAGGCGCCCTTGTCCTCGATCAGGACCGATTGCAGGTGCCCTACCGCCCCGTGCAGTTCGGCGATGCGGGCGCGCAGCTCCGGGTGGTCCTCAGCCCGCCCGCCGCTGACCTCCCCCCGAAAGCGCTTCTCCACGCCGTGCAGGCCGGCGACGTCGAAGCGCTCGGGCGCGAGGAAGCCGTCGATGACGGCGATCGGACGCCCGGTGACGATGGCGAGCGCCCCGCCGAGGCGCTCCCGCAGCCGCGCCAGGGCCGGGGCCAGGGCGGGGTCGACCCTGACCTGGTCGGGCTTGGGCGCGATCTCGACCAGGGTGCCGTCGAAATCGAGGAAGAGCGCTGGCTCGGTCAAAGGGGACACCTCCGGGCTGTCGCGGGCTGCGCTACCATGACGTGCGGCCACGGCAAACGGTTTTGCGAGCATCGCCCTAGCTACGCAGGGACCGGGCCGGGACGGCCATGGTCCCGACGACGGCCTTGGATAAGGACACCCCATGCATCCCTCACCCGATCCCGCCGGCCCCGGAGAGGAGAGCGTCTGGGATTATCCCCGGCCGCCGCGGCTGGAACCGGTGCCGCAGCGCCTGCGCGTGGTCTTCGCCGGCGCGGTGATCGCCGACACCCATGACGGGTACCGCGTGCTCGAGACGAGCCATCCGCCGACCTACTACTTCCCCCCGCCGCCATCGCGCCCGGACTGCTCGGCCCGCCGCGGCGGGCCGGCATCTGCGAGTGGAAGGGCCGCGCCGTGCTCTTCGACGTCGAGGCGGGCGGCCGCCGTGCCGAGGGCGCGGCCTGGGCCTATCCGGATCCGACGCCGGGCTTCCTGGCGATCGCCGGCTACGTCGCCTTCTATGCCGGGCCGATGGAGGCCTGCTTCGTCGGGGAGGAACGCGTGGTGCCCCAACCGGGAGGATTCTATGGCGGCTGGATCACCGCGACGATCCGCGGGCCCTTCAAGGGCGGGCCGGGGACGATGGGGTGGTGAGGCGAGGGTTTGTCCTGCGGTCACGGTCCCGCTAATCCGGTCCCATCCCCAGCCCTTCCGACGATGAGGGCGTGGGGGCACGAGGCGAGGACGGAGCGGTGGGATGCAGGACTTGACCGTGACCGATCCGGCGACGGTCGGATTGTGCCCGCAGCGCCTCGAGCGGATCGACGGCTGGATGCGCCGCCTCGTGGATGACGGCCGGCTCGCCGGCCTCTCGGTGAGCGTGGCGCGCCGAGGCCGGACCGCGTTCTTCCGCGCCCACGGCAAGGCCGATATCGCCCGGGACACGCCGTTCGACGCCGAGACGATCGTGCGGATTTACTCGATGACAAAGCCCCTGACCTCGGTGGCGGTGATGATGCTCTACGAGGAGGGTCGCTTCCAGCTCGACGACCCGGTCACCCGCTTCCTGCCGGAATTTTCCGACATGCGGGTGCTCACCGGCGGAAGCCGGGCGAGGTGGGAGACCGAGCCCGCCGCGCGACCGATCACGATCCGGGACCTCCTGACCCACACCGCCGGGCTGACCTACGGCTTCATGGAGGCGACCTTGGTGGACGCCCTCTACCGCCAGAACGGCGTCGATTTCGGCGAGAACCAGGAGGCCAGCCTCGCCGAGGTGGTGCGCCGCGCCGCGGGCCAACCGCTTCTCGCCCAGCCGGGGACCCAGTGGAACTACTCGGTGGCGACCGATGTCCTCGGGCACCTCGTGGCGGTGATCACGGGCCGGGAGTTCGGTGAGTTCCTGAGCGAGCGCGTGATCGCGCCCCTCGGCATGGTCGATACCGACTTCCACGTCCCCGCCGACAAGCTGCCGCGTTTTTCCGCCAATTACAGCCTGTTCCGCGACCGCACCCTGAAGCTCTACGACGATTGCGTCGGCAGCCGGTTCGCGACCCCGCCCGCCCTGGCCTCGGGCGGCGGCGGCCTCGTCTCGACGTCCGCCGACTACATGCGGTTCTGCCGCTTCCTGCTCGGCGGTGGCGAGCTCGACGGGGTCCGGCTGCTCGGCCGCAAGACCGTGGACCTCATGTTGATGAACCACTTGGGCGGCGATCTTGCGGCGATGGGTCAGCCGCGTTTCTCCGAGACGTCCTATACCGGCATCGGCTTCGGGCTCGGCTTCTCGGTCATGATCGATCCGGCCCGCGCCCAGATCGTCGGCACCCCGGGCGAGGCCGCCTGGGGCGGGCTCGCCAGCACGGCCTTCTGGGTCGACCCCGCCGAAGACCTCGCGGTGGTCCTGCTCGCCCAGCTCATCCCGTCCTCGGCCCTGCCGATCCGGCGGGAGCTGCGGGTGCTGACCTATGCGGCGCTGGTGGATTGAAATCGCCGACGCCTCGATCCGGGCGCGGCTCTTCGTGACGGGCCCCGGCGCGGGTTCCGCTTCGCTCCACCCGTTCGGGAAGGGCGCGCGAAGGGAATCGAACCCGGCGGCCGGCGCCGCCCTGACTTACTCCTGAGGAGCAGCCGGCGCCGCGCCGGGCTTCGCTGCGGGCTTCGCTGAGGCTGACGGCCTCGCGGTGCCCGTCGTGGCGCCCGGCGACACGGCCGCGGCGGGGCTCGGCTTGGGCGCCCATTCCGCATCCGCGCGCGGGCCGCCCGGCCCGTTGGTCGGGCCGGTGAGCTGGCCCGGCAGCACGTCGCTCACCCGTGTCCAGGTCTGCGAGCCGCACAGGATGGCGAGCATGCAGCCGCGGATGGAGAGCTCCGTGGGCTGCTCGCTCCAGATGGTGACGTCGTAGGACTTGCCTTCCTCGGAATTGTAGATCTTGCCCTCGAAGCGCTGATCCGCGTTCGGCTTCAGGCCCATGATGAGCTGGTGGCCCAGCGAGGGCCGGGTCTGCTTCTTCGCATCGGGGTTCTTGAAGTCGAGCCGGGGCTGGCCCTTGTCGTTGAGGGGCACCTTCAACCAGACGACGTAGCCGCAGACGTTCTTCTCCTGCGGGCCGCATTTCTCGACGCGGATGCGTGCGCGGCCGTCCTCGGTCAGCCAGGTGCCGGTCGGATCGGCAGGGGCGCCGAGCACGGTGCCCGGCAGCATCGCCAGGGCCAGGGCGGCGAGTGGCCCGGCGGACCGCAGGGTCCGGCCGATCGTCGATCGCTTCGTCATACGCTCATCCTTTACGCGCCCGTCGTGCCAGGATGCCGACCCTGTGGATTCGGCTGGCCCGAGTCGCGCCCTGCGGCTCCGCCGCATGCAAACTCCCTCCGCCTTCCGATGCGAAGGTGACCGGATCATGGCCGGGACGGGGATTAATCGGCGCTGCGGGGCGGCCTAACCCTGATGGACGATGGGTGCGGGGTTCCATGCAGCCTTTGGGATGAGGGCTCCCGACCCACGGCAAAAAACGCTGCGCCAGCAAAGATCTTGGCGTGGACGCTCGCGTAGGGAGCCAAAAAGGTCCGTCGGCGATCATGCCGGCTCGTGGCGCCGAAAGACGAGGATGAGGTTGTTGGACGGCATGGCGACCCGCTCGACGAGGTCGAAGCCATGGCGGGCGGCGCAGGCGCGAACGGCGTCGCGGTCGCGCAGGCCCCAGGCCGGATCCCGCGCGCGGAGGTCGTCGTCGAAGGCGGCATTGCCGGGGCTGGTGGCGACATCCGCCTCGATAAAGGGTCCGTACAGGATCACGCATCCGCGGGCCGGAACACGCTCGGCCGCGCCGGCCATCAGCCCCTCGGTCACCGCCCGGGGGCGATATGGATCAGGTTGATCGCGACGAGCGCGTCGGCGCGGGACAAGGGCCAGTCGGCGTCGGCCGCATCAAGGCAGACCGGCGGGCGCAGGTTCGAGAGCACCGCCGCGGCACCATGGGCGGCGATGCTGGCGAGAGCCTGCCGATCCGGGTCGCTGGGCTGCCAGGTGAGATGCGGCAGGTGGCCGGCGAACCAGGCAGCGTGCTCGCCCGATCCGCTCGCGACCTCGAGGACGAGGGCGGCTTCCGGCAGCACGCGCCGCAGCACGGCGAGGATCGCGTCGCGGTTTCGCAGGGTCGCCGGCGCATGGAGCGCCGGCCCGGCGGCGTCCCAGCCCATCCGTTCCCAGTCGATCCCCTCGCCCATGATGGGAGCGGTCCTCACACGTCGAGGTTGGCGACGCTGAGCGCGTTGTCCTGGATGAACTCCCGGCGCGGTTCCACGATGTCGCCCATCAGCTTGACGAAGAGGTCGTCGGCGTCCTGGGTGTCCTTGACCCGGACCTGGAGCAGCGAGCGCACGTCGCGGTCGAGCGTCGTCTCCCAGAGCTGCTGGGCGGTCATCTCACCCAAGCCCTTGTAGCGCTGGAGCTGGAGACCCTTGCGGCCGAAGGCCATGACCGCCTCGAACAGGCCCACCGGGCCGTGCAGGACCGTCTCGTCGCCCTTGCGGGCATAGGTGACGGGTTCGTCATAGATTTCGCGGAGGGCTAACGCCCGGTCGGCGAGGCGGCGGGCCTCCTGGGAGGCGATGAGCGAGGCGTCGAGGGCCGCGATCTGGCGCACGCCGCGCAGGGTACGGCTGAGGACGTAGCCGCCCTCATGAGCCTC
Source organism: uncultured Methylobacterium sp. (assembly GCF_964251405.1). Lineage (GTDB taxonomy): Bacteria > Pseudomonadota > Alphaproteobacteria > Rhizobiales > Beijerinckiaceae > Methylobacterium. The sequence continues at coordinate 29,073 of NZ_CAXUJR010000018.1, forward strand.
GCCCTGCCAGCCCTGCTCGATCTCGTCGGCGATCCGGTCCATGCGCCGGGCGGTCTCCTGTGCCAGCGGGCCGGCGAGCGCGGTGTCCTCGGCAGCCTCCGGGCGGAACGCCCCGGCGATGAGGGCCTGCTCGACCACGGCGCGGTCGTAGCGGGTGTGGAGCGCCTGCATCAGGCCACGGAACTGGCGAGCCTCCTCGACCAGCGCCTTCAGCTGCGCGCCGCCGAACTCGGTGCCCGAGGCCAGCCGCAGCACGGCCCCGTCGACGCCGGCATCGATGAGGTAGTCCTCCAGCGCCCGCTCGTCCTTGAGGTAGATCGCGGTCTTGCCCTTGGCGGCTTTGTAGAGCGGTGGCTGGGCGATGTAGAGGTGACCGCGCTCGATCACCTCCGGCATCTGCCGGAAGAAGAAGGTGAGGAGCAGCGTCCGGATGTGGGAGCCGTCGACATCCGCGTCGGTCATGATGATGATGCGGTGGTAGCGCAGCTTCTCGGGGTTGAAGCCCTCGCGGTCCGTGCTCGACCGGCCGATGCCGGCGCCCAAGGCGGTGATCAGCGTGCCGATCTCGGCCGACGAGAGCATGCGGTCGGCCCGCACCCGCTCGACGTTGAGGATCTTGCCACGCAGCGGCAGGACCGCCTGGAAGTGCCGGTCCCTGCCCTGCTTGGCCGAACCGCCGGCGGAATCGCCCTCGACCAGCAGGATCTCGCATTTCGACGGGTCGCGCTCCTGGCAGTCGGCGAGCTTGCCCGGCAGCGAGGCGATGTCGAGGACGCCCTTGCGGGTCACGGTCTCGCGGGCCTTGCGCGCCGCCTCGCGAGCCGACGCCGCCAGGATCACCTTGGCCATCACCGAACGCGCCAGCGCGGGGTTCTCCTCGAGCCAGTTCGAGAGACCCTCGTTGAGGACGTTCTCGACGGCGGGACGCACCTCGGAGGAGACGAGCTTGTCCTTCGTCTGCGACGAGAACTTGGGATCGGGCACCTGGACCGAGATCACGGCCGTCAGCCCCTCGCGGCAATCCTCGCCGGTGAGCGAGATCTTCTCGCGCTTGGCGATGCCCGACGATTCCGAATAGCCGGTGATCTGGCGGGTCAGCGCGGCGCGAAAACCCGCCATGTGGGTGCCGCCGTCGCGTTGTGGGATGTTGTTGGTGAAGGGCAGCACGGTCTCGTTGAACGAGTCGTTCCACCACAGGGCGACCTCGACCCGGATGTCGTCGCGCACGGCCCTCACCATCACGGGCTTCGTCATGCCGTCGATCGGTTTGCGCGAGCGGTCGAGGTAGCGCACGAAGGCCTCAATCCCGCCCTCGTAGAACAGCTCCTCGCGCTTGTGCTCGGCATGGCGCGCGTCGGTGAGCACGATGCGCACGCCGGAATTGAGGAAGGCGAGCTCGCGCAGGCGCTTCTCCAGCGTCGCGTAGTCGAACTCGATCATCGTGAAGGTGTCTGTGGAGGGCAGGAACGAGACCTCGGTGCCGTGCCGGCCATTGCCGTCGCCGACGATCTTGAGCGGTGAGACCGCGTCGCCGTGGCGGAACTCCATCGCGTGCTCCTTGCCGTTGCGCCAGATGCGCAGGCGCAGCCACTGCGACAGGGCGTTGACGACGGAGACGCCGACCCCGTGCAGGCCGCCGGAGACCTTGTAAGAATTCTGGTCGAACTTACCCCCGGCATGGAGCTGGGTCATGATGACCTCGGCTGCCGAGACCCCCTCTTCCTTATGGATGTCCGTGGGGATGCCGCGGCCGTTGTCGGACACCGTCACCGAACCGTCGGCATTGAGGGTGACGGTGACGACGTCGGCGTGGCCGGCAAGCGCCTCGTCGATGGCGTTGTCCACCACCTCGTAGACCATGTGATGCAGGCCCGAGCCGTCGTCGGTGTCGCCGATATACATGCCGGGGCGCTTGCGGACGGCGTCGAGCCCTTTGAGGACCCTGATCGATTCCGCGCCATAGGCGGTGGACGCAAGGTTGCGGGAGGCGTCGTCGTGGTGCGTGTCGGACATGAAGTTCCTCGGGCAGGCGCTTGGCTCGGTCGTCGTGCCCCGGCTCCGGCCTCGGGCGCGCCTGCGATTCGTTAGCCTGCGTTATATAGGGGCTGCGCCTTGAAAATGCATCGTTTTCGGGCAGCCTTGCTTGTGGGCGGCTGTCAGCGGGTTTTCAGGGCTTCGCACACGAAAACCCGCCGAGAGTGTCCTGGAAAGGCATTACTTTTCGCCACGAACCGTGCAGCACGTCGCGGAACGATGCTCACGCCCGGATGCCCCCGGCGCTGGCCGCGGTAAGCCGGTCGATGGCGGCGGGGTTCAAGGTCAGCGAAACGGCCCCGATCAGTTCGTCGAGCTGAGCCAGCGACGTCGCGCTCGCGATGGGCGCCGTCACCCCCGGCCGGGCGATGAGCCAAGCCAGTGCCACCTGCGCCGGGGTGGCGCCGTGCTCGGCGGCGACCGCGTCGAGCACGCCGAGCAGCGCGAAGCCGCGCGGGTTGAGGTATTTCTGCACGTTCCCGCCCCGCGCTCGGCCCTCCGCAGCTCCTTCGGAGCGGTACTTGCCGGTGAGGAAACCGGCCGCCAGGGAGAAGTACCCGATGACGCCGAGGCCCTGGCGTCGGCACAGCGGTTCGAGTTCGCTCTCGTAGCCGGCGCGCTCGGCGAGGCTGTAATCGGGCTGCAGGCATTCATAGCGGGGCAAACCCTCGCGCTTGGCCGTATCGAGGGCCGCGCGCAGGCGGGCGGCCGAGTAGTTCGAGGCGCCGATCGCCCGCACCTTGCCGGCCTTGATCAGGCGCTCAAAGGCGGCAAGCGTCTCCTCGATCGGAGTGGCCGAATCGTCCGTATGCGATTGGTAGAGATCGATCCGGTCAGTCCCGAGGCGGCGCAGGGAGGCCTCCACCGCCCGCTCGATATGGGCAGCGGACAGACCCTTGCCCGCCGGTCCCAGATCCATCCCGACCTTGGTCGCGAGAACGATCCTGTCGCGATGGCCCGACGCCTTGAACCAGCGCCCGATCACGGTCTCGGATTCGCCGCCCTGGTGCCCAGGTGCCCAGCGCGAGTAGACGTCCGCCGTGTCGACGAAGTTCAGCCCGGAATCCACGAAGCGGTCGAGGATCGCGAAAGACGTCGCCTCGTCGGCGGTCCAGCCGAACACGTTCCCCCCGAGGCAGAGAGGCGCCACGGAGAGGCCGGAGCGGCCGATCGGTCTCGATTGCATCCTAGTCCTCCGGTCATTGGGCGAATTTCGTGGCGGCGGCTGGACGTTCGTCCCTCCCCCTCGTGGCGAGGGATCGAGGGTGAGGCCGGCTTGCCGACCCTCTGCGGATGCCAGCCGAACCACCCCACCTCCAACTTCTCTCCGCACCCGGGCCGGCCCGCCTTGGGCACTCGGGGTGCGGATCGCACGCAGGCGCGAGCTCTGTCGGGGAGGAGAGGCGCTTCCCCGACTTCTCTCAATCCTGCAGG
>NZ_CAXUJR010000018.1:32640-47726 GCF_964251405.1 uncultured Methylobacterium sp.
TTCTCTCAATCCTGCAGGAACGGGTTCGTCAGCCGCTCCTCGCCCAGCGTGCTCGTCGGGCCGTGGCCGGGGATGAAGGCGATGTCGTCGCCCAGCGGCAGGACCTTTTCCTTGATCGCGCGGATGAGCTGGTCGTGGCTGCCGCCGGGGAGGTCCGTGCGGCCGACCGAGCCCTTGAACACCACGTCGCCGACGAGGGCGAAACGCGCGTCCCGGCTCGCGAACACGACGCTGCCCGGCGAGTGCCCAGGGGCGTGGACGATGTCGAAGATCAGCCCGCCGACCTCGACGATGTCGCCCCCCACGAGCCAGCGGTCCGGCGTCACGGCGCGCGCGCCGTCGAGGCCGTAATTGGCGCCCGTCTCGGGCAGGCTGTCGAGGAGGTAGCGGTCGGCCTCGTGCGGACCCTCGATCGGCACGCCGAGCCGGTCCCGCAATTCGTCGGCGCCGCCGGCATGGTCGATATGGCCGTGGGTGAGCAGGATCTTCTCGATCGTGATGCCCTGGTCGGCGATCGCCGCCACGATCCGGTCGAGGTCGCCGCCGGGATCGACCACGGCGCCGACCTTGGTCTCGTCGGACCAGATCAGGGTGCAGTTCTGCTGGAAGGGCGTCACCGGGATGATTCCGGCGCGGGGCGTACCTGGCATCGGGACCGCTTTTCTCGAAGAGGCGCCGTCGGGCGCGGGGAAGGCGCCCTTCGGCGCGGATGACAGCCTCTCTAGCGCGGGACGCGCGCCCGTGCGACTCCGTCCCTATCGGGCGTCAGGAAAAAGCCGACCGCCAAACTTCGGCCTCGCCTGCCCGTTAGCGGGCGGAGAGGAAGGGGACGCTCGAGATCGGTCCGGGGCGCCGCTTTCCCCTACCCCTCCGCCTCGTTCCCTTGAAACGCCAACCGGGGTAGACCCTTGCCGTCATGCTGAGAACCGCCTTCGTCGCCGCCCGGGACCGCCAGCGCCTGGGCGAGATCACGGCCGTGCTCATCGGCTACGGCGTCAACAAGGTGGTCGATCGCCTCGGCATCGCGCACGTCGCCCGCTTCGCCAAGCGCAAAGCACCGCGGGTGGACATCACCCGGCTGTCGCAGCCCCAGCGGGTCCGGCGCGCTATCGAGACCCTGGGGCCGACCTTCGTCAAGCTCGGGCAGATCCTGGCGAGCCGGCCCGACCTGCTGACCCCGGAATGGACCGACGAGCTGGCGCGGCTCCACAGCCAGGTGGCACCGGTGCCGTGGGAGCGGATCCGGCCGCAGCTCGAGGCGGATCTCGGTGGCACGCCGGACGAGGTCTTCGCCGAGTTCGACACCGTGCCGCTGGCCTCGGCCTCTATCGCACAGGTCTACCGCGCCCGCCTGCATACCGGCGAGGAAGTGGTGGTGAAGGTCCTGCGCCCCGGCCTGCGCAAGGTCATCGAGGCCGACCTGCGCCTCCTGGCGCATGCCACCCGCATCGTGGTGGACGAGTGGCCCGAATTCGGGCGCTACCAGCCCCAGGAGCAGATGCGCCACCTCGCCGGCGGCCTCTACGGCGAGCTCGACCTCATCAACGAGGCGCGCAACTGCGAGACCATCGCGGCGATCTTCTCCGAGCGCGACGACGTCGTCGTCCCGAAGATCCACTGGGAATGGACCTCGGAACGGGTCCTCGTCCAGGAATTCATCCACGGCATCCCGCCCAACGACCATCCCCGCCTCGACGCGGCCGGGATCGACAAGGTGCTGCTCGCCCAGAAGGGCACTGACGCCTTCCTGCAGATGGCGCTGATCGAGGGCGTGTTCCACGCCGACCCGCATCCCGGCAACATGCTGGCGATGACCGGCGACCGGATCGGCTTCATCGATTTCGGCATCATCGGCCGCCTGTCGGAGCGCCGCCGGACCCAGCTCCTGATGCTGATCGGCGCCATGCTCAAGGAGGATGCCGACGGGCTGATGGCGGTGCTCCTCGACTGGACCGGTTCGAGCAACCCGGATCTCACCAAGCTCGAAGGCTCGTCGCAGGCCTTCATCAACCGCCATGCCGGGGCGGCCCTGAACTTCAGCGACCTCCTCACCGACTTCATGACCATGGCCCGCGAGAACGACCTGGCCATGCCCACCGATCTCGCCATCCTGTTCAAGGGGCTGGTGACGGCCGACGGCGTGATGCGCCAGCTCGACCCGAAATTCGACCTCTTCACCGCCGCCGGCCCCACCGTGAAGAAGCGGCTCGCCTCGCAGTTCTCGATCAAGGGCCTGACCCGCAAGGTCGAGGCGGTGGGTGCCGGCCTGTTCGGCGCGGCCTCCGAGCTGCCGACCCTGATCCACCTCATGCTGGTGCGCCTGAAGCAGGGCCGCGTCACCGTCGAGATCGAGGTCAAGGGCATCGACAAGCTGACTCGCGGCATCGAGCGGGCGGCCGCGCGCGTCGCGGTGGCGCTGATCGTGGCAGCCTTCGCGACGCAATTGGCGCCGCGCTTCATGGATCTCGGCACCCCGGCCTTCATCACCGTGGGGATCGGCGTGTTCGTGATCGGGATCGGCTGGCTGGTCCTGCTGGGACGGAACAAGTAGGCGGGCGGGCACCGTCTTGCGGCAGAGACGTCGTGACGCGACGTCGGTCATTCCGGGCTCTGCTTCGCAGGCCTGGAATGACCAAGGGAGGCGCCGCACCTCCACAAAACAGCCGCCTTGTGCATCGCATATTCATCGGCTCGGGCGCAGTCTCCTGAGCGCCCCCCTGACATGCCTGGTCCCGCGCGCCTTCGATGAACATCATCCTGATCAAGCTGTTCGCGACGGCCCTGACGCTCAGCCAGGTCACGACCCGGCCCGACGCGGTGAAGACGCAGTTCGATCCGGCGACCGACGGGCCGCAGGTGGTGCAGATCCTGCGCGATGGCTGCGCCCATATGCGCAAGGCCTTCGACATCGAGGACATCAACCTCGACGACCTCATCTCCACGGCCATGGAGGACCCCTCGGCCGTGGCGGGCGCGTCGGCCCCGAAGATCCTGCACGGGCTCGACATCGGTGAGCTCAACACGAGCTACCGCCAGTTCTGCAAGGGCGAGAGCCCGAAGGACTCGCCGTTCGACGCGGCCGCCGTCATCGCGTTCTACAACAAGGCCGCTGCCGACCTGCCGACGGCCGAGACGTGGAAGGACCCCAAGCTCCCCGGCGTGAGCCTGATCCTCGATCGGGCGGGAAAACGCTTCTCGGAGACCTTTGAGGCCAACGGCCGGCGCCTCGTGGTGCCGATCGCCACCGTCCCGGCGCGCGTCCAGAAGGCTTTCGTGGCAGCGGAGGACAAGCGCTTCGACACCCACAAGGGCATCGACGAACGCGGCGTCATCCGCGCCTTCATCGCCAACCTCGCCTCGCCGGGCCGTCCGGCGGGCGGCTCCACCATCACGCAGCAGGTGGTCAAGAACCTGATGGTGGGCGACGACGTCACCTACGAGCGCAAGATCCGCGAGATGATCGTGGCGGCGCGCCTCGAGCGCATCCTGAGCAAGCCTGAGATCCTCGGGCTCTACCTCAACGCGATCTATCTCGGCCGCGGCTCCTACGGCATCGAGATGGCGGCGCGCAGCTATTTCGGAAAGTCGGTGGGCGCGCTCACCCTGCCGGAAGCGGCGCTGCTCGCCGGCATGCCGAAGGGTCCGAACTTCTACAGCCCCGACCGGTACCCCGACCGTGCGCGCGAGCGGCGCGCCTACGTGCTGGCCCGCATGAAGGACGAGGGCGTCATCACCGAGGCGGAACTCGCCGAGGCGGCCAACGCGCCGCTCGGCCTCGCACCGGCCGAGGCGACGCGACGCGATTCCGGCTTCTACGTCGTCGACCACCTCGCCCGCGAGGCACGCACCTTCGCGGGCCTCGAATCGCTCACCGCCGCCTCCTACACCCTGCGCTCGACGATCAATGCCGGCCTGCAGCGGGCCGCGGAGTCCGCCCTGCAGGACGGGCTCGCCAACTACGAGCGTGCGACCGGACGCCAGGTCTACGAGGGTCCGGAGTTCAACCTCGCGGAGAGCATCCGCAAGCTGGAGGGCGGGAGCGCAACGCCACCGATGGTCAACGGCGTGCCGCTCCTCGTCGGTGGCGAATCCAAGGTCGCGACGGTGACGCCGCCTCCGGCCAGCGCTCCGGTGACCAAGCCTGCCGGCAGCAAGGCCGCGCGCGGGGCCAAGGGAGCCGATGCGAAGACCGGCGAATCGAAATCCACGGACCCTAAGGTCCCTGCGCAGAAACCCGCCTGGCAGCGTGCCCTGGAGGCGGCGCGGCCGGTGCTCTACGACGTTCATTGGCCGCTCGCCGTCGTGCTCGATCCGGGTCGCGGCGCCGTGAAGGTCGGCCTCGCCGACGGCCGCACGGCGAGCCTCGATCCCGGGCCGGCGCGCGGACGACTTCAGGCCTACGACGTGGTGCGGGTGAAGCTGCGCGGCGCCAATGGCAAGACGCCGACCGCCAAAGCGCTCGTTGCCGAGATCCGCGTCCGTCCGGTCGTGCAGGGCGCCGCGGTGGTGCTGGAGAACCGCACCGGGGCGATCCTCGCCATGGCCGGGGGCTTCTCCTATCCGGTGAGCCAGCTCAATCGCGTGACGCAGACCGTGCGCCAGCCGGGCTCGACCCTCAAACCCCTGACCTATCTGGCCGCGCTCAACGCTGGCCTCCAGCCCAACACCCTGGTGCTCGACTCCCCCGTCACCCTGCCGCCGATCGGGGGACTCGGCGATTCCTGGTCGCCCAAGAACTACGACGGCGGCGGCTCGGGGGCGACAACCCTGCGCCGCGGCCTCGAATTCTCGAAGAACCTCGTCACCGCGCGCCTGCTGCAGGGCGGCATCGCGTCGTCCGCTCCGGCGAGCCTGCAGCGGATCTGCGACCTTGCGCTTGAGGCCCAGCTCTACGCCGAATGCGAGCGCTACTACCCGTTCGTCCTCGGCAGCCAGCCGGTGCGGATGCTCGATCTCGCCGCCTTCTACGCGGCCATCGCCAACGAGGGCGCGAGGCCGGCCCCCCACGTTCTGCAGGCGGTGGAGCGCGACGGCAAGCCGCTCTACCAGCGTGCCCCCCGCGAGCCGGTGCGGATCGGCTCGGCCGACGGGATCGCCTTCTACCAGCTCAAGACCATGCTGCAGGGCGTGACCCATCACGGCACGGCCGCCGCCCTGGCCCGCGTCTCGGGCGCCGTCGCGGGCAAGACCGGCACCTCCGAGAACGAGAACGACGCTTGGTTCGCTGGCTTCTCCAACGAGGTCACGGTGGTGGTCTGGGTCGGCTACGACAACGCCGACGGCACCCGCAAAACGCTGGGACGCGGCCAGACCGGCGGCCACGTGGCGGTGCCGATCGCCGGCAGCATCTTCCAGGCCGCCTGGGCCAACGGTGTCGCCAAGACGCCGCTGGCGCCCCCATCGGCGGCATCCCGGCCCTACCTCGTCGATCTGCCGGTCGATGCGCGCTCGGGCGAGCCCCTCGCCGATGGCGGCGTCATGGAGCATTTCCGGGTCAGGGACGGCCGCATGGCCGAGACGCGCTACAGTCTGGTGCCCGGCCAGACCCGCACCGCCATGCGCCCGGATGCCGAGGACGGCGATCTCGAGGGCGTCGACACCGCCCCGGATGCCGGCGCCGACCCCGACGACGACATCCTCGGCATCCCGGCACCGCGGCGCCGGGCCGAGGCCGACCCGCTCGATCCCTTCGGCGGGCGCGGCTCGGCGCTGCGCGGCCGGCGTGACGCGGAGACCTATCAGCCCTGGCCCGGCGCGCAGCGCTCGCCCTTCGGCGAGGAGGAGGCCTATCCGAGGCCGCGCCGGCGCGACCCCGATTATCTCTTCGGCGGCGACCCGCGCTACTGAGCGCCGCCTCTCCTTCCATCGCGAAAACCCGAGGCACCGACGTGCACACGCAGCTTGCCGCGACCCTTCTTCTCGGCGTTCTCCTGATCGATCCCGCCGCCGCCCAGCAGCCTATGCCGACCCCGGCCGCCCTCTCCGAGCGCATCAAGGATGTCGGTTCGATCAATGCGGCGGGGCTCTCCGCCCTCAAGCCCGGCACGATCCTGTTCACCGACCACCGCGACACCCCGGCGAACCCCGAGAGCGGGCTCATTCCCTATCTCGATTGGGGCAAGGCGCGGCCGGCCGAGCGCGCGGCGCTTGCCCCCTACCCGGCCTATGCGGAGCCGGATTACACGATCACCGTCAACGGCGTGTCGAAGCCTCGCCACGAGACGCTCAAGGTCTACGTGGCGCAGGGGCGTTTCGTGCTGCCCAAGGCTCCCGAGGCGGTCGACCTGTCGAGCTATGCCACCCTCGCCTTCGTCTCGAAGATGGACCCGGTGATCCGGCACAAGGCGCTGAGCCCCGCCGACGTCACCCCGACCAAGGACCCGGCCGCCGCCTTCGCCAAGCGTCCCGACCGGCCCTGGTGCGCGCCCGGCACCGTCTGCATCGAGTCGCGCTACGATCTCGAAGGCAAGCTGCCGCTGGGCGTGAAGCTCGCCAACAGGCTCGAGGACGGCGCCTCGAAGAAAGTCGCCGAGTTCGTCTCGTTCCAGAGCGAGCTGCGCATCCTGCCCCCGGCCGAGGCGGCGGGGCTGACCGCCCTGACCGGCATCGACGCGCCGGTGGCGGGCGGCCTCGAGCAGACGATCTTCTGGGTCAACCAGATCCTGCGTTTCGGCAAGTTCCTGGCCGTGGTCCAGCCCGTGCCGGGCGAGCCGGGGAAAAGCGTGGTCACCACCTACATGGCCCTGGCGATCAAGGCCGATGTGCTGGAGCGCAAGCAGGAATACGCCCGCGTCCCGGTTCTCAAGAACCTGCTGCCGGCCCAGGTGCTGATGGGCAACTCGTCCTTCAACACCGGCACGTCGATCAGCGCCGGCCTGCCGGTCTATGCCCGCAACCGGCTCGCTGCCTTCGCCGAGGCCCTGGCGAAGAACTGAGCCGGACCGGTCGGCGCATGCCCGATGGGATCGGCCGCACCGTCCATCATGGGCCGCGACCGCGGCCCTTCCGGCGCTAGCTCCCGGATCATCCTCCGCTTCGCTCCGGGCGTCCGGGGCAGGGCGAAAGGGACGCGACGATCCCGGGTCGTCCCGAGCGGCTCTCAGTTCCCTCGGAACATGATCGAAGGCAGGTTCGGCGCCGTGTACTGGCGGTTCACGTCGCGGCGGGTCTGGGTGCCGTTGGTATTGCTCGACTGACGGTAGTTGTTGGTGTCGAAGGTGTCCGACAGGGCGCTGCGCCCGCTCGGGCTCGTATCGGTGCTGTTGCAGGCGGCGAGGCCACCGCACAGGGCGGCGGCGAGGATGAGGGGGCGCAGGCGCATCGCGAAGGGTTTCCCGGCTGTTCGGTGGTCAGCCGTCGTGATGCCGTGGGACGGCTCGCGTCAAGCGCATGATGAACGGGACGTCGACGGTTCCTGCGCAAGTGAGGTGGCGGAGCCACGCAAAATAGACCACGGCGTCACGTCGCCGCCCGTCGCCGGCACTATTCCCGGGACAGAACGGCTTGCCGGTCTGGTCTTCCGCCGACCTTTGCGCGCAGATGGCGTCGATGAGCAACGTAGTTCCCTTCCGACGGCCTGAGGCCCCCGAGACGCGCGTCGACGTCGTGGCGGTGGCCGACGACCTGTTCGCGCTCCTGGATCAGCTCCAGGACCTCAGCGCGCGGGCCGCGCAGATGGGCCGCCCGACCCGCGAGGTCGAGCGTACGGTCCAGAATCTGCTCGACGCCGTCACGGCCGTGGAGCGCGCCCTCGATTGCATCGGCGAGGGGCAAGAGGCCGGACAGGGCTGAGTTCCTAGCCGACGTTGATGGAAGCGGGGCGGTTCACCCGGAATCATCGCTCACATGACAAGATTGTTTCGGTTACTGTCTACAAGTCGACGGACGAACGGCCAAGCTATAAGCTAAGGCGGGAGGTGCACAGTGAACGCATCGCAAGCCATGCCGCCCGCGACCCAGCCACTCTTCGACGGCAACCTCCTCCTCAAGTCGCTGACGACGGAGGATCGCGGCCTGCTGGCTCCGCACATGGAGGTCCGTCGCTACCAGCGCGGCGAGACGCTGTTCGTCGCCGGTGCCGAGGTCTCGTTCATCTCGTTTCCCTGCGACCAGACCGTGGCGACCCTGATCATCGCCATGAGCGACGGGCGCAGCGCCGAGACGGCCACGATCGGCCGCGAGGGCGCGGTCGGCGGCGTGGTCAGCAATGGCTGCCTCCCGGCCTCGACCACGGCGGTGATCCAGATCGGCGGCCCGGTCCTGCGCATCGACGCGCTCCGGCTCCAGGATGCCAAGCGCCGGTCCGCGACGGTGCGCAACCTCTTCACCCGCTATTCCGACTGCCTGCTCGCGCAGGTGCTGCAATCGGTGGCCTGCAACGCCCTCCATCCGATCGAGGAGCGCTGCCTGCGCTGGCTCCTGACCCTTCAGGACAGGATCGGGACCGACGTCCTGCCGGTGACGCACGAATTGCTGGCCGCGATGCTCGGCGTGCAGAGGACCTACCTCACCCGCATCCTGCGCACGCTGCAGCAGCAGGGCCTGATCGAGGTCGGCCGCGGCCGCATCACCATCCTCAACCGCACGGCGATGCAGGAGGTGGCCTGCGAATGCCACGGCGTCGTCGCCAAGCACTACGAGGACGTGCTCGGCGCGGTCTACGGCCCGTCCGGCCGGCTCGTCGCCCTCGACCCGCCGACGCAGCCCCCCGACGACGAGCCGACCCGGGCGCCGGAAGTGGTCTGACGCGAGGTTGCGCCGATGCGACCCGCCGAGCCGGTTCGGCACGATTCCGCGGCTGTCCCGTCCGTTGGATCGCACGAGGCTGAACCGATCGGTCGCTGGACGCTTAAGGCAGGGATGGATCAGCCCCTCGACCGCCTCCTCCGCTCCTCGTCGATCCTCGCCCTCGTGGTCGAGGACGAGACCGTCATCCGGATGGAGACGGCCGATCTCCTCAGCGTGGCGGGGTTTTCGGTCCTTGAGGCCTGGAACGCCACGACGGCCTTGCGCCAGTTCGAGCGCCATCCGGGCATCCGCCTCCTCGTCACCGACGTCCAGATGCCCCGCGGGCTCGACGGGCTGGCCCTGGCCCGCACCGTCGCCGAGCGCTGGCCCGATGTCGGAATCGTCGTGATCTCCGGCGTCGCCACCCCCGCCCCCGGCGATCTTCCCGATGGCGCCCGCTTCATCGCCAAGCCGTTCACGCCTCGGACCGTCCTGGCCGAGATCGAGGCCCTGATCGGGTTGGGCGAACACTGACGTGGCCGGAGGTCGGACAGGCCCCCGCGGCATGCTGTCCGGGTGCGGTTGCCGATGTACCGCTTTCGTTCTAGCAAGGCTGCGTGGTCGACCCGAGGCGTCGGCTGTCTTTAGCTCGGCTGCACGAGGGCCGATCCGTCACCGCTGCGCGCTCCCCGAAGAGACCTCATGGCCAAAGCCAAAGCCGCCGCGAAGCAGGCCGCCGACATCGAGAAGATGTTCGATGGCGCCCGCGACGCCCGCGTCATCTCGGTGCGCGGCGCCCGCGAGCACAATCTCAAGAACATCGACCTGACGATCCCGCGCGACCGCCTCGTTGTGTTCACGGGCCTGTCGGGCTCGGGCAAGTCGTCGCTCGCCTTCGACACGATCTACGCGGAAGGCCAGCGCCGCTACGTCGAGTCGCTCTCGGCCTATGCGCGCCAGTTCCTCGAGATGATGTCGAAGCCCGACGTCGACCAGATCGACGGGCTCTCGCCGGCGATCTCCATCGAGCAGAAGACGACGTCGAAGAACCCGCGCTCCACGGTGGGCACGGTCACCGAGATCTACGACTACATGCGCCTGCTGTGGGCGCGGATCGGCATCCCGTACTCGCCCGCCACCGGCCTGCCCATCGAGAGCCAGACGGTGAGCCAGATGGTCGACCGCGTGCTCGCCATGCCGGAGAAGACGCGGCTCTACCTGCTGGCGCCCGTGGTCCGTGGCCGGAAGGGCGAGTACCGCAAGGAGATCGCCGAGTTCCAGAAGAAGGGTTTTCAGCGCCTGCGCGTCGACGGCGAGTACTATGCCATCGACGATGCGCCCAAGCTCGACAAGAAGCTCAAGCACGACATCGACGTCGTGGTCGACCGCATCGTGGTGCGGGCCGATATCGCGGCCCGGCTCGCCGATTCCTTCGAGACCGCCCTCGAACTCGCCGACGGCATCGCGCTCATCGCCCACGCGGAGGCCGCCGAGGGGGAGCAGCCCGAGGAAGTCACCTTCTCGCAGCGCTTCGCCTGCCCGGTCTCAGGCTTCACCATCGCGGAGATCGAGCCGCGCCTGTTCTCCTTCAACAATCCCTTCGGCGCCTGCCCGACCTGCGGCGGCATCGGCCACGAGATGCGGATCGACCCCGAACTCGTGATCTCCGACCCGCGCCTCAGCCTGAAGCGCGGCGCCGTCGGCCCCTGGGCGAAGTCGACCTCGCCCTATCACGGGCAGACCCTGGACGCGCTGGCCGAGCATTACGGCTTCAAGACCGGCGTCGCCTGGTCGGCTCTGCCCGAGAGCGCGCGCACCGTCGTGCTCTACGGCTCGGGGCGGGACTCGATCCGCTTCGCCTACAACGACGGCCTGCGCGCCTACGCGGTCAACAAGCCCTTCGAGGGCGTGATCCCGAACCTGGAGCGCCGCTACAAGGAGACCGAGAGCGACGCCTCCCGCGACGAGATCTCACGGTTCATGAGCGAGACTCCTTGCGCCGCCTGCACCGGCAAGCGCCTCAAGCCCGAGGCTCTGGCGGTCAAGGTGACGATGCAGGACATCGGACAGGTCACCGCCCTCTCGGTGCGCGAGGCGCACCGCTGGTTCTCGAAGCTGTCCGACAAGCTGACGCCGAAACAGAACGAGATCGCCGCCCGCATTCTCAAGGAGATCCGCGACCGCCTCACCTTCCTCGTCGATGTCGGGCTCGACTACCTCACCCTGGCGCGCGGCTCGGGCTCGCTCTCGGGCGGCGAGAGCCAGCGCATCCGCCTCGCCTCGCAGATCGGCTCGGGGCTCACCGGCGTGCTCTACGTCCTCGACGAACCCTCGATCGGCCTGCACCAGCGCGACAACGAGCGCCTGCTCGGCACCCTCAAGCGCCTGCGCGACCTCGGCAACTCGGTCATCGTGGTCGAGCACGACGAGGACGCGATCCTGCAGGCCGACTACGTCGTCGACGTCGGCCCCGGAGCCGGCATCCACGGCGGCCGCATCATCGCGCAGGGTACGCCGGCGGAGGTCCTGAAGAACCCCGCCTCGCTCACCGCCAAGTACCTCACCGGCGAGATGAGCGTGCGGGTGCCGACCGCCCGGCGCAAGGGGGGTAAGGGCCGGCTCACGCTAGTCGGCGCGCGGGGCAACAACCTCAAGGAGGTCAGCGTCCACATCCCGCTCGGCACCTTCACCTGCGTGTCGGGCGTCTCGGGGGGCGGCAAGTCCACGCTCATCATCGACACGCTCTACAAGGCGGTGGCCAAGAACCTGAACGGGGCGATGGAGCACCCCGCGCCCTTCGACCGCCTGGACGGGCTGGAGCACCTCGACAAGGTGATCGACATCGACCAGTCGCCGATCGGGCGAACCCCGCGCTCGAACCCGGCCACCTATACGGGCGCCTTCACGCCAATCCGCGACTGGTTCGCCGGGCTCCCCGAGGCCAAGGCGCGCGGCTACCAGGCCGGGCGATTCTCGTTCAACGTCAAGGGCGGGCGCTGCGAGGCCTGCTCGGGCGACGGCGTCATCAAGATCGAGATGCACTTCCTGCCCGACGTCTACGTCACCTGCGACGTCTGCAAGGGCCGCCGCTACGACCGCGAGACCCTGGAGGTGAAGTATCGCGAGCGCTCCATCGCCGATGTCCTCGACATGACGGTCGAGGAGGCCGCCGACCTGTTCAAGGCCGTGCCCTCGATCCGCGAGAAGATGGAGACCCTGGCGCGGGTCGGCCTCGGCTACGTCAAGGTCGGCCAGCAGGCCACCACCCTGTCGGGGGGCGAGGCCCAGCGGGTAAAGCTGTCGAAGGAGCTCTCGAAGCGCGCCACGGGGCGCACCCTCTACATCCTCGACGAGCCGACCACCGGCCTGCACTTCCACGATGTCGCGAAGCTCATGGAGGTGCTCCACGAGCTCGTCGACCAGGGCAACACCGTGGTGGTGATCGAGCACAACCTCGAGGTCATCAAGACCGCCGACTGGGTGATCGACATGGGGCCGGAGGGCGGCGACGGCGGCGGCCGGGTGGTGGCCGAGGGAACGCCCGAGGAGATTGCCAAGTCGAAGGCGAGCCATACCGGCCGCTTCCTGCGCGACGTGCTGGCGCGCCGCCCGCTGATCGCGCCGGCCGCGAAGGTGCGCGCCTCGGCCAAGTAGCGTCGTGCCCCGGCCCCGGCCCTGACGCCGCGTGGCGGCATCACCCCGCCGAACGCCGAGTTCCCGTTGATTCGGGCGCGCCTGCCGGTCTCCGGCCCGGTGTGCGCCGCCCTCCCGGCAAAGACCGACGCATCGGCGCCCGGTTCCACTTGCGCAAGGATCCAAGCTGGATTGCGCATTGCTCCCGCTTGAGGCTCCGCAACCAAGCGATTGAGTAAATTGCGTTATTCTCCCGAGGATCTGCGGACGAGGCCAAGACGAGCGCGCCGGGAGGAGCTCCTAGTTCTTAACAGATCCTTTCACTGCAGTGCAGCCAAATTGCGACTTTTGCGCAACGGTCGATTTGGAACTGCCTCGTTGGCGAGCATCCCTCTGTCATTCACCACGAACCTGTAGAATAGTTCTCAGCGTTGAGACGCGACTTGGGGCCGCAATGGGGGGCCACGGATCACCTGCAAATCATGCCGCGATCAAGCGGTGGACCGGCAGGATGGTGCGTAAGGCTGCGTCGCGGACGCCTGAAATCCTTGGGAAGGAAAAGAGAAAATGTTGAAGAATTGGCTCGCCGCGGGAGCGGTGGCGCTCTCCGTTGGCATGACTGCGACGGCGTCTTTCGCTCAGACCACGACCGTTCCGGGTGAGCAGGTCGGCCTCGCCACCGGTGCTCCGCTGCCGGAGGGCATCTATGCCCTGGACACATTCCTCTACCGCCAAAACCGCAACACCGCTCCGGGAGCCGTCGATGTCGGCGTGAACGTTCCGGTCCTCGTCTGGTCGACCCCGTTCGTTCCGTTTGGTGGCCGCGTCGAGCTCCTCGTCGCTCCCCCGACCGTGTTCGCCTTCGGTAAGAACAGCGGCCCGAACGGTTCCCGCGATCTGTCGATCAACGTCGGCACCTTCGTCGGCGGCATCTGGGCATTCGACCTCGGCGGCAACGTCGGCGTCAGCTTGCTCGGCGGTGTCTACCTGAACGACCTCAATGGTGATCGCGGCGTTCTCGTGAACAACGCCGGCACCACCTTCGCCACGCCGGTCCTGCCGCAGCTGGCCTCCAACACCTACCGCGCCGGTATCGCGATCAGCTACACCGGTGACGGCTACAACCTGACCGCCAACCTGACCGGCAACTTCTACGACTCCCCGGCGACCTTCGGCGGCAACAACTTCTTCGGTACCCGCGGACCGTTCATCATCTCCGACTCGCTGAACCTCGACCTCACCGCGACGAAGAAGTTCGGCAAGTTCGAGATCGGCGCCATCGGCTACGGCACCGCCAACCTCGACACCAGTGTCAACAGCCTTGCCTTTGGTAACCGCGGCAGCTTCTCGCTCGGTGGTCTCATCGGCTACGACTTCGGACCCGTTACGGCGCAGTTCTATGCCGCTCGCACCGTCGCTACGGCGGTTCGGCGTAGCGAGACCACCGAACTTTGGGGCCGCCTGATCGTGCCGCTGTACTCGCCGACCCCGGTCGCATCTGCTGCTCCGATCATCCGCAAGTACTGAGAACAGCGACCCGGGGCGCGATCAGCGTCCCGGCCCGCCTCGACAAGAGCCGCTTGACCCTCCGGGGTCAGGCGGCTTTTTTCATGGAACGTCGTCACGGGTCGTGCGTGCAAATCCTAACATGGATGAAACCTTCCTGGCGGCTGCCCCGTAAAGCAGCCCATCGCCCCGAGAAGGGGTTGACCATGAGGATACGTCCACGATGACCAATGCCCGTCGCTCCCTGGCCTCCAATCTGGCCGCCCTCGCCCTCGCCGTGTCGGTGGGCGCCGCCCTGCCCGTGGCCGCGCTCGCCAAGAACCCGATGGTCGGCGGCGCCCCGATGTATGCCTCGAAGACCATCGTGGAGAACGCAGTCAATTCGAAGGACCACACCACCCTCGTCGCCGCCGTGAAGGCCGCCGGTCTTGTCGAGACCCTGTCGGGGCCCGGACCGTTCACGGTGTTCGCGCCGACCAACGCCGCATTCGCCAAGCTGCCGGCCGGGACGGTCGAGACCCTGGTCAAGCCCGAGAACAAGGGCACCCTGACGTCGATCCTCACCTATCACGTGGTCCCGGGCACCTACACCGCCAAGGACCTGATGGCCGAGGTCAAGAAGGGCAACGGCGAGGCCTTGCTCAAGACCGCCAATGGCGGACAGCTTCTCGTCACCACCAAGGGCAAGAAGGTCTACGTCACAGACGCCAAGGGCGGCACCGCCACCGTCACGACCGCCAACGTGATGCAGTCCAACGGCGTCATCCACGTCGTGAACTCGGTGCTGACGCCGTAAGGCGCCCACAAACACCTTCTCCCCTCTGTGGGAGAAGGTGGCCCGCGAAGCGGGTCGGATGAGGGGAGCGACTTATCCGGAAGCGTCGCATCCCTCTCCGGTCTCTCCGCGACCACCCTCCCCCGCAGAGGGGGGAGGGTCACGGTGCCTCACCCTGCCCGGCTCAGCCGCCTCGCCCCGTCGAACCGGTTGAGGAAGCGCGGCTCCTTCTCCGGGGCGATGCGGATGGCGAGGTGGATCGTGCCGCCCTCCTCCTCGCGCCGGTCGAGCACCTCGGCATTCTCGTACAGCCAGTGCAGGGAGCCGCCATCCTCGGGCGGCAGCACGACCGCGAAGGTCGAGCGATGCCGTGCGATCCGCGCCTCCATGCGGCTCGTCAGTGCCGACAGGCCCTCCCCCGTCACCGCCGAGACGAGGACCGGGG
>NZ_CAXUJR010000019.1:0-7425 GCF_964251405.1 uncultured Methylobacterium sp.
TCGATCGCCACCTCGCCGGCCCGGCAGTTCTGGCGGGCGAGTTCGGGGCAGGGGGCGAAGTTGCGCAGGTCCTTGGCAAAGCAGATGCGGACCTCCTGCAACTGGCCGCGGCTGCAGGTCACCGACATCATGTCGGGCCGCAGCCCGCGATTGGCCATGACGAACTGGCGGGCGATCTCGATGGGGGCGGCCCGGCGCTCGCTCGTCGCGCTCGTGAAGGCCTCCGGGATGGTCACGGCCTCCCGCGCTTGCCTCGCCGCACGGAAATAAGAGGTCGGGTCGAGGCCCGAGCAGGTCCCGTGCTTGCGCCACTCGTGACGGGCGAGGCCCTCCGACGGATAGACCTCGCCAGCGACCTCGATGGCCTGTCGGGTCGGCGACCGCACGACGCTGGAGCAATCGGACGGGTAGCCGCGGTTGTATTGCGGCCACAGACCATGGACGACGAAGCCCAGGCCTCGCCCAGGCCGGCACTGGCCATCCCCGTCACGCCGGCCCCCCGCACCCTCGCAATAGGCCGGCGACCACGACAGGGCGAGGACGTAGAAGTCGAACTCGCCGGGCGTGCCGCCGCGGCCATTGCCTGATCCTCGCTCGGAATTTTGGCCGGGATCCGGGCCGAAGCCCTGGGCGAGAGCCGGGCTCGCAGCGGCGACGAAGGCCGCCGCGACGAGCGTGCGGAACCTCAAGGCCGGGCTTCGCGACAGGCCGTGGCGTAGGCGAAGGCGAGGTTGCGGTCGAGGCCGTGGACGCAGAACTCCACGCCCCAGCCCGCGCCGATGAGGCCGAGGCCCTCGCGCACGGAATAGTCGACCTTGCGCCGCACCCCGTCCGAGGTGGTGGCCACCGCCGAGCAGAACCGGCGCGGGTAGTAGTCGAGCCCCCACGGCCGCCAGGCGGTGCGGGCGATCCGCTCGTAGGAGACGATGGTCAGGGACGAGTTCCAGAACTTCGCCTCCTTCTCGGCGAACTGGGTCGCGACCCGCTCGAGGACGCTGGCATCCTGGCAGCCGGGAATGTCGCCGTCGAACGGGAACAGCCGCTCCTCGGCAGGCGTGATCTCCTCGCGCGCCGAGCGTGCGAGGGCGGGCTCGACCGCGCCCGCGAGAGCGAGGCCGAGGGCCAGGGCGGTGAGGGTGGGATTCGGTCGCATGCCGGCATCGTCCGCTGGAGGTCGTCGGGTTGCCCAGGACGATGGCGGGTGCCCGGGCGGTGTCAAGCGCGAGGCGGATGCGGATGGTGCTTTCGTGCCCGGCTGGGCTTTGGGGGGCACACCCCCGTCGTCAGTAGATCGGCCCCGGCATCGCCCCCGGCGCGGACAGCGACATCGGCTCCTCGAAGCCCGGTGCCGGTTCGTCGTAGGCCGCCACGGCGCGCGGTGCAGCGGGGCGATAGGCAGGGATCCTGGGCGGGACGGCGGCGTAGGCGGAGGGAGCCGGCGGCGCGGACGGCGCACGGGCGATCTGGCTCGGGCGGGGGCCGGGCGCCTGCCGGGAGGACATCGGCGAGACGCCGTAGGGATCGTCCTCCTCGATGTCGACAGGACTCTGGGGCGGTGCAGCCTGGTAGGGGGCCGGGCGCGGCCGCGAGACCAGGCGACCGGCCCCGTCCGCGCCGAGCTGCGGCGTGAATTTGATCGACGGCTGGCAGATCCGCCGCAGGCCGCGCGGGTCGTGGCGAGCGAGATCGACGTGGATATGGTCGTAGTGGAAGACGTTGGAGCCCGGTGCCAGCACCGTGGCGAAGCGCTGGCACGCACCCACGAATACCTCGCGCAGGAAGCCCTGCTCGGCCTCCGTGCCGCGCCAGCCGCCCTTGACGGTGATGACGTATCCGTCCGCGAGCTTGAACGACATGATGTCGAGGGCATTGCCGAAGGAATGCTCGGAGAGCTTGGCGCCGGCCTGGTTGTTGCGCCCGCGGCACGCGTAGGAGCCCGCGTTGATCTCCGCCACCGGCTGCCCGAAATAAAGGTTCGCGGCCGGCTGGATCGTGTCGGCGAGCCAGGCCTCGGCCTCCGCCAGCGCCGGGCAGGCCAGGGTCATGCGCTGCTTGAGCGCCACCGCGCCGCCGCCGAGCCGGGTCACCCGGAACGGCTGCTGCATGCCGCAGGTGCCCGGCCCCTCGATCGCCTTCACGGGGGTGACGAACTCCGTCGCCTGTACGAGGCGCTTGGCGAGGCAGGCCTGCTCGGCCTGGTCGCGCCAAGGCTCGCGCTGCTCGAACTTGTTGAGCGCACAGCCGGTGAGCCCCGCGCCGAACAGCGCAAGGGCGGAGAACGCGAGAACGCTACGCCACATGACCGGAAGAATGCGAGGGATCGCGTAAACGGGGCGTCAACGCTGAGGGACGATCGCGGGCCGCCCTGTGGACGGCTGTTGACAGATGCCGCGGCGCGCAACACGGGAGGAGCCATGCTGTCCGTCGTCGATCTCCGCACCCGCATCGCCTCCGGCGCCCTCACGCCTCAGGGGGCGGTCGCCCTCTCCCTGGAGGCCATCGCCCGCCACGAGCCCGGGGTCGGCGCCCTCGTCCGCCACCAGGCCGAACCGGTGATCGCCGCGTCCGGTCCGCTCGCCGGCATCGCGGTGGGCATCAAGGACATCATCGACACCGCCGACATGCCCACCGAGATGGGCTCACCCATCTATGCCGGCTGGCAACCCAAGGCCGACGCGGCCATCGTCTCGCGCTTGCGCGCGCTCGGCGCGGTGCCGTTCGCCAAGACCACGACCTGCCCCTTCGCCGGCCTGGACCCGACCCTGACGCGCAACCCGCGCGACCCGGGCCATACCCCCGGAGGCTCCTCGGCCGGCTCGGCGGCGGCGGTGGCAGCCGGGATGCTGCCCATGGCGCTCGGCACCCAGACAGGCGGATCGGTGATCCGGCCGGCGGCCTATTGCGGAATCGCCGCCGTCAAGCCGTCGTTCCGGCTGCTGCCGATGGTGGGCGTCAAGACCTTCTCCTGGGCGCTCGACACGCTCGGACTGTTCGGTGCGGGCGTGCGCGACGTCGCCCATGCCCTGTCCGTGATCGCCGGGCGCCCCGCCCTCGACCTGTCCGAAGCGCCCGGCGCTCCCCGGATTGGTCTCGTCATGCAGGACTT
Organism: uncultured Methylobacterium sp.; assembly: GCF_964251405.1. GTDB lineage: Bacteria > Pseudomonadota > Alphaproteobacteria > Rhizobiales > Beijerinckiaceae > Methylobacterium. The sequence goes on from NZ_CAXUJR010000019.1 coordinate 3,107, forward strand.
CGCCGGCATCCCCGACGCGGCCGCTCTCGACGCCCTCGCGCTGGCTGGCCGAGCGGCCGAGGCCGCAGGCGCCAGCCTGAGCGATCTCGCCCTGCCGGGCGCCCTGGCGGAGGCGTTCGCCGCCCACGGCACGGTTCAGGATTTCGAGGCGCGCCAGGCCCTGGCCTGGGAATACGCCCATCACCGCGCAGCGATCACCCCCCTGCTCGGGCCGCAGCTCGATGCGGCGCAGGCCATCACGGCGGAGGATTACGACGCCGCACGACGCGTCGCCCATCGCGGCCGGCGCGCGCTGAAGGACGTGTTCGACGAGGTCGACGTGCTGCTCACGGTGTCCGCCCCCGGCCGTGCCCCGGCCGGGCTCGGCAGCACCGGGGCGTCGTCCTTCAACCGCCTCTGGACCTTGATGGGCGTGCCCTGCGTCAACATTCCGGTGCCGGGGGACGGCCTTCCGCTCGGGGTCCAGGTCATCGCCCGCTTCGGCGACGACGGGCGCGCGCTCGCTGCGGCGCGACTCATCGAGAAGGCCCTGTCGACGTAGGGGGCCGGACTCGGACCGGCGGGGCATCGCACGCCATGCCGTCCTGGAAACCCGCCGTCGCCAGCGCTTTCGACCGGGCCGAGGGCTACGAGGCCGCCGCCGCGACCCAGGCGATCGTGGCTGACCGGCTCGCCGCGACCATCCTGCGCCAGGACCTTCCCCCAGTGCCCCGGGTCCTGGAGATCGGCTGCGGCACGGGGCTGCTCACCCGAAGGCTGCGCGAGGCCTTCCCGGCCTCGCCGCTGCTCGTCACCGACCTTGCGCCCGCCATGGTGGCCCGCTGCCGGGCGCGCATGCCCGACGAGACCACGCGCTTCCTCGTCATGGATGCCGAACGTCCGTGCTTGCGACCCGGCTTCGACCTCGTCGCCTCGAGTCTCGCGGCGCAGTGGTTCGAGGACTTGCCCGGCACGGTGCGGGCGCTCTCCGGGCTGCTCGCGCCGCGCGGTCTTCTCGCGGTGACCACCCTTGCGGCCGGCACCTTTCGCGAGTGGGCCGAGGCGCATGCCGGAGAGGGATTGGCTTCGGCGACACCGGCCTATCCCTCCGGCGACGGGCTCACGGCGCTCGCCTGCGAGGGCTGCGCCGTCGCCGTCTCCGTCGCTCCGGTGGTGGAGGCTCACGCGGATGGCCGGGCGTTCCTACGCTCCCTGCGCGCGATCGGCGCCGCCACGCCGGGCGCGGACCGCTCCCTGACTCCCGGTGCCCTGCGACGGGTGCTGCGCCGCTTCGATGCGGGCGGCGCACGGGTGACCTACGAGGTCGCAACGCTCCTGATCCGGCGGCGGTGAGGCCGCGGCCTCAACTCCGCACCAATTCACCCCGTCGCAGCAGGAACACCCCCTGCGCGCCCATCAGGTTCCACACCCACCACGGCATCGCGAACCGCATCGGCCGGCCGCTGACGTCGAGCGCCGTTGCGGTCTCGATCTGGGCTCCCACCGTCCGGCACAAGCCGACGAAGTCGCGGATGGTGCAGTGATGGATGTTCTGGGTCTCGTACCAGGCCTCCGGCATCAGCGTGGTCACGGGCATGCGACCGCGCAACGCCAGTTCGGCCCGCACCCGCCAATGCCCGAAATTCGGGAAGGAGATCACGACCTGACGGCCGATGCGCAGGAGATGCTCCAGCACGATGCGCGGGTTGCGGGTCGCCTGGATGGTCTGAGAGAGGACGACCACGTCGAAGGCGTCGTCGGGGTAGTTCTCGAGGTCGGTGTCGGCATCGCCCTGGATCACCGGCAGGCCCCGCGCCAGGCAGGCGTTGACGCCCTCGCGCGAGAGCTCGATGCCGCGCCCGTCGACGCCGCGACGGTCGCGCAAAAGCGCGAGCAGCGAGCCGTCGCCGCAGCCGATGTCGAGGACGCGGGCATTGGCGGGCACGAGGCCGAGCACGATGAGGTGGTCGACGCGCGCGCCGCTGTCGTCGCCCCGCGGCAGCGCGTCGGCCCCGTCCCACGGCACCGCGGCGGCATCGCGAAGGGTCTTCACAGGCCGCGCGCCCGGGCGGCGGCCTCGATGAAGCCCTTGGCGGCGGCGAACATCACCGGTTCGTCGAGGAGGAAGGCGTCGTGGCCCTTGTCGCTCTCGACCTCGACGAAGGCGACCGGCGCCGAGGCGGCGTTGAGGGCATGCACGATCGCCCGCGAATCGGCGGTGGGAAACAGCCAGTCCGAGGTGAAGGACATCACGCAGAAGCGGGTCTTCGTGCCCTTGAACGCCTTGGCGAGCACGCCGCCATGGTCGGCGGCGAGGTCGAAATAATCCATTGCGCGGGTGAGATAGAGGTAGGCGTTGGCGTCGAAGCGCTCGACGAAGCTGAGTCCCTGGTGGCGCAGGTAGCTCTCGATCTGGAAGTCGGCGTTGAACGAGAAGGTCGGCGCGGACCCGCCCTGGAATCGGCGCCCGAACTTGCGATGGAGTGCGGGCTCCGACAGGTAGGTGATGTGCGCGCCCATGCGGGCGACGCCGAGTCCCTTTGCCGGACGCGTGCCCTCTTCGAGGTAGCGCCCCTCGGCCCAGGCCGGATCGGCCATGATCGCCTGGCGCCCGACCTCGTGGAAGGCGATGTTCTGCGCCGAGTGCCGGGCGCCGGTGGCGATCGGCATCGCGGCGAACACGCGCTCCGGGTAGCTCGCCGCCCATTGGAGCACCTGCATCCCCCCCATCGAGCCGCCGATGCACAGGAACAGGTCGGGGATCCCCAAGCGATCGAGCAGCATCGCCTGGCCCCGGACCATGTCGCGGATGGTCACCAGGGGAAAGTCGAGGCCGTAGGGCCGGCCCGTCTCCGGGTTGGTCGAGGCCGGCCCGGTCGAGCCCATGCAGCTCCCGATCACGTTGGAGCAGATCACGAAGTACCGGTCCGTATCGACCGGCTTGCCGGGTCCGACCAGGGTCTCCCACCAGCCGGGCTTGCCGGTGACGGGATGGGTGTGGGCGAAATGCTGGTCGCCGGTCAGCGCGTGGCAGATCAGCACCGCGTTGGAGCGGTCCGCGTTGAGCGTCCCCGCGGTCTGGTAGGCGATCTGGAACGGCGCGATGGCTTGCCCGGCATCCATGGCCAGGGGCTCGTCCGGCCCGAACAGGGCGACGGGGCTCTTCGGGTCGGCGGCCTGGGACGGGTCCGGCGCGAGCACGCGCGCGGCGGCGTCGTCCACGGAGGCGCCCGGTGCCGCGGCAAGGTCGAGGGAAGTGTCCATGGCGGGTCTTGACGGTTCCGTCCGTCGCGGGCGTTCGCATGTTCGCGGGAAAAGCAGTGCCCGTCCTCGGGCCTGACATGCGAGGTAATGTGCGCTCATCCGGGCGTCAACGAAAGGACCGCCGCGGTCGCGGACTGGCCCTTGGTCGCGGGAGACCCTAGAGACGGTCACGGCCCATCGTTACAGACCCCTTGTCCCGCATGCGCTTCACCACCAGACCCGCGCCGCCCCTCGACGATCTCGCCGATCTGCGCGCCGAAATCGACCGGATCGATGCGGAGATGCATGCGCTCCTGATCCAGCGCGGTTCGATCATCGACCGGCTGATCGCGGTCAAGAAGACCTCGGCCAGCGGCTCCGCCTTCCGACCCGGCCGCGAGGCCGGGATGATGCGCCGTGTGGCCGAGCGTCACCGCGGCCTCCTGCCGTTGGATACGGTGGAAGGCATCTGGCGGGTCATCATCGCCACCTTCACCTGGGTGCAGGCGCCGTTCTCGGTGCATGCCGACATCTCCGGCGGCGATGCGGCCATGCGCGACTCCGCGCGGTTCCATTTCGGCTTCACGGTGCCCTACCGGTCGCATCCGACCTGCCTCGCGGTGATCGAGGCGGTCGCGGCCTCGCGCGGGGATCTCGGCATCTTCCGCCTCGACCCGGCCGGCGAGACGCCCGCCTCCCTCGCAGCACCCTGGTGGGAGGGGCTGGTCGGCGAGGGCCGGCCCAAGGTGATCGCGCGCCTGCCCTTCATCGAGCGGCCGACGCACCCGGCCGGCACCCCGGTCTTCGTGGTCTCGAACCCGCTCGACGACCCGGCCGCGGCCCAGCGCGATTGGGTGCTCTACGCCACCAAGGTCGCCACCTGGACCCCGCAGGCGGTGCGTGCCCTGCAGGACCTCTACGGCGAGGTGGTGGCGCGCGACGAGAGCAGCCTCCTCCTCGCGGTCCCGGGCGGCGCCGGCGCGAGGCAGTTGCGCGAGACCCTGGAGCGCGCCGGCGCCGGACCGTCGCGCCTCGACGAGGTCGGCAGCCACGCCGCGCGCTTCCGGGTGTGAGCCGGTCCGGCCCCGCTCAGGCCA
>NZ_CAXUJR010000019.1:7525-10122 GCF_964251405.1 uncultured Methylobacterium sp.
GCCTTGCCGACGGCGAGCAGCGCGAAGGCGTAGATCAACCCGACCTCCTCCAGGCGGTCGAAGCGGCCGGCGGCCCCGCCATGGCCGGCCTCCATGTTGATGCGCTGGAGGACGGGACCGCCGCCCGTCATCGTCGCACGCAGCCGCGCGACCCATTTCGCCGGTTCCCAATAGGTCACGCGCGGATCCGTGAGCCCGCCGAGCGCGAGGATCGCCGGATAGTCCTTGGCCGCCACGTTCTCGTAGGGCGAGTACGACAGGATCGTCCGGAACGCGGCCTCGCTCTCGGCGGGGTTGCCCCATTCGGGCCATTCGGGCGGGGTCAGCGGCAGCTCGCCGTCGAGCATGGTGTTGAGCACGTCGACGAAGGGCACGTCGGCGACGATCGCGGCGAAGAGTTCGGGCGCGAGATTGGCCACCGCCCCCATCAGCATGCCCCCCGCGCTGCCGCCATGGGCGACGATGCGCCCCTGCGCGGTGTAGCCGGCCTCGATCAGCGCATGGCCGCAGGCGACGAAATCCGTAAAGGTGTTGGGCTTCTTCTCGCGCTTGCCGTCCATGTACCAGCGCCATCCCTTCTCGGTGCCGCCTCGCACATGGGCGATGGCGTAGACGAAGCCGCGGTCGACGAGCGAGAGCAGGTTGGTGCGGAAGGAGGCCGGCATCAGCGTGCCGTAGGAGCCGTAGCCGTAGAGCAGGAGCGGCGCGGTGCCGTCCAAGGCCAGGTCGCGCCGGTGCAGGAGCGAGACCGGCACCGTCTCCCCGTCCGGCGCCGTGGCGAAGAGGCGGCGCGTGACGTAATCCTCCGGTCTGTGGCCGCTCGGCACGACCTGGCGCTTGCGGAGCTGCCGGGCGCGGGTGACGCAATCGTAGTCGTAGGTCTCGGCCGGCGTCGTCATCGACGAGTAGGTGAAGCGGATCACCGCCGTTTCGAACTCGTGGCCCGGCTGCAGGCCCAGCGAATAGGCCTCCTCCGCGAAAGCGACCGCGTGCTCGGTGCCCGTGAAGTCGCGCACGATGATGCGCGGGCGCGCGTTCTCGATCTCGAGCCGGACGAGGTGGCCGGCGATGAGGTGCTGGTGGCGGATCATGACGCCGGGACGGTGCGGGATCACGTCGACCCAGTGCTCGCGGCCCGGGGTCGCGATGGGGCAGCTCGCGATCTTGAAGTCCTCCGCTCCCTCGGCATTGGTGAGCAGGAAGAGGTAGGAGCCCCAATGCTCCACCGAGTAGATCAGCAGCGGCACCCGCTCCTGAACCACGGTGAGGACGGGATGGGCGGCATGCCGGTCGAGGAGATGGACTTCCGCCGTCTCGTGGTCGCTCGCGGTCACGGTGAGGTAGGTGCCGGACTGGGTCTTGTCGATGTGGACGAAGAAGCCCGAATCGCGCTCCTCGTAGATCAGCGCGTCGTCGTCCTGCGCCGTGCCGATGCGGTGGCGCATGACCCGGGCCGGGCGATGGTTATCGTCCACCGCCGTGTAGTAGAACGCGGCGCCGTCGGCGGCCCAGACCACCTCGCCGGACGTCGCCTCGATGCGGTCGGCGAGGTCCTCGCCGGTTGAGAGGTCGCGCACCTTGATGACGTAGAGCTCGGAGCCCTTCGTATCGGCGCTCCAGGCGAGGCGGGAGTGGTCGTCGGAATGGACCGCCGCCGAGAGCTCGAAGAAGGGGAGGCCCGTGCCCTCCCGGTCGCCGTCGACCAGGATGACCTCACCGGGCTCGGGGCCGCCATCGGCGGCGGTCTCGGCGCCCTGGCCGGGCAGGACGATCACGGTGCGCGGGCGCCGGCAGACCAGAGGGTGCTGACCGCCGTCGCGGTGGCGGGTGTAGTAGGCGTGCGGCCCGTCGGGCACCGGCACGCTGCTGTCGTCCTCGCGGATGCGGGCCCGCATCTCGGCGACGAGCGCCTTCCGCAATGGCTCGGTCCCGTCGAGGGCGGCCCCGGTGAACGCGTTCTCCGCGTCGAGATGGGCCCGGATATCGGCGGGCAGGGCGGTGGGGTCCTTGAGAACCTCGCGCCAGTTCTCGGCCTTCAGCCAGGCATAATCGTCGACGATCTCCTGGCCGTGGACCTCGTAGCGATGCGGGCGGGCCTCCGCGACCGGCGCCGTCTGCGGGACGGGAAGGGAGATACGGTCGGGAGCCATCGCGACGTTCCTCGAAATCATGGGGCCGCCGGTCGGCCGCGCCCTCGACAGGGGTGTGCCGCGCGGGCGCCCGGGGGGCAAGGTCGTCGTGCTGCCGCAGGGGCGACGACTTCTTGGACGCAAAATTCCTGCACAACTGAAGCAGCCCCGGACGCGCGCAGAAGATGTGCGCAACTAAAGCATCGTGAGGCATCGCAAGCAGGCTCGGTGCGGCATTTCGAAATCACGATGAATTGACGGGGTCGTCTTGGAAAGTTGTCGAGCCCTATCTGTACTGCGTCACACCGTCTTGCGACCCTTGGCTGAATATCATATGGGGTGGCGGTGGCACGGGAGATTGCCACCGTTGGACAATGACTTGCGGGCGACCGAGCGTTGCCGTCATTTCAGTACGCAGCCACCGGAACTGGGCTGCGACAGGTGGCGATTCGGCACTTTGTCTCAAGT
>NZ_CAXUJR010000019.1:10222-14594 GCF_964251405.1 uncultured Methylobacterium sp.
TTTCCAACGTTGCGTTCAGAGGAACACGTCCCATCATGAATGAAATCGACACCTCGACCGACTATATTGGACTCACGGTCGACATCGTCTCCGCTTATGTGAGCAACAACCCCGTTCCCCCGGGTGAGCTGGCCCAGCTCATCGCCCGCACCCATGCCGCGCTCATCCAGGTCGCCGGCGGGCAGGTGGAGGCGAAGGCCGACGCGGTGCCTCAGCAGCCGGCCGTCCCCGTCAAGAAGTCGGTCACGGCCGACCACATCATCTGTCTCGAGGACGGGCGGGTGTTCAAGTCGCTGAAGCGTCACCTGCGCGCCAAGTACGACATGAGCCCCGAGCAATACCGCGCCAAGTGGGGTCTTCCGCTCGACTATCCGATGGTGGCGCCGAACTATGCCAAGGCCCGCTCCGATCTCGCCAAGGCGATCGGCCTCGGCCAGACCCGGAACGGCAACTACGACGAAGCGGCCTGACGCATTGAGGCTTTCCGGTCCGGACGGCGCCGTGCGCCGCCCGGATGGTGCGCTGCTGGATCGGCCGTCCGCGATCGATTTGGCTGTCAAGACTTGTCTTAGGATATTTTTCCTTTACCGTGGGTTGAAGAGGCGCCGCCCTCACGCCCATGCGTAATGGAACATATCATGAACAAAATTCGCAAGATTACGGCTGCGACTGCGATCGTCGGAGCCGAACCGGATGCGCGGGCCGGGCTCGACCGCGACGCCGCACGCCTCCTCGCGGCGCTGGCCCAGGACGGTGCCTACGCCCTGGAGGATCCCTTTGCAGAGGACGGGCTGATCGTGCGCGTCGGCGGTGCGGGCATGTCGCTGGGCTCCGGACGGTTCCCGAGGAGCGCTGGCGATACCCTGCTCGCCGCCGACCTCGCCGAGCGGACCTTCGGGCGCCGAACGCGGATCACGATCAGCCCGGCCGGGCGGGCGAGGCTCAAGCGGGATGCCGCGGGGACCGGGACGCCCTATCTCGCCCAACATCTCGACCTGATCGAGGGCGGCGCCGGGGACGGTCCCGACCGTCCGGTGCGCGATGCCTCCGAGAGCCCGCTCGCCTGGATGGCACGGCGGCGCGACCGGGACGGGCGGCCCCTGCTCGACGCGGCCTGTTTCGAGGCCGGAGAACGGCTGCGGCGCGACCTCACGACCGCGGCGCTGATGCCGCGCATGGGCGCGGATTGGAGCGGGGTGAAGGTCGACGGCGCTGGCCCGCGCGATCCGTCCGCCGCCTCCGACGCGATGCTGGCCAGCCGCCAGCGTGTGCGTGCGGCCCTCGATGCGGTGGGCAGCGACCTCTCCGGTCTGCTGATCGACCTGTGCGGCTTCCTCAAGGGCCTCGAGCGGATCGAGGCGGAGCGGCGCTGGCCCGCGCGCTCGGCCAAGGTGGTGGCGCGCATCGCGCTCGCGCGCCTGGCCGAGCATTACGGGCTCGAACGCGAGGCCGTCGGCCCCGATCGCGCCCGGATGCGGATCTGGCGGGGATGACGATCGCCGCCCTATCCGGCCGCGAGCCGGACCGCGTCCTTGTGGATACGATCCGCCATGGCGCGCACGCCGTTGGAGCGCTGTGGGGTCAGGTGCTCGGCGAGACCGAGTTCGGTGTAGAGGGCGAAGGCATCCGTCCTCGCCGCGTCGGCTGGGGTCTTGCCGTCGAACAGGGCGACCATCAGGGCGACGAGGCCACGCACGATGTGAGCGTCGCTGTCGCCATGCACGGCCAGGCGCGGCTCGGGCCCCGACCTGTCGACCTGCAGGTCGAGCCAGACCTGGCTGGCGCAGCCATGGACCTTGTTAGCCTCGGTCTGAAGCGACTCGCTACCGGGCGGCAATGCACGGCCGAGCTCGATCACGTAGCGGTAGCGCTCCTCCCAATCCTCGATGAAGGCGAAATTCTCGACGATGGTCTCGATCGGGGGCAGCATGCGGAGGAGAAACCGGGTTTCGGACCGTGCGGGAGGAAAGGGGCGCACAGGAGACATATAGTCCCTCGTGCCGGCGCGTCGACGCGGCCGCCTCAGTCCGGCACGATCCGGGTCAGAACCTCCGGCAATTGCAGTTCCAGGGGCTCGTCCGCGGTGGCGTTGCCGCGCACCGCGATCTCGGCCTGGGCCGCATAGGCGGCGATGAGCCGTGGGCCGAGATTGGGCACCGAGCCCGCGGCCGCGGGGACGACGTCACCCTCCGCCCCGGATACGATCTGGAGGCGCACCGGTGCACCAGCGGCGGCATCGATGCGGATCGCGATGGTGCAGGCGACCGACTCGGCGGTGGCATCGAGGCATTCGGCTACCACTTCGGCGACGATCATGCCGAGGGCGTTGGCGGTGCGCGGCTCGACGAGTGTGGTGCCGACCCCCTCGATGGTGACGCCGATGCGGCCGGCCCGGCGTAGCTGCCCGAGGCCGGACGCGAGGCGGTGAAGGTAGTCGCGCACGTCGATCGACGCGATGTGGGGCGCCTCGTGCAGGTGCTGCTGCACGAGGGCGATCGCCCGGACCCGCTGGCCGAGCGCCTCGAAGCTGCCGCGGCAGGGCGGGGGTGCCGCGCGGCCGTAGAGGCCGATCAGGCTCACCATCACCTGCAGGTTGTTGCGAACCCGGTGATAGACCTCAGCGAGAAGCGCTTCCTTCTCGGCCAGGGCCGCTGCCGCATGCTCCTCGGCGTGCTTGCGGTCGGTGATGTCGAAGCAGGTGCCGAGATAGCCGGTGAACACGCCCTCGCGGTCGATCGGCCGGGCCGTGTCGAGAAGCCAGCGATAGGCGCCGTCGTGGCGGCGCAGGCGGAACTCCGCGGTGTAGGGCCGGCGCGTCGCGAAAGCGTCCAGGACGAGGGCGGCGTGGCGCTCGACGTCGTCGGGGTGCAGGCCGCGCCGCCAGCCGTCGCCGATCTCGTCCTCGCGGCTTCGCCCGGTGAAGCCCAGCCAGCTCTCGTTGTGGTGGACGGCCTGACCTTGCGCATCGGACCGCCACATCATCAACGGCACGTCGTCGGCGAACTGATGAAAGGCGTCCCCGACCAGGCTCTCCGAAGCCGTCCCGGTCGCCGAGGTGTCCACGTCCATGCTACTCCCGATCCGCCCGCCGCGTGCCGTCTCTGACGCAAGCCCGTCGACGGCGGTTCAACGTATCCCAGAGGGTGCCGTTCCTGACAGTCGGCATTCGCGGGATTATCCGCCGAAACCATGATTCGCGCAGGGCAGCGGAACGCCTGCGCGCATGGATCGAGGGGATCCGCCGAAAGCCGTCAGGGTCAATTCTGGTTGAGGAACGTCAGCGTGAGGTCGTTGAAGCGCTGCGTCGCCTCCATGTGGACGAGGTGGCCGATGCCGGGCAAGACCTCGGCGCGGCCATTCGGCATCCGCGCGGCGAGCGCCCGGGCATGGACGGCATTGTCGCCCATCTTCCCCCTCAGTTCCGCCGGCGCGAAGGGTTTTCCGGGTGCGTTGCGGTCGTTCTGGCCCATCAAGAACAGGGTCGGCGCCGTGACGAGGGGGATCTCGTGGACCACGGGCTGGCCCCAGATGATCTGGTAGGAGTTCACGAAGGACTGCACCCAGCGCGGATACTCGCCCGAGCCCTTCACCCGCTCCCGTAACGATACGAAGGGCTCGATCGCGGAGGCCGGCAGCGAGAGGGCGTAGTTCGTCATCAGCTGACGGCGGTAGGACTCCGCATTGGCGTCGGTCTCGATGCGCAGCAGGGTGTCGTTGGAGACCGGCGGGACGGAGAAGCGGTAATCCTCGAGCCCGATCGGCGCCTCCAGCACGAGGCTGTTGATCCGGGCCGGCGCGTTGCGGGCCATCCGCACGGCGAGCATCCCGCCCATCGAATGGGCGACCACGTCGACGCGGGGCAGGTTCAGCGCATCGAGAAGGTCCACGGTCTCGGCCGCCATGATGTCGAAGCTGAAGGGCGCCACCGGCTTCGACGACTTGCCGAATCCGAGCTGGTCCGGCGCCACGACCCGGTAGCCGCCCGCAGTCAGGGCCGCGATCACCGGCTGCCAGTAGCTCGACGGAAAGTTGCGGCCATGCAGCAGCAGCACGGTACGGCCGTTGGCCGTGCCGGCCGGGGCGACGTCCATATAGGCCAGGCGCTGGCGCTCGCCGTCGCGGCTCAGATCGAGGAAGCAGACGGGATGGGGATAGGCGAATCCCTCGATCCCGATCCCGAGCGGCGCCTCCTCGGCGAAGATCGGGCTCGTGGCGAGGCCGAGCATGAGCGCCAGGCACAGGGCAGGGCCGCGCGGGCGGAAAGCCATGGAAAACTCCGGTGGACCATGCCTTGAAGGCGGCCGGTATGGGGTGACATAGGGCGGATGACGGCGGTTCGGCCATGGACGGAGCGATGACGCAAGAGGCCGGC
>NZ_CAXUJR010000019.1:14694-19095 GCF_964251405.1 uncultured Methylobacterium sp.
TCGATGGCAAAATCGTCGATGGTAAGGTCTCGGACGGCCTCCCGGTACGCGAGCGGATGCTGGCGCTGCTCGCCATTGCGCTCGCCCTGACCATGGCGGTCCTCGACGGGGCCATCGTCAACGTCGCTCTGCCCGTGATGGCGAAGGACCTCAGGGTGAGCCCCGCCGCCGCGATCTTCGTGGTCAACGGGTTCCAGATCGCGGTGACGGCATCGTTGCTGCCCTTCGCGTCGCTGGGCGACATCCTCGGCTATCGCCGGGTCTACCTGTTCGGCCTCGCCGTGTTCACTGCCGCCTCGCTCGCCTGCGCGCTGTCGCCGACGCTGGGCTGGCTCGTCGCCGCGCGGATCGCGCAGGGGATCGGAGCGGCCGGAATCATGAGCGTGAACATCGCGCTGGTGCGCTTCATCTACCCGCATCGGCTGATCGGGCGCGGCGTCGGCACCGTCGCCCTCATCGTGGCGATGGCCTCGGCCGCAGGCCCCACCGTGGCGGCGGCGATCCTGTCGGTGGCGACCTGGCCGTGGCTGTTCCTCGTCAACCTACCGGTGGGCCTCGTCGCTTTCGCGGTAGCGATGCGGACCCTGCCGGCGACGCCCCGCAGCGGCGCGCGCTTCGACGTGCTCAGCGCCGGGCTCAACGCCGTGACCTTCGGTCTCCTCATCATCGGCATCGACGGGCTCGGCCAGGCGGAGGGGCGCTGGATCGCCCTTGCCGAGATCGGCGGCGCCCTCGTGGTCGGCGCCGTGTTCGTGCGCACGCAGCTCGGCCTGGCGGCGCCGCTGCTGCCGGTGGACCTCCTGCGCATCCCCGCCTTCGCCCTGTCGATGGCGACGTCGATCGCGTCCTTCGCGGCGCAGATGATGGCCTACGTCGCGCTGCCCTTCTACTTCCAGGACGTGATGCGGCTCTCCGAGACCCAGACGGGTTTCCTGATGACGCCCTGGCCCATCGCCATCGCGGTGATCGCGCCGATCTCGGGGCGGCTCGCCGACCGCTACGCGCCAGGGCTCCTCGGAGGCATCGGTCTCGCCGTGCTCGCGCTCGGCCTCGCGGCGGTGGCCCTGCTGCCGGCCGATCCCTCCGCCTTCGAGATCGGCTGGCGCCTGACCCTGTGCGGCCTCGGGTTCGGCCTGTTCCAGTCGCCCAACAACAAGGTCATCATCACGAGCGCGCCGCGCCACCGCAGCGGCGGCGCGAGCGGGATGCAGTCGACGGCCCGCCTCACCGGCCAGTCGCTGGGGGCGGCTTTGGTGGCGGTGATCTTCGGGTTGGGCCATGCCAGCGGTGGGCCGGGTCCGTCCATCACCATCGCCCTCTGGTGCGCCTGCGCACTTGCCGCCCTGGGGGCGCTCGCCAGCGTGATGCGGCGCCAGCCCGAGGGCTGATCGCGCTCAATCCGCCCGCGTCCCGGGCGTTGTCCCCCGTGCCAGCTGCAAAGGAGCGATCATGAACCTCGATCTCACCGGGCGCACCGCCCTCGTCACCGGCTCCACCGGCGGCATCGGCTACGCCATCGCCAAGGCCCTGGCGGAACTCGGCGCCACCGTCGCCGTCAACGGGCGCACACAGGGCCGCTGCGCCGAGGCGGTGGCACGCCTGCAGGCGGACGTCCCCGCCGCCGCCGCCTTCGCTGCACCCGGCGACGTCGCCACGGCTTCGGGGGTTCAGGCCGTCGTCGCCGGCCTGCCGGCGGTGGACATCCTCGTCAACAACGCCGGCATCTTCGAGCCCAAGCCCTTCTTCGAGATCGGCGACGAGGACTGGCAGCGCTTCTTCGAGACCAACGTGATGAGCGGCGTGCGGCTGTCGCGGGCCTACACGCCCGGCATGGTCGAGACGGGCTGGGGCCGCGTCGTCTTCATCTCCAGCGAGTCCGCGATCAACATTCCCGTCGAGATGGTCCATTACGGGATGACGAAGACGGCTCAGCTCGCGGTCGCGCGGGGGCTCGCCGAGACGGTCTCGGGCTCCGGGGTCACGGTCAACAGCGTGCTGCCCGGCCCGACCCTGTCGGAAGGGGTCGCCGATTTCATGAAGCAGATGGCGGTCGGAAACGAGAACCCCGACCTCGACGCGATGGGCCGTGCCTTCGTCGCCGAGCACCGGCCGACCTCCCTGATCGGGCGGCTCGCCAGCGTCGAGGAGGTCGCCAGCATGGTGGCCTATCTCTGCAGTCCGGCGGCGAGCGCCACGAGCGGAGCGGCCCTGCGGGTCGATGGCGGCGTCCTGCGCGGCATCGCCTGACGGGCAGGAATCGCCCGGTCCGTCTCCGGACCGGGCAAGGTATCGGTCTCAGGCGGACTTGAGGTGCGCGGCGAGGTGCTTGTTCATCTCGAACATGGTGCACTTGTCCTTGCCGAAGACCTTCTTGAGCTTGTCGTCGGCCAGGATCTCGCGCTTGTTCTCGGGGTTCTGGAGGTTGTGCTTCTTGATGTACTCCCAGACCTTGCTGACGACCTCACCGCGCGGCAGAGACGCGGTTCCGACGATGGCGGCGAGTTCCTCGCTCGGCTTGAGCGGCTGCTGCAGGGCGTTGGGCTTGGCGCCCTCCGCCTTCGGGGCAGCGACCTTCTTGCCCTTAGGAGCGGCGGCCGGCTTCTCGGCGGTCTTCGGTGCAGTCTTGGTAGCCATGGCTTCCCTCCGGATGTGGCTTCGAGCGCCAGTCATTCCGTGGCCCTAGGCCTCGGGGCGCATAGCTGCAACAACTAAGCGGTCAGACTGGCGTTCCAAGGGAAAATAACCGTCTCCCCTCCCGCCATCCACAGATCGCGGAGGGAAAGGGAGTCTCCGGGGGCGGAACTGGCGGCAAGTCCGTGCGTCTCATGCTGGCGGAGCGAGCCCTGCCGCGACCGCCTGATCCTCCGGGGAGACCGTATGCCGACGGACCTGCCGCCCTCGCACCACCCCACGCCGACGACCGAGCAGGAGCGTTCCCTGCGCGCGCCCGGGTCGATGGAGCTCGACCCGAACGCCGAGGGCGTGCCCGCCGACGAGACGTCCCGCCTCATCGCCTCCAACAAGGTCGAGGGCACGGCGGTCTACGGCCGGGACGGCGAGCATCTCGGGAGCGTTCACAACTTCATGGTCGACAAGGTCTCCGGGCAGGTCGCCTACGCGGTGCTCGCCTTCGGGGGGTTCCTCGGGCTCGGCGAGAGCCACCATCCGCTGCCCTGGCGCTCCCTGCGCTACAGCGTCGAACTCGGCGGCTACGTGGTCGACATCGACCGCGACACCCTGTCGGGCGCCCCGCGCCACGGCCCCGGCGAAGACCCGTTCAGGGATCCGGCCTATGGCGGTCGTCTCGACGAATACTATGGCGGGCGCAGAGCCCCGACTGCGTGACGGCCACGAGTGAGGGTCGAGCGACCTGCGGACGCTAGAACTTGCCGCCGAGACCGACGCCGCCGCCGGGGCTCATCTGCGGCGCCATCCCGCCTGAGCTCGACCGGGCCTCGCTCGTGCCTTCGATCTCCTCGCGGTTGATCCGGCGCTCCTGAGCCGCCGTCCGGCCGCCTGCACCGGCCTCGCTCTTTGGCAGGGCGATCTGCCGGGTCGGACGCGTCTGCAGCGGCACGCCGTCGGGATCGACCTCGGCGGCCCGGCCCACCCGGGCGGGCATGGCACCGCGCATGGAAGGCGGCGGACCCACCTCGCTCACCGGCATCACGCCGCCACTACCGCTGAGCGCCTGGCAGCCGCCGAGCAACCCCACGACCAGAAGAGCGGGCAACAGGGGGGGGCGGGTTTTGCATGTTTGCGACATCGGCTCGAACCTCGGGACGCGGCGCCGGTCCGGGTCGGGACTGGCAGGATTGGGCATGTTCCGGCCTCTCTACGACGGAGATTTCGCGAAAACCAGACGCGCCCGCAGGTTGAGCGACGGCAAGGCGGGACTCAAGGCGGGACCAAGCGCCGCCATCGACACGAGGGAGACGCCGGACGCGGGACATTCGTCACGCATCATTTCTTAAACCGAGCCGCGGGATACCTGTGCGGGATGATCACGTCGATGCCTCCGAGCACGCCCGACTCCATCGATCCGAACAGTGCGGTCGACGCCTGCATCGGGGGTCGGGAAAAGCTGGCGAGCTGCCGCCATACGGAATCGTTCGCCGGCCGGGATCTTGCTTTTTTCGAAGATCTTGTCTCTTTCGAAGACCTTGCCTGTTCCGAAGATCTTGACTGTTTCCGGGATTTTGTCCGTTTCCAAGGGAGGCCGGCGCTCCCATCTCTTCACAACTTCGCCCAGGTCCTCGCGCAATGACGTCGGCCCCGCAGTCACGCGGGAACACGCCGGTCCGGTCGCTGTTGTGCGGGGGTGGCGCGATGACTGATCGAGGACCATCCGTGCTCAGAACTGTCCGGACGATCGCCGCCGCGACGATGACCATCTGGGGC
>NZ_CAXUJR010000019.1:19195-23219 GCF_964251405.1 uncultured Methylobacterium sp.
GGGCACCACCGCCCAGGCTCAGAGCCCTTCACCGTCGGGACCCGTCGACCCGCCGGCCGCGCCGCAGGCGGGCGCCCCGCAAGGACCCGTTCCGGCGCCAGGGCCGGCGACCTCTCCGCCTGCCGTCCAAGCGCCTGCCGCGACCCAACAAGTGCCCGCGCCGGCGCAACCTCCCGCCACGCCCGCCGGCACTCCCGCCACGGTGCTCGATACCCAGGATTACGAGGGCATCCTCGGCAAGGGCGTGCGTAATGCCGCCGGCGAGGACATGGGCCGGATCATCGACATCGTCCTTGACAAGGACGGTCGCCCCCGGGCCGCGATCATCGATTTCGGCGGGTTCCTCGGGGTCGGTTCGCGCAAGATCGCCGTGGACTGGCGCACCATGCGCTTCAGCCAGGAAGGCAAGCCCGGCCGCCCGGTGCTGCAGCTGACCCGCAACCAGGTCCGGGTCTCCCCGGAATACAAGCCGGGCGAGCCGATCGTGGTGCTCGGCCCTGCGAGCCCGAGTGCCCCGGCCGATGCCGAGCAGGCCGCGGCCGCCCCGCCCACCGCCGCACCTGCCGGCGCCACACCCGCGCCGCCTCCGGTCGCGCCTGCTTCCGACAAGCCCGCCGCGGCGGCACCGGACAAGCCGCCGGAGAAGGCCCCGGATCGATGACGGCACCACGTTCGTACCACCGTCGCGCCGTGGTGCCGCGCGACCCGCCCCGGGCCGAGGTTCGGCCGCGTCCCCTACCCCGACGCGACGCGCCTGCCGAGGCGGCAGCGGAGACCAGCCCCGACATGATCGCGACCGATCGCGCGAGCAGGCGGGGCCTCGACGGCTTCACGTTCTTCGTCGCCAACCTCCAGACCGGCTTCGGCCCCTTCCTGGCGGTTTATTTCACCCAGGCGAGCTGGACCCAGTCCGACATCGGCTTCGCACTCACCGTCGGCAGCCTCGTCAGCCTGCTCGGCCAGGTGCCGGGCGGGGCCTTCGTCGATGCGGTTCGCTCGCGTCGCTTCGCGGCCGGCATCTCCGTCGCCATGATCGCCGGCAGCGCCTTCGCGCTGGCGATGTGGCCGAGCTTCCTCGTCGTGCTGCTGGCCATGGCCCTCCATTCGGCGGCGAGCTGCATCCTGACGCCGGCCATCGCGGCCATCAGCATCGGCCTCGTCGGCCATGCCCGTGCCGGCGAGCGCCTGGGACGCAACGCGAGCTTCTCTGCGCTCGGCAACGCGGTCGCCGCCGCCGTGATGGGCGCCTGCGGCTACTACATCTCCAACGACGCGGTGTTCTACTTCACGGCCGCCCTGATGATCCCGACTCTGGTCGCCCTCTCCTTCGTGCGACCGCCCTCAATGCGCCCGGCCGAGCCGAACGCCCGCCGTCAGCCGGAGCGCGACGACCGCGCCGCCCGGCCCGAGGGCAGCATCCGCGCGCTGCTCACGAACCGGGCACTGATCTGCTTCGCGGCCTGCATGACGCTATTCTTCCTGGCCAACGCCGCCATGCTGCCCCTGGTGGGCAGCATGCTGACGCGGCGCGCCAGCGAGACCGCGACCGTGCTGATCGCGGCCTGCATCGTAGTGCCTCAGGTGGTGCTGGCCCTGACCGGGCCGGCGATCGGACGCGCGGCCGAACGATGGGGCCGGCGCCCGCTGCTGCTCCTCGGCTTTGCCGCACTCCCGATTCGCGGCCTGCTGTTCGCCTATACGGAAAGCCCCGAACTACTCGTGGCGATTCAGATCTTTGACGGCATTTCGGCTGCGGTGTTCGGCGTGATGGTGCCTCTCGTCGTGTCGGACGCCACCCGCTACACCGGCCGCTTCAACATGGCGCTCGGCGCGGTCGGCACCGCCATGGGGATCGGCGCGGCGCTCTCGACCTCGCTCGCGGGCGTCATGGCGGACAAGCTCGGCAGCCAGAGCGCCTTCCTCGGCCTCGCCATCGTCGGCTTCGCGGGCTTCGCGTTGCTGGCGCTGATCATGCCGGAGACGAGGCGCGAGCCGTCGTGAGCACCCGTCGCCGCATGGCCGCCCCGGACAGCCCGGCGGCACCGAATTCGCTTGCCGCTCAACTGGCGTTCAGGTTTCGACACTATAACGGCTCGAGCTTGACGGTGGCCTGCAACACTTGGGTGTGGTTCGCGTTGCGAATTTGGGGGCACGGTCGAGGCGGCCTTGGCCAGACGTCGTGGCCGAGCGCACCGCCGCACGTGATCCGCCGGCCTAAGTCGAGGTCCGCATGACAAAATCCGGGATGGTCACCGCGATGGAAGACCTCTGCGTCTATGCCGATCGGCCTTTCGCTTTCGTGGGGCGCTATCTCAGGCGCCGTGCCTTGCCGCATGCCGTGATCCTCTGCGCGGTCCTGGGCGCCGTCGGGTTCTCGGTCAGTACGGACTATGCCCTGAAGGGCGTCGTCGATGCCTTGAGCAAGGGTCCCGATGCCGGGCTGATCTGGAGCGCGCTCGCGATCCTCATCGCCTTCATCGCGGCCGACAACATGCTCTGGCGCGTGGCGAGCCTCGTCGGCTCGTTCACCTTCGTGGGCGTGACGGGCGACATCCGCCGCGATCTCTTCCGCCACATGACCGGGCATTCCCCCTCGTTCTTCGCCGACCGCCAGCCCGGGACCCTGGCGTCGCGCATCACGGCGACCTCGAACGCGATCTTCACGGTCGAGAACATGTTCGTGTTCAACGTGTTGCCGCCCTGCATCGCGGCGATCGGCTCGATCCTCTACATCGCCACCGTCAGCGTCACGATGGCGCTCGTGCTCGCCGGCATCTTCGGCGCCGTCGTCCTCCTGATGTTCAAGATGGCGGCGGCGGGCAAGCCCCTGCACCACGACTTCGCCGCCAAGGCGGCGAGCGTCGACGGCGAGATGGTCGACCTCGTCGGCAACATGCCCCTGGTGCGCGCCTTCTCGGCGTTCAAGCGCGAATACCACCGCTTCGACGGGACGATCGGGGTCGAGATGAACTCGCGCCGCTCCTCGCTCCTCTACCTCGAGAAGCTGCGCATCGTTCACGCGATCCTGACCATCTTCGCGGTGCTCGGCCTGCTCTACTGGGCGATCACCCTGTGGGAGGCCGGACAGGCGACGAACGGGCAGGTCGTGCTCGTCTGCACCCTGGGCATCCGCATCCTCGCCGCCACCCGCGACCTCGCGGTGGCGCTGGTCGACGTCACACAGCACACCGCCCGGCTCTCGGAGGCCCTCCACACCCTGCTGCAGCCGCACGACCTGATCGACCATCCCGAAGCGATGCCGCTCGCCGGCACCACCGGGGCGGAACTGAACTTCGACCACGTCGCCTTCGCCTACCCGGACGGGCGCGCCGTGTTCACCGATTTCGACCTCGTCATCGAGCCGGGCCAGCGCATCGGCCTCGTCGGCAAGTCGGGCGGCGGCAAGTCGACGATCTTCTCGCTGCTGCAGCGCTTCTACGAGGTCCAGGGTGGGCGCATCCTCATCAACGGCCAGGACATCAACCGCGTGACGCAGGACAGCTTGCGCGAGGCCATCACGGTGGTGCCCCAGGACGTCTCGATGTTCCACCGGACGCTTCGCGAGAACATCCGCTACGGCCGGCCCGACGCGTCGGACGAGGACGTCTGGAAGGCGGCGGAAGCGGCCCATTGCACCGACTTCATCCAGGCCCTGCCGGAAGGCTTCGACACCATCGTCGGCGATCGCGGCGTGAAGCTCTCGGGCGGCCAGCGTCAGCGCATCGCCATCGCGCGGGCCATCCTGAAGGATTCCCCGATCCTGCTCCTCGACGAGGCAACTTCGGCCCTCGACGCCGAATCCGAGGAAGCGATCCGCCATGCGCTCGCCAACCTCATGAAGGGCCGCACCGTCATCGCCATCGCCCACCGGCTCTCGACGCTGAAGGACTTCGACCGGATCGTGGTGCTCGAGGGCGGCCGCATCATCCAGGACGGCTCCCCGGACCGGCTGACCCATCTCGACGGGTTCTACCGCGAGCTGATGAAGAAGGAATCGATGTCGCTGTCCGCCGCGGCGTGAATG
>NZ_CAXUJR010000019.1:23319-26932 GCF_964251405.1 uncultured Methylobacterium sp.
TGCGTCCCCACCTCGACCACCCGCCCCGTCGGGATCTGGAAGAAGTCGGTGGCGTCGTTGGCGTTCTTGGCCAGGGTGATGAAGATCCGGTCCTGCCAGAGCGGCATGCCCGAATGGGCGGCGGGGCGGATCGAGCGCCGCGACAGGAAGAACGACGTCGCCATGATGTCGAACTTGAAGCCCTGCTTGCGCAGCTGCGTCAGGGTCCGGGGAATGTTGGGCGTCTCCATGTAGCCGAACTTCATCACGATCTTGGAGAAGTGCGGCCCGATCGGCTCCATCCGGATGCGGTCCGCCTCGCTCGAGCGCGGCGTGTCCACCGTCTGCACCGTGAGGATGACGTTCTTCTCGTGCAGCACCTTGTTGTGCTTCAGGTTGTGCAGGAGTGCGGCCGGCGCGATCTCGGGGTCGCTCGTGAGAAAGATCGCGGTGCCGCGCACGTGATGCGGCGGGCTCTTCTCCAGCATGGCGACGAGCTCGAGGAGCGGCACGTCGGTCTTGCGGGTCTTGTTGGTCAGGATCGAGACGCCGCGCACCCAGGTCCACATCACCACGATGAGGACGCCCGCCAGCACGAGGGGCACGTAGCCGCCGTCGAGCACCTTGAGCAGGTTCGAGAGCAGGAACAGGAACTCGACCACGATGAAGGGCATGATCGCGGCGACCGCCGCGATCGGCGACCATTTCCAGGCCTTCCACAGCACGATGTAGGCCATGCTCGCGGTGAGCAGCATCGTGCCGGTCACCGCGATGCCGTAGGCCGAGGCCAGTGCCGAGGAGGAGCGGAACAGCACGGCGAGCACCACGACGCCGATCAGCAGCAGGAGGTTGATCTGCGGCAGGAAGATCTGGCCCGAATGCGATTCCGAGGTGTGGCGGATCTCGAAGCGGGGCAGGAGGCCGAGCTGGATCGCCTGGCGCGAGAGCGAGAACGCGCCGGTGATCACCGCCTGACTCGCGGTGACGGTGGCGAGCGTCGCCAGGATCACCATCGGGATCAGGCCCCATTCGGGGACGAGTTGGTAGAACGGATCGGTGGTGTCGGGCTTGGCGAGCACCAGCGCGGTCTGGCCGAGATAGTTCAGGGTCAGGCAAGGCGCGACGAGCCCGAGCCAGGCCACCTGGATCGGGCGGCGCCCGAAATGCCCAAGATCGGCGAACAGCGCCTCCGCCCCCGTCACCGCCAGGAACACGGCGCCGAGCGCGACCAGCGCCCCCGTCCCGTGGCCGAGCAGGTAATGCAGGGCGTACCAGGGGTTGAAGGCCGCGAACACGCCCGGATTGTCGTAGATGTGCGGCAGGGCGGCCAGGCCAAGCGCCAGGAACCAGACCACCATGACCGGCCCGAAGAAGGACGCGACCTTGCTCGTCCCCCGGCTCTGGACGAGGAACAGCGCCACGATGATCGCGATCGTGATCGGCAGCACGTAATGCTCGAAGGCCGGCGTGACGAGCTTGATGCCCTCCACCGCAGACAGCACCGAGATCGCCGGGGTGATGATGGCGTCGCCGTAGAACAGGGCCGCACCGAGCAGCCCCAGCATGAGCACGATGCGCGAGCCGCCGAGCGCCTTGCGGGCCAGCGCCATGAGGGAGAGGATGCCGCCCTCGCCGCTGTTGTCCATGCGCAGCAGGAGGACGACGTACTTCACGGTCACGATGATCAGGAGCGCCCAGAGGATCAGCGAGGTGGTGCCGAGCACCTCCTCGGGGAGCAGGATGCCGTCGGCGCGCGCCGGCGCCAGGGCCTCGCGGAAGGCGTAGAGCGGGCTCGTGCCGATGTCGCCGTAGACCACGCCGACCGAGCCTACGACGAGGGTCCAGAAGGGCGTCGGCACGGGGTCGTGCCGCGTCTCCGCCGGTTCGGCGCCGAGGCGACCGGCAGGATCGGGAGGAGCGGCCGATGCGCTCGGGGAGACGGATTGCGTCATGGGATGAGATCCAGGCTTCGGCCTGCGAGAGACTGGAACGACGCAGGTTCAGGTCCCGCACGAAGGGCTCCCAACCGGCCGCGACTCCGTCGGACGGTGGGGGCGATCATGCAATGACACGGCCATGTGCCCCGCGAAGGGCGGGACGGCAAGGCCGCGACCGGGCGCATCCGCGGCTCACTCGGCCGCGTTGCGGGTCCCGGCGCCGAACCGGCGCTCGATGTAGTCGGTGACGACCTTCTCGAAGTCCTTGGCCAGCGTCGGCCCGCGCAGGGTCATCGCCTTCTTGCCGTCGATGAAGACGGGGGCGGTGGGGGTCTCGCCGGTCCCCGGCAGCGAGATGCCGATATCGGCGTGCTTCGACTCGCCGGGGCCGTTGACGATGCAACCCATCACGGCGACGTTCAGGCCCTCGACGCCGGGATAGCTCTTCTTCCACTCCGCCATCGAGGCGCTGATCCAGTTCTGGATGTCGCGGGCGAGCTCCTGGAACGTGGTCGAGGTGGTGCGACCGCAGCCCGGGCAGGCGGCGACCAGCGGCACGAAGGTGCGAAAGCCCATCGTCTGCAGGAGTTCCTGGGCCACCTTGACCTCGATGGTGCGGTCGCCGCCGGGCTCGGGGGTGAGCGAGTAGCGGATCGTGTCGCCGATCCCCTCCTGCAGCAGCACGCCGATGGCGGCCGAGGCCGCCACGATGCCCTTCGAGCCCATGCCTGCCTCGGTCAGGCCGAGATGGATCGCGTAGTCGGAGCGCCGCGCGACCTCGCGGTAGACCGCGATGAGGTCCTGCACCGCCGAGACCTTCGCGGACAGGATGATCCGGTTCTTGGGCAGCCCGATCTCCTCGGCGCGGGCTGCCGAGAGCAGCGCCGACTGCACCATCGCCTCGCGCATCACCGCGCGGGCATCCACCGGTCGTGCGCTGCGCGCGTTCTCGTCCATCATGTGGGTGAGGAGGGCCTCGTCGAGGGAGCCCCAGTTGGCGCCGATGCGGACCGTCTTGCCGTAGCGGATCGCCTGCTCGATGATCGTCGAGAACTGGCGGTCCTTCTTCTCCTTGAAGCCGACATTGCCCGGGTTGATCCGGTACTTGGCCAGCGCCTCCGCACAGGCCGGGTGGTCGGAGAGGAGCTGGTGGCCGATATAGTGGAAGTCGCCGATCAGCGGCACGTGGACGCCGATGCGCTCCAGGCGGTCGCGGATCTTGGGCACCGCGGCGGCGGCCTCGTCGCGATCGACGGTGATGCGAACCACCTCCGATCCGGCCCGCGCCAGGGCGGCGACCTGAGCGACGGTGCCGTCGATGTCGGCGGTATCGGTGTTGGTCATCGACTGGACGACGATGGGCGCGCCCCCACCCATGGTCACGGCGCCCTCGCCGGAGCCGACCATCACGCCGACGGTGCGGTGCCGCGGCGATGGGCCGGCGATCTCGGGGCCGGTCCCCGTGGGGATGGCGCCTTCGGACAGGGACGTGACGGCCGAGGCTTGCATGGTCTGTCTCTCGGAAGCGTGCATGGTGGACCTTCGGGCTCTCTGGACCTGCCGCTCCGAAGACGGCCCTGGCGCCTGGGGAGAGGCGACCGGCGCCTGCCCCGTACGTCGAGGATCGGCGATCGTCGCGCCCCGATCGTTAGCTGAGATGATCCAGGCCATGCGTCAAGCCATGGCCGCCCCGGGAT